>CAMZEM010000032.1 GCA_947305805.1 uncultured Clostridia bacterium | reverse complement strand
TCGTATCCGCCGAAAACGGGGTTTACGTACTCTTCTCTGACCATATTTCCTCTCGGATAAAGAGTTGATTTAAGCCACATATCATCTACAACGAATCTGCCCTGAGTGCCCGCAACCTCGCAACGTTCCATCGGATGACCGCGCTCTATGTCGTATGAGCTTGTGAGATGTCCCACAATGCCGTTTTTAAAACGCATATTGATTGAAGAAGAGGAATATATCCATCTTCCGGGCGCTTTCATGGCATAGCAGTGAACCTCGTCTACGTCTCCGCAGAAATAGCGCATCATATCTACGCTGTGGGGATTGAGAGCCTTTAAATGGTAAAACTCGCTTTCGAGAGGCATAAACTTTCCGATCCAGAGAGCCATATTCACAAAGATGAGATCTCCGAGACGTCCGTCCCGCTGCCATTTCTTTGCCTGCAATGCGGCAGGTGTAAAACGGTGGTTGAAGTCTATGCCGAAGCAGCGGTTATACTGCTTTGCGGTATCAACCATTATTTTAGCGCACTGCAGATCGTTTGAAATCGGCTTTTCGCAAAGGACGTGGGCGCCGGAACGGAGAGACTGCAAAACGGGCTGGCAGTGATCGGAAGAATACTCGTATCCGCCGGTTGCAACCGATACGATATTGGGCTTTATCTCGTCAAGCATCGTCTGCGCATTGAGATAATACGGCACGTCGTATGCTTTTCCCGCTGCCTCCGCTCTGTCTCTTCTTGTATCGCATACTGCGGCAAGCTCAACAAAATCGAGTGACTTGTATATTCTGGCATGGTTGTTGCCGATAGGACCCATACCTATTACGCATACACGAAGCATATGTCAATCCTCTGTATTATTCGTCGTCGTCGAGTATCTGAAGTTTTCTTGCGTCCTCGGGGTTGCCTATGTGCATTTTTGAATAAGCTTCTTCGTGTGATTCAAACGGTCTGCCGATGCCGTTCCACGTGGTGGCGTTTGTGTAAATCGGAGCCGTGCGTTTTGTAGCTTTTTCGCGTTTTTTAAGATGCTTTTCAAGGCGTTTTGTCAAAGCTGCGACAACTTCGGGATTTTCTTTTGCAACGTTGTGGTTTTCGCCGGGGTCTTTGATGAGGTTGTAAAGCTCAACTTCTTCTCTGAAATGGAAGTCGGGCTCGAGAGCGCGGATAAGTTTCCATTCGGGAGTACGCCAGCCGTGCTTTCTTTCCCACGTAGCCTCGGTGATATACATTTCGGGTTCTTCTGCGAATTTGCCGTTGTTGTTTACAAGGTTCATCATGCTCTGACCGTCGAATTTAATACCCGATTTGATACCGATAATATCAAGAAGAGTGGGCATAACGTCTTTGAGCTGGCAGAATTCGCTGAAACGTTTGCCTTCGGGAAGATGACCTTTGTATCTGATTGCAAACGGAACAACGAGCGTGCAGTCGTAAAGACCGTGATGGTCGTAGTAGCATTCATGTTCGTTAAGCGTTTCGCCGTGGTCGGAGGTAAGGATAACGATTGTTTCCTCTTCGATTCCGAGGTCTGCTATCTTTGTGAAAATCTGCGCGAGGCAGGAGTCGAGATAAGCTACCGCGCCGTCGTACTGAGCGTTTACATATTCGGCATCGGTGCAGTGAGGCGGGAACCACGAGCAGAAATAATCGCGGAACGGTTTGAATTTATAGCATCTGTCGAGAGATTTGTTGTTTTTATCGAATTCGTCTCCCTGATAGAACATTCTTGAAAACGGTTCCGGAGGAAGATACGGGGAGTGCGGGTCCATATGGCGCATGAAAAGAAGGAACGGCTTATCCTGTTTTGCGAGTCTTTCAAGTTCGGGAAGAGCGACTGAATTCATCGATTCTGCCTTTGCGGAACGTCCCGCAGACCAGGAGCCCCAGGAAACGGGGTATTCGAGATAATTGTCGCATCCTACGGAAATAGGACAATTATAGCCGATTGCGGTAGTGGTGTATCCGTTTTCTTTGAGGACGGTGGGAAGATTTTTTACGCCCGGAGCGAGAGGGCCCTGGTGACGGAGAGCAACGACGTTTGTGCCGAAACAGTCCATACCGGTTAGCATTGAAGCGTATCCGGGAGTTGTGGGGATTGACGGGGAGAAGCAATTTTCAAATACGATGCCGTCCTTGAAATAATCGGAAATGTGCGGAGTGGTAAGGCGATGGTAGCCGTAAAGGCTCATTCTGTTGCGTCTGAGACTGTCTACGCCGATTAAAACTACATTAGGTTTCTTTTTCATTTCGGACTCCTTAATTTGTATAAAAAATTAATTCGGTTTGCGTATTTATCTTGCGCCGAGTATTTTAAGGCATGCGTTCATATATCCGTAGCTTTCGGCTGCTACGAGAGTTGATTCTTCAACGCGAAGGTTGGGACCGATTACCTCGAGGCATACGGGACCGTCGTAATTTGCGTCGACTGCCGCTTTGAAATAGCCGAAAAGATCTATTTCGCCGCTGCCGCACATCTGTTTGAAGGGATGTCCCGGAGAGGGCTGTCTGCCGGTACAGTCACGGATATGGATATGTTTCATGGAAGAGATTACGGATTTTATAGACTCTTCGGGCTGTTCGCCGCCGCGGTAAATGTGAGAGGGGTCCATATCGATTCCGAATGCGGGGGAAGTTATTTCACGGATAGCGCGGAGAGTTGTGGGAGTATTGTAGATTGCTCCTCCTACGTGTGCCTTTGCGCAAAGGGAAACGCCGTAAGGTTCAGCCATTTCGGCAAGCTTCTGAAGAGTTTCGACCGTTCTCTTGAAAGCCTCTTCATCGTCCGAAGGTCCGCCGGGTCCGACGTTTACAACGGGAATGCCGAGAGCCGCCGCCGCTTCAAAAGCCTTCTGAAGCCTTGTGAAATCATGTGAAGCAACTTCGGTTGAAAGGAATTTCAGGTCGTTTGCCTCCATTATGGAGCGAAGTTCGCCTTCCTGCGCCTTCCAGTTATCGAGATTGAGATGCTCGCACATGCCCTGAATGGCTGAGATTTCAAGTCCGTCATAGCCGCATATCTTTATAAGACGCGCCGCTTCCGCAAAAGATACCGTTTTGAAAAGGACTGTGTTTACGCCGAGTTTAATCATACAGTTATCAACTCCTGTTTAAATATTTTAAAAGTTTCGGTACACAGATATTGCCGTATAGTTTAGTATATTATATAATAATAAACCTCACATGTCAAGGAGAAAATGAGAATCCGCCATGTTTTTTTTGCGGATTAGTCAAAAAACACGACGGATTTATACAAATCACAATTTGACGGAGCTGCCGTCGTCCACGGTTTGCTTTGCAAGATTTTCTTTTGCAGAGGACATCATAAGTTTAAGTCTGTTTATCTGGTTTACTTCAGACGCTCCGGGGTCGTAATCTATGGGGACAATATTCGCCTGGGGATAGCGTCTGCGGATCTCTTTTATCATACCTTTTCCCGTTACGTGATTGGGAAGGCACGCAAAAGGCTGAACGCAGACGATATTGGGAATACCGTGGTCTATCATTTCAAGCATTTCCGCGGTTAAAAGCCAGCCCTCGCCCGTGATATTGCAGGTTGAAAGGATTGTCTCCGCTTTTTTTGCAAGTTCGCCGATATCGGAAAGCTTACCGAACTGCGGATATTTTGCAAGCGCTTTTTCGGCGCGGGCACGGTAAAACTTTGTAAGAATATTGTTGAATTCCGTAAATACAACGGCATTGAATTTTGTTCCGGAAAGTTTTTCGTATTTTGTCTGAGACTGATAGCAGATATACGAGAAAAAGTTTACGAGATCGGGAAGATACGCTTCGCCGCCTTCTTTTTCGATATTGCCGATAAGATCGTTGTTGCCGAACGGATGATACTGAACGAGTATCTCCCCTACTATGCCTACTCTCGGCTTTGCAACGTCGGTTTTTTCAACCGCCGCAAAATCTTTGAGAATCTGCAGAGAAGTTTTGTATATTTCCGAACGTTTGCCCTGAACTGCCTTAACTTTGATTATATCAAGCCACTTGCGGTAAAGTTTTTCGGAAGTGCCCTTTACGGTTTCGTAAGGACGGGTGCGGAGAAATACTCTCGAAAGAAGATCGGCTAAAACAATGCCGATTATAGTCTGATGGAGCATTGCGGGGGTGAATTTGAAGCCGGGGTTTTTCTCCATTCCCACAAAGTTCAGCGAAAGAACGGGAACAGAGCCGAAACCTGCGTCCTTCATGGCTTTTCTGAGAAAAGCGATATAGTTTGTGGCACGGCATCCGCCGCCGGTCTGGGAAATGATGACGGAAGTGTTGTTTAAATCGTACTGTCCCGATTTAAGCGCGCTGATAAGCTGTCCCACAACGATTACGGAGGGATAGCAGGCGTCGTTGTTTACGTATTTAAGCCCTTCGTCGACCGTACTGCGGTCCGGCTTTGCTAAAACCACCATATTATATCCCGCGTGGTTGAAGACCGCCTCGATGACTTCGAAATGAACGGGCGACATCTGCGGCGCGATAATGGTATGGCGTTTTTTCATTTCCGGAGTAAACAGTATTCTGTTTAAGCCGTAATCGGAAGTATGCGGGGCAAAGCCCGACTCTCTGCGGTCGTAAACGGCTGAAATGAGAGAACGTATTCTGACTTTTGCCGCGCCGAGATTGTTTACCTCGTCGATTTTAAGAACGGTATATATTTTTTCTGCGGATTCGAGTATTTCCGCCACCTGGTCGGTGGTTACGGCGTCAACGCCGCAGCCGAAAGAGTTAAGCTGTATAAGCTCGAGACTGTCATTTTCGCGAACGACGTGCGCGGCGGCGTAAAGTCTTGAATGATATGCCCACTGGTCAACGACACGCAGAGTCTGTCTGTTTTTTGCGAGATGACAAATGCTGTCCTCGGTTAAAACCGCCATTCCGCAAGACGTGATTACGTTGTGAATGCCGTGATTTATTTCGGGGTCCACATGATACGGTCTGCCTGCGAGAACGATGCCCGTAATGCCGTTTTTCTTTATATATTCGAGCGTTTCCTCGCCCTTTTTGCGCATATCGGCTCTGAAGTTATCGTGTTCCTCAAAAGCGGCTTTTACGGCTGAGGAGACTGTTTCGGGACTGAAACCTCTCTTTCCGAACTCGCCGACAAGATGTTTTTCAAGCTTTTTCCTGTCAAGAAGCGAGAAGAAAGGGTTGATAAATTCGATATGTTTTTCGGAAAGCTGCTCGACGTTGTTTTTGATTACCTCGGGGTATGAGCAGACTATCGGACAGTTATATGCGTTGTTTGAAAAGTCTATCTCTTTTGCCTCGTAAACGATTCCGGGATAGAAAATACGCGTAACGCCCTTGTTTATCAAATTAACTATATGTCCGTGGACTATTTTTGCCGGATAGCATGCAGACTCGGACGGAATAGATTCAACTCCGCTTTCGTAAAGTTTTTTTGAGCTGTTGTCGGAAAGAACGACTTCATATCCGAGCGCTGTGAGGAACGTGAACCAGAAAGGATAGTTTTCATACATATTCAGCACGCGCGGAATGCCTATTTTGCCCTGAGGCGCGTCCTTTACGGGTTCATAGGAGAAAAGGCGTTTGTATTTGTATTCGTAAAGGTCGGGAATTTCTTTTGTATTTTTCTCGATACCTGCGCCTTTGTCGCAACGGTTGCCGGATATAAAACGCTTGCCGTTGTCGAATTTAAGAATCGTTAAAAGACAGTTGTTTGTGCATCCTCCGCAGCGGCGCATAGTGCTTTGGTATGAAAATTTATCGAGTTTTTCCCTGCTAATGAGCGAACTCGTTTCGCCCGACCTGTTTTTGGCTATCAGCGCCATTCCGAAAGCGCCCATAAGGCCTGCGATATCAGGACGGACAACTTCTCTGCCCGAAATTATTTCAAAGCTTCTGAGTATAGCGTCGTTGAAAAAAGTGCCGCCCTGAACGATTATTTTTTCGCCCAGATCTTTCGGGTCCTTTATTTTGATTACTTTCTGAAGGACGTTTTTAACGACGGAATATGAAAGTCCGGCGGATATATCCGCAACGGATGCGCCGTCTTTCTGCGCCTGTTTTACTTTGGAATTCATAAATACCGTGCAGCGTGAGCCGAGGTCTGCGGGTTCTTTTGCTTTAAGAGCCTCTTTTGCAAAATCCGCTACGGGCATTCCGATTGATTTTGCGAATACCTCGATAAAAGATCCGCATCCCGAAGAGCAAGCCTCGTTGAGCATGATATTTTCAATCGCGCCGTTTTTAAGACGGGTGCATTTCATATCCTGTCCGCCGATATCGAGTATAAAGTCAACTCCGGGAAGGAAAAATTCCGCGGCCTTGTAGTGAGCGATTGTTTCAACCTCGCCAACGTCGAAGCTGTACGCGGTCATAAGCATTTTTTCTCCGTAACCGGTAACGCCCGAGCAACGGATATGCGCCCCCTCGGGAAGAACCGAATAAAGCTCGGAAAGAATCTCGCCTATTTTTTTCAGCGGATTTCCGCTGTTTGAGCCGTAATGGGAATAAAGTATCGCGCCTTCGGAATCGATTAAAACTGCCTTTGTGGTTGTTGAACCGGCATCGACTCCGAGATAGCAGTCGCCGCTGAAATCCTTTAAAGGACGTGTTTTTGCGGTGTTTTTCGCATGGCGCGCGCGGAAAGCTTCCAGCTCCGCCCCATCCTTGAAAAGAGGGGGCAGAACGTTAAGATTTTCAAACGACGAGCTGCCGAGTATTTTAATTCTCTGCGCAACTTCAGAAAGATCGAATTCTTCGCCGCCGGTAGAAAGAATGGCGGCGCCGAAGGAGACGAAAAGATGCGCATTTTCGGGAAATACGACGTGATCGGGAGTAAGTTTGAGGGTTTCGACAAAGCGCTTTCTGAGCTCGGAATTATAGTAAAGCGGACCTCCGAGAAAAGCAATGTTGCCGCGTATGGGTTTTCCGCATGCAAGAGTGGATATTGTTTGAGTAACTACCGCCTGAAATACGGAAACGGCAATGTTTTCTTTTGAAGCGCCTTCGTTGAGAAGCGACTGAACGTCGGTTTTGGCAAAAACACCGCATCTTGCTGCTATGGGATATATTTCGGTATAGTTTTTGGCGAGTTCGTTAAGTCCGTCGGCATCGGTCTGAAGCAAAGACGCCATCTGGTCGATGAACGCTCCGGTTCCTCCCGCGCAGGTGCCGTTCATACGCTGTTCGGGAGAGATTTCAAAATAGGTGATTTTGGCATCTTCGCCGCCGAGCTCTATTGCCACGTTTGTCTGCGGGGCAACGCGTTTTACCGCGGCGGTGCCTGCTATTACTTCCTGAACGAACGGAACGCCTATATGCTGAGAAAGACCTACGCCGCCCGATCCGGTCACGGCAAGCGTTGAGCGGATATTGCCGAGCTCCTCGCATGCTTCGAGTATAAGGGAAAGGACCGCGTTGCGGACGTCTGACAGATGACGTTTGTATTTTGTATAGACGGGGGACATATTTTCGTCCACCACGTAAATTTTAACCGTTGTTGACCCTACGTCAAGACCTGTATGATACATTACTGCTGATTTCCTTTTTGTTGCTGTTCTTCATTTTCGGCTTTTTCGACAATACGGATGATTTTTACCTTGGGGTCGAATTGTTTATCGAGAATTTTCAGTCCCCAGAAATATGCGGCAGCCAATACCGCTCCCGCAATTGCGAGATACGGATTGATGACGAAAAGGCCGTAAGCGGCAAACAGTATTGCCACCGGTGTCAGAAAAATATATATTATAACGAGGATTGATTTTGCGTCCTCGCGTGTTTCAACTTCGACAGTGTCGCCTTCCGAAACGCCTATCGGATCGAAAGCCCTGATTTCGGATTCTTTTTTATTGCAAATCGCGCTGTTTTCACAGTGCTCGCAGCCTTTTGGCCGCGCGCATTTAATATGCGCCGTTTCGCCTTTTTTTCTGTAAACGATACCTTGCGTAATCATAGCTTTTCTCTGCTTAAACCTATTATTTCTTCCGCTACTCTGAGTCCGTCAACTGCGGACGACATTATGCCGCCGGCATATCCGGCGCCTTCGCCGCACGGATAAAGTCCGCTTGCGCCGACAGCCTGAAAACTGCTGTCCCGGACTATGCGCATCGGAGCGGAAGTTCGTGTTTCGGGAGCGGTTAAAACGCCTTGCGGATCGTAAAAGAACCGTTTTCCGAATTCCGCAATTCCTTTCCTGAGCATTGACAGCGTTTTTTTCGGGAATATTCCGTCAAATACGTCAGGTTCAACGCCGGGAAGAAAAGTGGGAAGTACGTGTCCGAAAGAGGACGGGCAGGAACCCTCGAGAAAATTATTAACGAGAGTTGCCGGCGCTTTGCCGTTATGCCTTGAAAATGCCGCAGCTTCGATTTTTTTACGGATTTCGAACGCCTGCATGGGATTTTCGGCGGAAACTGTTGCAAGAAACGCCGCATTGGCGTTTTTGCCGTTACGTCCCGAAAAGCTCATTCCGTTTGTAACAAGCCGGCCTTCGTCTGACGAGGAATTAACGACATAACCGCCGGGGCACATACAGAAAGTATAAACCGTGCCCTCTTTAAGATGGGTAAAGAAGGAAAATTCCGCAGGGGGCAGACGGTCGTCGGAAGCGTTTTTTCCGTATGCCGCAACGTTGACGTCGGACTGAAGAAATTCCGCCCGAAAACCGACCGAAAACGGCTTGTTTTCTATAAGCAGGGGCTTTTGCATCAAAAGATTGTAAGTATCCCCCGCTCCGTTGCCGGTAGCGAGAATAACAGCATCGAAAAAGCGCGGTTCTCCGTTTAAAAATACTTCTTTAAGACGCCCGTTTTCGACGGAAAAATCGGTGAGTTTTGTATTGTAAAGTATTTCTCCCCCGAGAGCGAGAATTCTGTTTCGCATTGATTTTACAACCGAACGCAGAACATCCGTGCCTATATGGGGTTTTGCCGCGGAAAGAATGGATTTACCGGCCCCGAATCTGTGGAACGTATTGAGAACGAATCTGCAGCGTTCGTCGTTTATTCTTGTTGTCAGTTTGCCGTCGGAAAAAGTTCCCGCCCCGCCTTCACCGAACTGAACGTTTGATTCGGTATCAAGAGAGCCTGTTTTCCAGAATAGTTCAACGTCTTTAACCCTTTCGTCAACGGGTTTTCCACGTTCGGCAACGGTTGGGCAAAAGCCGTATTCCGCAAGAAGGTATGCGGCGAAAAGACCTGCGGGGCCGAAGCCCGTGACAAGGACTTTTTTTTCTTTCCCGCAGGGTTTTGAAAAATCGTAACCGAATTCCGAATAGATATCCGAGAGGGCAACGGTGAAAACCTCGGTAATATCTTTTCTGCGCGCGTCGAGTGAACGGCGCAGAACGAAAGCGTTTGTTGAAAACGGAAGCCCTTCTTTTTTAAGGGCTTCGTAAACCGCTTCGCCGTCGGAAAGTCCGAACGGGAGACGGACATCGCGTATAAGTCCGTTTTTATCGACACTCATTGTTTTCTATTCCGCGTCTTCAAGGTCGACGTTAACGTAATATCTGTTCATCAGTCCTCCGTAAACGCCGCTCGGTAGCTCTATTATAAGCGGGTATTCCCCTTTTTCGTTGGGAATTGAGGATAAATCGACGTAAAGTCGGAATGAATCCGAATTCAACTCCGCAAGCGTATATTCCTGCGCGCGTAAGGTAATTACTTTATAGAGTTCGGAAATACTTGCTCTTTTGCCTTCGGGTACGTTTAAAAACGTTGCGCTTCTGAGGTTTGCGGCGGTAAGACGGTATGATTTTATCGCAACGTTGCCGAGGTCTACCGTAACGGCAACGGTTTTGCTGTCGCTTACAACTTCTATTCCCGACTGATTCTGAACGGTAAATTCAAATGTTCTGCTGCTTTCGGGGATATCCGCAAGATTTATTGATCCGATATTGTATGAATCGATAATTGAAAGCACTTCCTCGTCTCCCTGAAGCATCAGATAAGGAGAGGGAGAATAGGAAACCGTTGCGTAGGGTGTTTCGTCGCCCCCGTAAGGATTGACGAGTGAAGTTGTTACCTTTACGGATTTTTTATACTGAAGCGCAACGGAAACCGTAGCCTGAGAAGAGGAAAGAGTGAGATACGTGCGGTCGACATACTCTCTGTCGGAAGTAAGAAGAACAATGTCGCCAACCTCAACAAGACTGCCGGAAGAATCCGTAACGTCTATCGGAACTTCCGCAAAGCTTATCGTATCAATTACGCTTTTCGGTCCCTCAATTGTAACAGATTCGGGAGAAACCGTCTGCTCAACTTCGGAATATCCCGTTTTGTATTTACCGACAGGCTGAAAAGCGACTTTGAGAGTTGTGCTGCCTTTTTTGACGAATTCAAGCGTTACGGTATTCGAGCCGAGAATTTCGTAAGTAAGACTGTCGTTTCCGAGTGAAATGCTTATGGGGACGTCGTAAATTCCCTCCGCTGCAACGGAGTTGAAATTGAGAGATGCGGTTATTTTATCTTTTGAGAAGTTCATCAGGCTCGTTCGCGGTCCCGAAACGCGGAGGTTAACATAAAACGAGCGGTTTGTAACAAGCGGCATAAGAGCGTTGTTATAGGGCACCGTTCCCTCGTAAACGAACGCAATGGGAACGTTTGTATACTCCTCCGTCCTTCTCGGGTCGGCAACGTTTACGATATAGAGCCAGATGCCTATTGCGATAACAACGGAAAGGATTTTGAGAAACAGAGAGTTGCGAAACAGTTTTTCAAAAAAACCTGAAATCTTACTCATCTTTTGTTTTTCCTCCTTTCAGCAGACCTTTGAGTACGTCTTTTTTACTGCGTGTTACCTCTTCTTTGACAAGCAGTTTCGAAAGCGCCTGAGGAAGGACATCGGGCGTATAGCGGCGGGTAAGCTTTCCTTCAACCGCAAGAGAAATAACGCCTGTTTCTTCGGAAACGATGACCGCAACCGCATCGGATACCTCGGATATTCCCACGCCTGCTCTGTGGCGTGTGCCGAGATCCTTGTCGAGAAGCGATTCGGAAAGAGGAAGAACGCATCCTGCGGCAATAATACGGTTATGGCGGATTATCATTGCGCCGTCGTGAAGCGGTGCTTTATTGAAAAAGATATTCATTATAAGCTCCGGGGTGGTATCGGAGTCGAGGGGAACGGATTTGCCCGAGGATATTATGTCGCCGAGCTTTATGCTGCGCTCGATTACAATAAGCGCGCCTGTTTTGGTTGCGGAAAAATACGCAACGGCGCGGCAGACATTGTTTATCATTTCCGTTGTTGCGTTTTCGTGATTCGAGCTGTCGTCGAAAGGAAGCAACGGAATATTCTTCAGTCCGTTTCTTCCCACTTTTTCAAGCGCGCTTCGAATCTCGGGCTGAAAGATGATTATTATTGCAAGCGCTCCGAACTCAAGGAACGACTCGATAATAAAGCTCGTCGCCGTGAGTTTGAAAATACTTGAAAGTAAAAACAGTATAATTACAAGGGCAATGCCCTTAAAAAGGAATGCGGCCCTGGTATCTCTGAAAAATTTTACGACAACGTAAACGATCACGGAGACCAGTGCGATATCCAGAATGTCAAAAAAGCTTATCGTTGACACGGTTGATACAATAAAGCTCCAGACGTCCGAAAAGAACGCGCCCATACATTCCACCCCCATTATAGCATACATCGTTATTATAACATCAAACTGTAAGAAAATCAAGACTTTATTATATATTTTTAATATTTTTTAATAAATAGCCGATAGAATACAGGTTTACTCGCAAAAACCCGACGGCGGTGTATCGTTTCAAAACGGCATTCGGTTTCTGCCAGCAATAAACGCATGCGCGAAGCGAATAACAATCGGGCGGCAAACCGTATCGCTAACGGCAGTAATTGTGACACAATAGGCACAAGTTTGAAAAGTTTTCATTTAATGTCGAAAAATGTCACAATTTAATATTGTTTTTTTCCGTTAAATATGATAATATGTGAACGTATAATTAACTAATAATGATAATATGAAATCTGAGCGGAAATGCAGAACTTTGAGATGATCCGGAGGTGGTTTTATGCTTATTTTCCCCGATTTGATTAATATGACAATTTTCTGGCTGATTTTGCTGTTTGTTTTTGTAATTGTCGAAGCTTTTACGGTTCAGCTTGTGTCAATCTGGTTTGCATTCGGCGCGCTTTGCGCAATGATAGCATCCGTTTTCGGCGCGGAAAACTGGCTTCAGGCGGTGCTGTTTTTCGGAGTATCCGCCCTGTCTCTGATACTTACAAGGCCGCTGATCAAAAAGTTTATTCTGCCCAAAAGAGTGCCGACCAATTACGAACAGATTATAGGACAGTCAGCAGTTGTTTCGGAAGCGATAGACAATACCGAGGCGACCGGAGCGGTTAGAATAAACGGTACGGAATGGACGGCAAGAAGCGAGGACGGAACGGAAATATCCGTCGGAACAGAGGTAAAAGTTGTTGCGATAGAAGGCGTAAAAGCCATAGTATCAATGAAAACGGAAGAAAAAGAAAAGTTTTAAATCTCATATATTATCATAAAAGGAAGGACGTCTTTTGACGCAGGTGAAAAAATATGCCTTACGATCTTAACGCCACCTTTATTGCGGCGGGAGCGGTAGTTGTATTACTGCTTATTATAATTATCAGCAACATCAAAATTGTTTCGCAGGCGCAGGCAATGGTAATAGAACGCCTTGGCGCCTATGTTAAAACCTGGCAGACGGGACTTCATATCAAGATTCCGTTTATAGAACGCGTTGCAAAAACCGTTACTCTGAAAGAACAGGTTGTAGACTTTGCTCCGCAGCCCGTTATTACGAAAGACAACGTTACAATGCAGATAGATACCGTTGTATATTTTCAGATAACCGACCCGAAGCTTTTTGCATACGGCGTAGACAATCCCATGTCCGCAATAGAAAATCTCACAGCCACTACCCTGCGTAATATCATAGGCGACCTTGAGCTTGACGCTACGCTTACTTCAAGAGATCTTATCAACACAAAGATGAGGTCGATTCTTGATATCGCAACAGACCCGTGGGGTATTAAAGTAAACCGCGTTGAGCTGAAAAACATTATTCCGCCGAAAGAAATAAGAGACGCGATGGAAAAGCAGATGAAGGCGGAGCGTGAAAGACGTGAAGCGATTTTACGCGCGGAAGGCGACAAAAAGAGCGCAATACTCGTTGCGGAAGGACAGAAAGAAAGCGTAATTCTTAAAGCGGAGGCACAGAAACAGGCAGCGATACTTGCTGCGGAAGCCGAAAAAGAAGTTAAAATCAGAGAGGCCGAAGGCGAAGCGGAAGCTATTCTGAAAGTTCAGACAGCAACTGCGGAGGGCATAAAACTGTTAAACGAGGCACAGCCGTCCGATGCGGTAATAGCGATAAAATCGCTTGACGCGTTTACCGCTGCGGCAGACGGAAAGGCAACGAAGATAATCATTCCCTCACAGATACAGTCCGTTGCCGGACTTGCGACATCCGTAAAAGAACTGCTGAACACCGATACCGATAAGGAGGTTTAGGCGTGGCCCAGAAAAAATATACGACCGACTACAAGCTTTCGATAGTAGACAGAATCGAAACAGGCGAATCACGCAATTCAGTGGCGAAAAAAACAGGACTTTCCGCACTGACGATAAAGAACTGGACCGAAAAAAAAGATCAGCTTATAAACACTTTGTTTGACGAGGCAAAAAACAGAAAAAAATCAAACCGCAAAAAACGCTATAACGACAAAATCAAAGAAATAGTAGTTAAAAGAATCGAAGACGGCGAAAGCGTTTACAAGGTAAGCAAAGAGCTTTCAATCCCCTATCTTACGATAAAAAACTGGGTAATAGTATCTCAGAACAGAAAAGAACCCGTTTCGGCAATAAGTATTCCCGATACTAACGATGTAATAATATCGGAAGAGGAGAAAAAAGAGCTTATTTCATATATGGAGGAAAACGCGAGAAACGAGAGTCCGGAAGACACGATGCTAAGAAGCATAGATAAACAGAACGAAGAGATTTCCGCTCTCAAACAGACTATCTCCGAATTGCAGGAAGAAATAGACATGCTGAAAAAAGCCGCAATCGCACTTGCAAAACAGCTTCCCGCGGATTTCGAATAAATAATCGGATTTACAACCGAAAAAAGGCAGGTACGGGTTTTTCGTGCCTGCCTTTTCTTGCGGATTGCCCCGAGAACCGGCGTTTCTATAAATGCTTATTTTTAGCTAAAATCGGATAAAAATAAAAAAATTCCCGATTTTTTACGGGCGAAACGGGTAAATGCTTTAAAAAACGCGGTTTTTCCGCGTTTTTTAAAACAGCGGTTTACACACAAATGCGCTTTTTTGCTAAAAAATCCATTCCGTAAAAGCGGCCCAATTGTGAAATTTTTAATTTGCGATTGAGAAAAAGCGAGAAAAACGGAGAAAAAACGAGAAAAACGGAGATTGCAAAATCACAGCAATTAAAATTTCAAAACGGGTATTGACAAATAATTGCGGTTGTGATATAATTGCCGGGTATTGAAACTCAAACGGAGGGAAAAACTATGTCAACATTCATGGCAAACGCTGCGAACATTGAACGTAAATGGTACGTTGTAGACGCAGCAAACAAGCCTTGCGGCCGTGTAGCCGCAGAAGTCGCCGTTCTTTTAAGAGGCAAACACAAGGCGACATACACACCTCACGTTGACTGCGGCGATTTTGTAATCGTTGTCAACGCGGATAAAGTTATATGGACGGGCAAAAAACTCGAACAGAAATTCTACCGTCATCACACCGGCTGGGTCGGCGGTCTTAAAGAAGTTAAATACAGGACCATGATGGAAAAGAATCCCGAATTCGTTTTCGAACTCGCTGTCAAGGGTATGATCCCCAACAACGTAATCGGACGCAGCGCAATGCGCCGTCTGCGCGTATACAGCGGACCTGAGCACAAACATGCCGCTCAGCAGCCCGAAGTATTCAACATTGACTAAGGAGGTCGAAACTGATGTACGAATCCAAAAGACCGTATTTCTACGGAACAGGCAGAAAGAAACATTCCGTTGCCCGCGTTCGCGTTTATCAGGGTACCGGCAAAATAACTATCAACGGCAGAGATATTGACGACTATTTCGGTCTCGAAACTCTTAAGCTCATTGTCCGTCAGCCCCTCGAAACCACGGGACTTACAGGCAAATACGATATCGAAGCTACCGTTGCGGGCGGCGGCGTATCCGGTCAGGCAGGCGCTATCCGTCACGGCCTTGCAAGAGCGCTCGTTGTTTCCGACGAAAATCTCAAACCCACCCTCAAAAAAGCAGGCTTCCTCACAAGAGACCCGAGAATGAAAGAAAGAAAGAAACCCGGTCTCAAAGCCGCAAGACGCGCTCCGCAGTTCAGCAAACGTTAGTCTTTTTTCAGAACCGACAAAACCCCGAAATCACACGATTTCGGGGTATATTTATGTGAATCTTTTATACTTTGTGACGGTTCGGGCGAAAAATACGCTTATAAGGGTGAAGGCGCCCGAATAAACCGAAGGAGAAACCGAAATGGACGATTCGAAAATCGTTGATCTGTATTTTTCGAGAGATGAAGAAGCAATAGCAGAAACGAAGCGGAAATACGGCACAAAACTGCGTGCGGCGGCAAACAGAATACTGAACGATGCGCAGTCTGCGGAAGAATGCGAAAACGATACGTATATGCGCGCGTGGAATCTTATTCCTCCCAATGAGCCGAGAACATATCTGTTTGCGTTTCTCGGAAAAATAACAAGACATCTTGCAATCGATATATGCAGAAAGCGTGACAGCGAAAAAAGAAGCGCGGTTTTCCGCGAGCTTACCGAAGAGATATCGGAATGTATTCCTTCTTCGGAAATGTCCGTGGAAGAAAAAGCCGAAAACTCGGAGCTTTCCGAAACGATAAACTCTTTTCTTGACTGCCACAGCAGCGAGCAGCAGAACGTGTTTGTAAGAAGATACTGGTTTTTCGATACCGTCCCCGAAATCAGCAGACGGAACGGTTTCAGCCAAAGCAAAGTAAAAATGATGCTTTCCCGAATGAGAACGGAGCTTCGGGGCTATCTGGAAAGGAAAGGTTTTACAGTATGAAAGATTATGAATTACTGGACGCCATAGGCGGTATAGACAGCAAATTTGTTGAAAAAGCGGAGAAACAAACGGCGCATTTTCGTTGGCAGTACGTTGCGGCAGCGGCGGCTTGCCTTGTGCTGATTGCGGGAGTATATTTCGCATATCCCAAGCTCACACCGAAAACGGACCCGATAGCGGAAACGGAAGGTATTGAAACGGCAGAACAGACGGTTACGGAAAATACCGCAGTTATCCCCGGTGTTGAAGAAACAGAACCGGAAAACTCCGGGATTGAGATCAATCCGACAGAAGAAAATCCTGATATCGGTATTCCCGATATCATACAGGAAACGCCCGATTCAAACGGACCGGTCAATGCGGAAATACTGAACGGAAAACCGATGATTTCAGGTTTTGGGGCTTCCGAGCCGAGTGAAAATATCGTCGTAAACGACGGAGCGGTTCTTTTATCTGCG
>CAMZEM010000031.1 GCA_947305805.1 uncultured Clostridia bacterium | reverse complement strand
CGTCTATGGTTGCGTAGTAATACGATTTGTTTATGGGGATTCTCTGCGAAATTACTGTAAACTCACTAAACGACGGCAAAAGTTCGGTTGCATAGTTTAAGATTTCCCAAGTTAGCTAAATAATTTCCATGAATTTTAGGATTTTACTTCGTTTTTGTTAAACGAATTACGGTTGATATACTATAAGAAACACATTCATTTGTGTTTTTAAATGATTTGTATGACAAACACAACATACGGAGGGATTTATTTGTTTTGATAATTAATACAAATATCGCACGAAATTCGCTATAAAATGAAATACCACCCGCATAGCGGGTGGTATTTCATTTTCGGTCATAGCCCCAGACAATACTGGCGACGCACAAGTTTGTTTCATATTGGCCTGCCAGCCATGCAACTGTTATTTAGTACCCATCAATGGCTCCCGTGGATTGAACATGCTTAACTGATCGCTTCTGTATGTGGTAAACTGTTTGCGTCAATGTCTACCTTTTTCATAGATAAATCCTCCGATTGTTTTTTTTGAATTTGACTGGCAGGTCTTTTTCATTATATCACAATCGGAGGATTTTTTCCTCACTGGTTAACCTTTTTGGACCACGCGACTATCGCGTGGTTTTCGTTATTCAAAAATCAGAGGCTGCTCGAAGCAACCTCTGATTTAATTGTTGTATTTATTTTTATAAGACGAATGAAACGGTGATTTTTCCGTTTTCGGAGCGGATTTCGGTGGGTGAAGCGAAAGCGCCCGCATCGAGGCGGATTTTATAAGTCCTGTTAAGATAGCAAAGGGTCAGTTCGCGCTCGGCGCAAGAGAGTACTTCGGGAATTTCTTTTCCTTTTCTGCCGAACAGATAGACGAGCGAAAAGTCTTTTTCGGCGCTGACGGAAACACGGTTGTTTTCAAGCTTAAATTCGAAATTGCCGTAACCGACTTTTGCGGCGCCGCCTCCGATATCCGAAAATTCCATTTTTTCAAAAGGAATCTCTTTTCCGTCGCGCATAATACGGACTCCTGCGAGGATTCCGGAGCCGCTGTGTCTGTTTCCGTCGACGAGAGGCAGCGTTTCGTATGCGGCATCGTTTGCGGTGCATACGGTATCTTCAAACGGATCCGGCATTTTTTCATCGAAAATATGAATATCACGAATTCTGAACGATTTACTGTCTGAATAAAGATTTATTCTGTATAAGTCGGAGCAGTACCAGACGGAAGTTTTGTTAACGTCATCATATGCGGTGTGGGCTGTTATTGCTGATGCGGGAGTGCGAGAGAACGTTTCTTTATACCATTTGCCGGTATCTCCGAGTTTTTCAACGGATATTTTGCCTTCCGCGGCGAGTTTTGCAAAAAGCGGGAACTGATATTCGGTTCCGTTTTTCATACTTGGCCAGCTCATACTGTTTTCCTGACCTGCCTGAGCGTATCCGAAAGAGAGACATTCTCCGTTGAAGTTTTCACGCATATACCAGTCAACCCATTCAGGGTCTCCACCTCCGCCCCCGTTCTGATAGACTGGTTCGAGAGATATAACGCTCTGAATAAGATGATCGTTATCCGAGACGTTAACTCCGCGGTCGTACTGATAAACATGGTCGGAGCCGAGCATTCTGAAAAGCGGAACGGAAATCTGCTCTTCATCTGTGTGTGCGGGGATGAAAACATTTGTTTTGCTCGGATAATAGCCCTGACCGTAATATCCGCCCCAGAGTGTATATCCGTCGGTGCCGTACTGCTCTTTGCAGTTGCACATTGCGTCAAGACCGTATTTTCCGGTTATATAGCGGACAGTGTGCGTATCAAAAAACCACGAGCCGAAAACGCGCGGATATTTGCCGAAAATCTCGCGGAATTTTTCGAAAAGAACGTCCGCAAGCATTTCTCTCTGTCTTTTAGTATAACCTACGGAGAAACCGCAATGAACGTGCCAGTCCCATGGAAAACGGCCTGTCCAGGGAATGCCGACGGCTTCGCACTGCGGCTGAACTATCTCAAACCATACGCCGAATTCAAACTGTTCGGGGTCAAGCGCTTTCAGCATATCTGTATAAACGTTATCTATGAGAGCATCGTATTGAAGAAGAAACGTACCCTTCAGGTTATAACGCTGCATCAGCTCTATCTGATGACGTACCGGTTCGACAAGATCTACGGGACCGCGCGGTTCAACATCGCGTATAAAGTTAATAATATTAATAATCTGTTTTTTTGACATTGTTAAGCTCCATATTTAAAATAATCAGAATTTTCTTCCGCCTACATGACGGGAGCCTCCCCCGCTTCTGCTGCGCGAAGAGCTTGAACTGCTTGATCTTGCTGTTCGGGATACCGTTGCGTAGAGGAACATATCGTTTGCCCTTGAAAGTATCAGACTGCCGTCTCGGAGATAATTATTTGCTTCGTTGACGGGATTGACGGTTTTAAGTTTTCTTTTCATTGAGCTGACGGAAATCAGTGAAACGATAAAACCGATGATAACGGATATAACAATAGCCGGCGCAAAATTGAATGGAAAACCGTTTAAAGCGCCGTTGACATAGTATTCAGACTTTGATATGAACTTGTCGAATGCGGAGCTGTAATATCCCGCAGAAAGATCGGAAACGATATAATCCAGGATAACGTCAATTTCATAGTCGCCGATTGTATCGCCTACTGTGCCGTCGGAAATGATACAACAATCGCGATCCTGCATGGAAATGAGCAACATAACGCCGCCGTTTTCCATATCGCCGCTTCCGTAGGGAAAACGATCGAAAAACTCTTCGATAAAAGCGTTTGCGGAATATGATCCGACTGTATTAACCGTAACAATCGCAAAGTCTGCTTTATACTGTTCGCTGACTTCGTTGAGTTTTGCAAGAATAGAACTTTCTTCCGACGATGTTAGCAGGTCCGCTCCGTCGTAAAGTCTTCCGGGATATGAAGACGGAAACAGGTCTGAATCGTCCGCAGCCTGATAATCTCCGTATTCGTCGGCAAAAAACGGGAGTGAAAAGCAGAAAACAAAGAACAATGCAAGGAAAACCGAAATTAATCGTTTTTTCATATCAAGTACCCCCTTACAGCATCCAGAAAAGGTATTGAATTGCAAAAACAACGATTCCTGCCGCTGCGGCAATACCCAAAAGCCATTTGGTATAAGCGCCTTTGTCAAGCGGAAGATCGCCGACAAATTTACCGGTCTGTCCGTTCATTGCAAAGCTGTACTGAGTTCCGTTCCACGTGGTATTAAGAAACCAGACGGGATAAAGAGCGTATTTTGTGCTTCCCTTTAAAAGGTTTATACTTGTATTTTCGGCACTGACGCTTGCATAGCCCGTAACGGTGGAAGCAAACGCCTCTTCCGCGCTTTTTTTTGTTCGTTCGTTTGCGCGTGCAATGCAGTTATCGTGACCGATATCGTATTTATCGGCAAAATAGCCCGAAAGATATGCGGTCTGAAAATCTACCGCTTCGCTGAAATCATACGGTTCGATTGATTCCATTAATTCATCGGGTATTTTTGACGAGCCGTCAACAGGAACTTTGCGAAAATCTACGCTTCCTTCTCTGACGGCGGAAAAATAGCTTGTTTCAGTATAACGGTAGGAAGAATCTCTCCAATGGCGCAGTTTTGTTGCTTTATACTGAATATGCGCATCGAGGTCCGAGTCAAAAAGCCAGAACGGAACATAGAGTCCTTTGACTTCATCTATATGATTCTGATCTTTAAACGCTTTGGGAAGAAGCTTTTTGCCGATATAATGCTTTTTAAGAGCTTCAACTGCCGCTTCTTTGCTGACTTTAAACGGTATGACATAATCGGGCTTTAAATCACCGCGGAACTGTCCCATCATAACAACGGGGTTTCCGCAAAACGGACATGAAGTTGCGGCAGTGTTTTCATCTGCCACTATTTCCCCTCCGCACGTATTGCAAAGATATATTCGAAGGCCGTCCTCCTCGCCCGGATACCACTCAGCTCCGCTCAGAGAATTCCATGAAACATTGTTCTGTCCCGCTTTTTTAAGTTCTTCATCGTAGGCTTTAAGAGTTTCGACATCGAATTCCGTGCCGCAGTAAGGGCATTTCATTCGCTGAGATTCTATATCAAACGATATTGCGCCGTCACAGCAGGGACATTTGTATTCTTGCAATGCTGCCATTGTTTTCACCTGTTTTATAAAAAGTGTTTAATTGCAAAAATGACCGTTATGGCATGTAAACACGCCACAACGGTCAGATTTAATATGATTACTGTACTATATCGCCATCGTCGAACGGGTCACCGCACTCGGGGCAGAATTTCGGGGGTTTAGCGCCTTTTTCAGGTTCCCATCCGCATTTATCGCATCTGTACTGAGGAACGCCTGCGGGCTTCTTTTCGCCGCATTCGGTGCAGAATTTGCCTTTGTTCAAAGCCTGGCATGAAGGACATGTCCATCCTTCTGCGGGAGCGGGTCTCTTTGCTCCGCATTCGGGGCAGAAATTGCCGTGAGCGTCAGCGCCGCAGGAGCATTTCCATGTATCTGCCGCGGGAGCCGCCTGCGGTTGCGCCTGCTGCTGTGCCTGCTGCTGTGCGACGCCTGCGTTGTAGAAATTCTGAGCTGCGTTGAAACCGCCGCCCATAGCTCCGCCCGCAAGACCCATGCCCATAAAGCCTGTCATTGCGCCGGATTCGTTCTGAGCAGCGTTTTCCATAGCGTTGGCGGTAGCGGTGGTCATACGGCCTGCCATTGCAAACGCATTGGAACCGTAGGAAACAGCTTCTTCAAGCTCGTTGATCTTCTTCATATCTTCCGCAGTAAGCGTAATCGGGTTGAGGGAAATTCTTTCAACGGAAATACCGCGTGATTCTACCCAGTCAACCTTAAGAGCATCGTTCATTGCGGATTTAAGCTCGGGAGCTTTTGCGGGAAGTTCGTCGGGACGGATACCGAGCGACGACATAGCGCCGAGAGCGGGCTGAAGAGCATCGATAAAGTCTATTTTAAGAGCTTCGTCTATCTGATCTCTCTTGAATTCGCTTTCAACGTTGCCGCAAACTTTTGTATAGAAAAGAAGCGGGTTTGCGATAACGTAAGAATACATACCGTTGCATCTTACCTGAACGGTTCTTGCAAGGTTTGCCTCTTTATTTACTACTCTGAACATAATCGGGCTCGGAGTGCCGAATTTATTGCCGAGGATCTCTTTTGTGTTGAAATAGTAAACTCTCTGATCTTTACCGGGGTCGCCGCCGTAAGTAAATCTCTTGCCTATTGCCTTGAATGTTTCAAGAATGCTGGTGCCGAGTTTACCTGCGAAAATGGAAGGTTCGGTAGAGTTGTTGTATGTATATTCTCCGGGTTCGGCACATACTTCAACAACCTTGCCCTGCTCAACGATGATCATACACTGACCGTCTGCAACTGCGATACCGGAACCGTTTGAAATGACGTTGTCATTTCCCTGAGTATTGGACGAACGTCCCGTTATTTTTTTGTAACCTCTTCTTACGAGTACGTCTGTCGGAAGTGCGTCGCAGTAGAAAAACTCCTTCCACTGATCGGCAAGAACTCCGCCGACTGCGCCTGTAAGAGCTTTAATAAGTCCCATAATAATACCCCTTTCATAAAGGTAAATTTAATTTGTTTTTACTGTCCGAAAACTTTGCTGTTGGTAGCGGAATACGGGTTTTTGTTTTCCTTGGGCTTATCGGGTACCGAGCATCTGGACGCCCAGCCGATTAAAGCCATACCGATAAGTATACGGATAAACCACACGGCAACAGCGCCGATAAACCACCACACGGAAATGCCGAGGATGAAATGTAAGGCGAGAAGAATCAATGCGGGAACGCTCCACCTGAAGGTAAGAAAAACGTTCATTACAAAGCAAAGAAAAAAGCTTCCGCCTGCGCTGACCTTTCTCATTTATTATGCCCAGGGATCGTCGGATTTTGCCTTACGGATTCCGACAAGAAGGAACTGATCGTTAAGGAACCACTTACCGTCGCTGGCTCTCTGACGGAGCACAACGTAGCGTGCATTGTCTGCGCCGCCTGAGTTGATAAAGAGCTTCATATAACCCTTGTTTTCAGCGGAATAGGGATTTGTATAGAACGTAAGGGTAAAAGGTTCTGACGGAGTGTAGTCATTTTCGGGTTTTGCATCTTTGAAATAAGAGAAAATAACATGGTATCCGTCGCGGAAACGGTCGTCAAGGAACTGGATGGCGTATGTTGAGAGCGGTTCGGGTCCGCGAAGCCAGTTAAGCATATCAATACCTATCTGTTTATCCGCTGCGTATGCGCAAAGGGCGCAAACTGTCAGAGCGGCTGTTTTGAACGGACTGTCAAGAGACGCCTCGGGAAGAGCCTGCATTTCGGCGAGACTTTCGGGAAGTGCGGCGAATGTAAACGTTTCGCTTTTGTTTCCGATAGCATCCGCTGCAGATTTAACCGCATCTTCCGCCGTTTTTTTGAGCTTGTCAAAAATGGACATGGTGTTTCCTCCTGATTGAATTAATAGTCATAATCTGATTGCTTTTGATTATTATAACATATTTTAACGGGTTTTTCAATATACAAAACGTTATCTTCAGATTTTTTTATCCGGAAAAGCCGAATCCGGTAAAAAAAATAATTATATGCGTGGTTTATGCCCACCACATTCCGCCTTTGTCTTCAAAGGTCATTGATTCTTTAAGTACGTCTATTGCCTTGCCGAGGCCTTCCGCTGCGGACATAAGACTGTCTTCATGCTCGATAGACATAACGAAATCGTAATCTATGGTTCTGAGAGCGCTTACGATATCTTTCCAATAGGACGTGGAGTTGCCGTAACCTACCGAACGGAATACCCACGGACGTGTTGCGACATTGCCGTAGTGAGCAGTTGAAAGGACACCGTTTTTGGCGGTATTGTATTTATCGATTCTTGTATCTTTCGCATGGAAATGGAACATGCAGTCTTTAAGCTCCATAATAGCCGCGACGGGGTCTATACCCTGCCATACGAGATGAGAAGGATCGAAGTTTGCGCCGATTTCGGGTCCGACCGCAGCTCTGAGGCGAAGAAGCGTTTCGGGATTGTATACGCAGAAACCGGGGTGCATTTCGAGGCAAATCATTTCAACGCCGTACTGCTTTGCGAAAGCGACTGCTTTTTTCCAATAAGGAATCAGCACTTCATTCCACTGATAGTCGACTATTTTAAGAAAATCGTCCGGCCAGGGGCACGTTACCCAGTTAGGAGTTTTGTCTTCGGCCGATCCGCCGGGACAACCAGAGAACGTAACGATTCTTTTAACGCCCATTTTCTGAGCAAGACGGCATGCATTTTCAAAATCCTCTTCGAAAGCTGCGGCTACGGCTTTATCGGGATGAACGGGATTGCCGTGGCAGGAAAGAGCGGAAACGGTGAAACCGTATTTTTTGATTTCAGCCATAAAAGCATCGAATTTTACACTGTCCGCAAGAAGCTCCTTCGGTTTGCAGTGAGCGTTTCCGGGGAATCCGCCGCAACCGAGTTCTATTGCCTGAACGCCTTTGGATGCAAGATATTTAAATGCTTCGGGATATTCCATATCGCCGAGAAGAACTGTAAAAACGCCGAGTTTCATAGTATTATTCCTTTCAGATTTATATTTTGTTTAATAATTTCAATCCTGATATGCGTTGTATTCGCCGTAAATGTTAAGAATAGAGTCTACTATGGGAATACAGTAGTCAACGATTAGCTCGTTGATGGAGGTTTCGTTGGCCGATACGAATTCGACGGAGGAATGCTGACCGAGGAAGTTATTGAGAAGTCCCGCATTTGTCCAGTGGAAATAGTTGTATACGCAATTATCGTACATCCTGAAGAAAACATCCGCATCTCTTTCGTCAAAGAAATAGTTGTAAGACATATACTCCTGAACGATTTCACGTGTTTCGAAGCCCTCGAGGGGATCGTAAAGCTCGTTGATGATTGTTGCGGTATGTCTTGCATTTGTGGTTGTGAGCGGCATTGCGAATGCGGAGTAAATATTTTCTATAACGCCGTATGCGTAATCATCGGGAACATCCGGTCCGTGGGGGAAAGGAAGAATGCCGAAATTGTAGACCTTCTGAGCAACAATTGCATCTCTGCCGTATATATAGCCGGTGTAAATCGCTGCCATTGAAGCTTCCTCGAGGCAGAAACCCTGAGCTATTTCGTCGTGGTTATAGCGGAGAGCGTTTTTGTGCAGACACGTGTCTTTGTATGTCTGATAGAAGTTGATACAAGCGTCTATAGCGCTCGTTCCGGCACGCTCGTACATTGAAAAATACGGATTGCCGTCTGCATCAAGCGATATGGGAGCCGCACCGTTTGAGAAAAGGAACATTTCGGTAAGAACGGACGAAGATGCCATAAAGCCGAAATGTTTTACAACTCCGCCCTCTTCAAAATGAGCGGATTCGACTGTTTCGCTGAATTTGTTCCAGTTCCACGTACCCGTTTCAACATATTCGCGCGGATCTGTAAGACCGTTGGCGGCAAATATGGCGCCGTTGAAAACGACCGGGTATCCGAAGTTTATCTGAGTGAGCTCCGGCCATGCGGCGGGAACAAGACCGTAAAGATCGTTGTTGTAAAACATCGTTTCAAGAAACGGAAGTTCGCCCCATTTGGAAAAATCCGTAATATCGATGATATCGGATACTTCGCTCATGCCGACATAAAGTCCCACACGGCAGTTATCGCCTATCATATCCGAGATACCGGAAACGATATCTGCGACATAAACGCCCGAAAAGACGGGAGCTTTGACGTATTCGTGAAGTCCCGAACGTGATTCGATAATAAGCGTGCAGTTATGGTTTACTTCGATTTCTTTAACGCGTTTAATTGCCGCATCCGCAAGAACCGTATTGTACGTATAGCCGAGGAAAGAATCGTTTGACGCAGATACTGCCCAGTTCATGACGGGGTCGAACAGATACTTCAGCTTCTGTCCCTCAAAATCAGCTTCATTCGTTTCCATGACGGTTAAGTCAAGGTCGAATCTCTCTTCGCCCTCGGTAGCGCACGAAACGGTTGAAAAAACGATTACGGCGCAGAATATAACGGCGATTATCCTTTTTATTTTCACTTCCCGAAAACCTCTCTTTATAATTTACTGGGGAAATTATTTATTCTGTATTGTAGCGGGGACCCACGGAGCATCGAGGAAAACTCTTTCTTTTCCGGGATTTGCCCATTTGATTGCGTTTCTGACAACGGTAAGATAATTTTCGTCGTAGAAAGTCGGATTGGTTTCATGACCGGGCTGGAAATAGAATATTTTGCCGAGTCCCCTTGTAAACGTCAGCCCCGAACGGAAAACCTCGCCGCCCGAGAACCAGCCGATAAAGATATTATCGTCCGGTCTGGGAATATCGAAGAATTCTCCGTATGTTTCTTCGTGGGGAAGAATGAATTTATCTCCTATACCCTGAGTAATCGGGTGGGACGGATTGACGTTCCAGAGGACTTCGGTATCGCCCGATTCACGCCAGATAAGTCTGCCTGTTGTGCCGAGAAGGCGCGTGAAAGGCTTGGAATAATGAGCGGAGTGAAGAGCGATGAAGCCCATGCCTGCCTGTACGTGGCGGATAACTCTTGCAACAACTTCGTCGTCAACAAGGTGATGTCCGCAATGCGCCCACCAGATGAGAACATCGGTCTTTGAAAGCAGTTCTTCGGTAAGACCGTGTTCGGGCATATCCTGAGTAGCCTCGGTAACCTCGAAAAAGTCGTTTCCTGCGGTAATGCCTTTTTTAAGCGCGGCATTCATACCGTCGGGATAAACAGCTTTTACATTATCGTCGGTAGCATCCTGCATATGTTCGTTCCAAACAACAACATTTATTTTTTTCATAAAGAACACCTCAGCATTATTTATAATAATTATTGAATTTCGCCTACGTTTATCCAGCAGCGGTTTTCGATGGACCTGTCAACTGCATCGAGAACCTGACAGCATTTATATCCGTCGTAGAAATCGGGACAGGTATCCGTATTGTTTGCGATAGCTTCGTAGAATTCATAGAATTCATGGGCAAAAGTATTCTCATAACCGAGAACATGACCTGCGGGCCACCAGTGAGAAGCGTAATTGTGGCAGCCTTCGGATGCCTGGATAAGACGGAAGCCCTGGAGATCCTCCTCGTCTTCGCGGCTCATATACCAAAGCTCGTTCATTCTCTCAAATGAGAACTTCAGAGAGCCCTTATCACCGTTTATTTCGAATGACATATCATTTTTATGTCCTGCGGCAAAGCGGGTAGCCTCGAAAACGCCGAGCGCTCCGTTTTCAAACTCCGCCATGAATATCGTGGCATCGTCAACGGTTACTTTTCCGAGAGGAGCATCTGCGCCGGCTTTTCCGGAAAGGCCCGTCATTCTTTCAACGAGAGGTCTTTCGGTAACGAACGTTTTTGACATACCCATTACTTTTGAGAAATCTCCGACAAGATATCTCGCCGCGTCGATAACGTGAGCGCCGAGGTCTCCGTGAGAACCGGAACCGCAGACAGATTTGTCAAGACGCCATACAAGCGGAAAATCGGGGTCTATAATCCAGTCCTGAAGGAACGAACCGCGAAAATGGAATATTTTACCGATTTTGCCCGAATCAATAAGTTTTTTTGCAAGAACTACCGCGGGAGCGAAACGGTAGTTGAAACCGACCTGATGTTTGATGCCCGCCTTCTTTGCGGCGTCAAGCATTTCCTTTGCGTCGGACGTATTTAAAGCAAGAGGTTTTTCAGAGAAAATGTGCTTTCCCGCAGCTGCTGCCGCAAGCGCAATTTCCTTATGTACATTTGACGGTGCGGTAATATCGATTACGTCGATATCGTCACGGGCAACAAGCTTTTGCCACGAAGTTTCGCATGATTCCCAGCCGAATTTTACGCGGCTCTGCTCAACCCATTCCGCATCTCTGCCGCAAATTGCTTTTTTAACAACATCTGCAGAAGTGTCAAAAAACATAGGCAGTTGAGTAAGACCGTTTGAATGCGCCTTGCCCATAAATTTATAGCCGACAAGACCGACATTAATGGTTTTTTTCATTACAGTTTACCTCCGTTTGATAGTTTTATGTAAAAGTTATAAATCAGCCGTTGTATTCCTCAATCGTAATACTGATTATGGTAACGTCTTCATACGGTTTGCTCGACTGGTTCACATCGACTGCGGCAATGGCGTCCACGACATCCATGCCCTCGATAACCTGTCCGAATACGGTGTGATGTCCGTCGAGCCAGGGAGCGCCTCCGCCCATTTGTTTATACAGCTCGATGACGTCAGGGTCTATACCGTATCTGTCTTCGATAAGTTCCCAGTTTTCATCGGAATATCCGTTGTTCTGATTAATGAAAAACTGGCTTCCGTTTGTGTTTGCGCCCGCATTTGCCATGGAGAGCGCGCCTCTGAAGTTAAAAAGATATTTTGAGAACTCGTCTTCAAACTCTTTTCCCCAGCAGCTTTCGCCGCCGTGTCCGGTTGCGGTCGGGTCTCCGCCCTGAATCATAAAGCCGTCCATTACACGGTGAAAAGTTACGCCGTTATAATAGCCTCGTTCGGACAACGTAATGAAGTTTTCAACGGCTTTGGGTGCGATTTTCGGGAAAAATCTGAGTTTAATTGTTCCCATACTTGTTTCCATAACGGCAATTTTATCGCCTTTTTCGGGTGCGGTATTCTGCAAGAGCTTATCAAATTCCAAAGAGTAGACCTCCTCATCTTTTATTTTTTCGACGTCCGGCTGCGAGCAGGAGCAAAGGGAGAACAACACAGCCGCTGCCGCAAGAAAAATCAACGAGCGAAAAACAATTTTTTTCATACAAGTATTTCCTTTGTTTATTTGTCTGTAATTATATTTATTATATACTGTTTTCCGTCGCATGTCAAGTTGTTTTAATAAAAAACAGAATATATTTTTATACAAAACGGCGCCGTCAAGGCGCCGTAATGCTATTCGATACTTTCAATATGGTCTATAAGATCGGAAAATCCGCCGTTGGGGTATGCGGAAATATCCTCTCCGTTTTTGTTTATAAGACAGTTTGTACCCGTCTTTTTTGCCGGCATATCTTCGGAAACGTCGTTGCCTACCATGATGCATTCTTCGGGCTTTTTACCGATTTTCGACAGAATTTCGAGGTAGTATCCGGGAAACGGCTTACTGAAACGGCTGTTTTCGTATGCGGTAATAAGGCTGAAACAGTTTTCGTCTACTCCCGCCCATGAAAGTCTTGACTGCATGGCAACATACGGAAGCAAGGGGTTTGTTGCGCATACAAGTGTCATACCCCTGTTGTTCAGGTATTCAACGGTTTTTGCCGCCATAGGATCAAAACCGCATACTTCTTTTGCGAGATTGTATTCGTTTGTGTAATACGAATTAAAAACAGGAATATGCCCGTAAACGGTTTCCCCGTGTATCTTTGAAAACTCTTTCCAGAATACTTCCTCGTTCGTGCGGCTTCCGTCGTTTTTCACCATATATTCGGTTGCTGCCCAAAGACTTGCGATAAACTCTTTTTTGCCGTATCCGAGCGGTTCGACTTTTTTTGCAAGATTTGAAAGATAAACATTAAGGTATTCTTCAAGATTCATCGGAAGCAAAGTTCCATCAAGATCGAAAAGTACCGCCTTTATTGCCATTTTTTACGGTTCTCCTTTTATTTGTCTGGATTTTTGCTTATGTATCTTGCCACATATACTCCGCTTGCGGATGCATGCGACAGCGAATGGGTAATTCCGCTGCAGTCTCCTATAACGAAAAGGCCTTTGTGGTTTGTTTCGAGATTTTCGCTTAGAGTAACTTCCATATTGTAAAACTTAACTTCTACTCCGTAAAGAAGCGTGTCTCCCGAAGCGGTACCCGGAGCGATTTTATCGAGCGCATAAATCATTTCTATAATACCGTCGAGAATTCTCTTAGGCATTACAAGACTGAGATCGCCCGGAGTTGCGGCAAGCGTGGGAACGGTAAACGACTCGCTGATTCTTGCGGCTGTGCTTCTGTGCCCCGAAACAAGATCGCCGAAACGCTGAATTATAATGCCGCCGCCGAGCATATTCGAAAGGCGTGCGATGCTTTCGCCGTAGCCGTTTGAATCTTTGAACGGTTCGGAAAAATGCTTTGCGACAAGAAGCGCGAAATTTGTGTTTTCGGTCTGAAGCGCGGGATCTTCATAGCTGTGTCCGTTAACGGTGACAATTCCGTTTGTGTTTTCGCTGACGACTGCTCCGCGGGGGTTCATGCAGAACGTTCTGACGAGGTCTCCGTATTTTTCGGTGCGGTATACGATTTTGCTTTCGTAAAGCTCGTCCGTAAGATGTGAAAACAGAAGCGCGGGAAGCTCAACTCTTACGCCTATGTCTACTCTGTTGCTTTTTGTGGGAATATTGAGATCCTGACAGACGGATTCCATCCAGGAACTTCCGCTTCTGCCGGCGGAAATGATGCATTTTTCGGCTTCGAATACTTCGCCTTTACCGGTTGTAATTCTGAAAAGTCCGTCAGCTTTTTCAACTTTTACGGCGGGAGAATTGAACCTGAAATCGATTTTGTCTTTCAGCTCGTTGTAAAGATTGTCGAGAACGATATAATTAATGTCCGTACCGAGATGTCTGACGGAGGCATCGAGCAGATGAAGATTGTTTTGCAGACAGAGCGTTTTTATGGATGTGTTAGCGGTGCTGTAAAGCTTTGTCCCTTCTCCGCCGTATGCAAGGTTGATGCCGTCGACATAATGCATCAGTTCAATTGCCTGCTGCTTGCCTATATACTCGTAAAGAGTGCCTCCGAACTGGTTTGTGATATTGTATTTACCGTCCGAAAACGCTCCTGCGCCTCCGAAGCCGTTCATTATCGAACAGGGTTTGCAGTTTATACAGCTTTTTATCTTTTTGCCGTCTATGGGACATTTGCGTTTATTAAGCGGATTGCCGGCTTCGAGAACAGTGATATTAAGCCCGGGATTAAGCTTTATAAGCTCATAGGACGAAAAAATACCGCCGGGGCCTGCACCGATAATAACTATATCTTTTTTCATGAATTGTATCTCCTTAAAAACATCATGCCGTATACCCTATTATACAACAAATTATAAAAAAAATCAAGTAACGGGGAAAAATCATTCCAAAATGTCAAAATAAAAAAAACAATTCGCAAATAAATGTGAAGTTTAAAGAAGGGTATTGACTTTTTGATTTAAACGGATATAATATAGTTGAACGATTGTTCAACTATTTAATTTTGGAGCCGAAAAATGACTGACGAAACCGTATGTCAATGCGAAACCGTTCACGAAAGCGCGGTAAATCAAGCAAAAGAAAGTATGCTTGCGGAAGACGATTACGTTGCGCTTTCAACTTTGTATAAAATGTTTGCCGACCCGACGAGAATAAAAGTGCTTCACGCTCTTGAACAGAGCGAAATGTGCGTTTGCGATCTCGCCTCCCTGCTCGTAATGACAAAATCCGCAATTTCGCATCAGCTGAAAGCGTTGAGACTTCTTGATCTCGTAAAATTCAGAAAAGAAGGACAAAACGTTTATTATTCGCTTGCCGACGATCACGTAAAACAGATAATAGATATGGGACTTGAACATATCAACGAGTAAATTATGCGAAATACAGTATTATTATGCCCGATAGTTGAATAATTGAGCAACTGTTTAAATAAGGGGGAGAATAATTATGAAGAGGGAGTACATTTTAAAAGGGCTTGACTGCCCGAACTGTTCCGCAAAAATCGAAAACGAGGTAAAAAAGCTTGATTACGTGACTTTTGCATCCGTCAATCTTATGCAGGAAAGCATGGCGGTAGAATTTGACGGTAAAAATGAGAGTGATATCGACAGCGACGTTGAAAAAATTGTCCATTCGCATGAGCCCGACGTTGAGTTTTCCGTTAAAAGCTTTTCACACTGCCATGACTGTGATGAGAATGAATTTGAAGAAGTATGCAGAGACTGTCAAGGCCACTGTCATGATGACGAGAATGAGAATTATAAACGGGAGCTTATTAAAATAATAATCGGCGCTGTAATATACGCTGCTGCTCTGATACTGAATGCGGTTACCGATTTCCCCTTTGCCGCATATATTTCAATGCTGATTGCAGCGTATGTAGTTCTCGGCTGCGAAGTTGTTTTACACGCATTAAAAAACATTATACGCGGCCGAATTTTTGACGAGAATTTTCTGATGACTGTTTCAACCGTCGGAGCATTTGCGATAGGCGAATTTCCGGAAGCGGTTGCGGTAATGCTGTTTTATACCGTAGGTGAGTTTTTCCAGGGGCTTGCGGTGCGGCGTTCAAGAAAATCCATTACCGAACTTATGGATATCCGTCCTGACAGGGCGACAGTTTTACGAAACGGAGAACAGGTTGCGGTGTCCCCCGACGAAGTAGTTACGGGAGAAACGATAATTATCCGTCCGGGCGAAAAAATACCGCTTGACGGAATAATTACTGACGGCGAATCGACGCTTGATACAAAAGGGCTCACGGGCGAATCCGCGCCGAGAAGCGTATTTTGCGGAGACGAAGTTTTATCGGGAAGCATAAACGTAAACGGTGTAATTACAGTTAAAACGACAAAGAGTTTCGGAGAGTCGACGGTATCAAAAATAATCGAGCTTGTACAGAACGCATCTTCAAACAAAGCGCCGACGGAAAACTTTATTACCACCTTTGCAAAATATTATACCCCCGCAGTTGTTGCAGCGGCGGCGCTTCTTGCGCTGATCCCTCCCCTCTTTTTTAACGGTGCATGGTCCGACTGGCTTTACAGGGCTTTCTCTTTCCTTGTTATATCCTGTCCGTGCGCGCTTGTCATATCGATACCCCTTGCATTTTTCGGCGGCATAGGCGCGGCGTCGAGACACGGAATACTTGTTAAAGGCGGAAATCATCTTGAAGCGATAAACAAGGTAGAAACGGTTGTTTTCGATAAAACGGGAACGATAACGAAAGGCGTTTTCAAAGTTTCAGAATCAATTCCCTCAGATGGAATCGACGCGGAAGAGCTTGCGGAAGCGGCAGCTTATGCGGAATGCTTATCAAATCATCCGATAGCGGTTTCCGTTATTGAAAATTACGGAAAAAGCGTTGACAGCAATAGCATATCGGAGTATGAAGAGACAGCCGGGTACGGTATACGCGCAGTTAAAAACGGGGAAGAGATACTCGCCGGAAACGAAAAGCAGATGGAGAAATTCAATATTGATTATTCTCACGCTGACGGCGCGGGAACGAAAGTTTACGTAGCAAAAAACGGCAGATATCTCGGATGTATCGTGATCTCTGACGAAATCAAGAAAGACAGCAAAAATGCGGTGTCCGATCTGAAAACACTCGGCGTAAAAAGAACCGTTATGCTGACGGGCGACAGCGAAATCATTGCAAAAGACATTTGTGAAAAAGCGGGAATTGACGAGTTTTACGCATCTCTTCTTCCGGACGAAAAGGTCGAAATAATTGAAAAAATCAAGAAGGAAACGGATAACAGTAGTAAGATCGCATTTGCGGGCGACGGCATAAACGACGCTCCTTCGCTTGCCACAGCGGATATAGGGATAGCGATGGGAGGAACGGGCTCGGATGCGGCGATAGAAGCGGCAGACTTCGTTTTAATGACAGACGAGCCCTCCAAGATTGCAGAAGCGATGAAAATCGCTAAAGAAACGAAAAAAACGGTAATTGAAAACATAGTATTTGCGCTCGGCGTAAAAGCGATATTCCTGTTGTTGAGCGCATTCGGCGCGGCGAATATGTGGATGGCTGTTTTTGCCGACGTCGGTGTTGCGCTGATAGCGATACTTAATTCAATGAGAATACTCAGGAAATGATCTTCAATAATCAATGGACGATAAAACGAGCGGTATAACGCTCGTTTTATTTGTTTTTTGAACAATTATTGAATAACTGTTGAAAATGATTGACAAAATCATTAAATAATAGTATCATTTATTTAGCGAATAGTATTTATTTAGACGGAGGTTTACTATATGAAGAAACTGACAATAATGATAATCGTTCCTGTTTTACTGTTATCGATTATTTTCTGCGGTTCCGGCTGCTCTAACGAAAACAATACTGAAGAACTTGATACATTGCTTCAAACAAAAGCAGAAGACGAACAGCCGATGATAAAAGACGAAAAACCGATTACTGAAGAAAATGACGAGGGCAGGGACGACGTATTCGTAAGCGTATGGCCGGAGGAGCTGCCTAAAAACGAGATCAGCGAGTTTTCTCCGGACGGCGGCAGGCCTATTCAATACAAAATCGAAGCTGAGCCAGGGAAATGGACG
>CAMZEM010000030.1 GCA_947305805.1 uncultured Clostridia bacterium | reverse complement strand
TGGTTAAATAAACGATAACTTTACGGATATCTCGGATAGCCGTGTTCGGTTGCCGTTTTTTTCGGGGTTTACGTGTCATTACTTCCTAAAAAAGCACTCGGATGTGCAAAAAAAGAAGGAGGATTTTAATGACAGAGGAAACCCTTTTATTTTTGGAGAAAAAAGATTTTAAAGGACTTCGCGATTATTTAAGTGCCTTCAATCCGGCGGATATCGCGATACTTCTTTCTGAAATTCCGGAAGAAAGCCTTACGGTTGTTTTCCGTCTTCTGCCCAAAGAGCTAGCGGCGGAAACATTCGTTGAAATGGACAGCGACGAACAGGAATTTCTGCTCAAAGCGTTTTCCGATAAGGAAATCCGCGAAGTTCTTGACGAGCTTTACCTCGACGATACGGTAGATATCATTGAGGAAATGCCCGCAAACGTCGTCCGCAGAATACTCGCAAACACAGACAGCGAAATGCGCGCGCAGATAAACGAGATACTCAACTATCCGAAAGACTCCGCGGGCAGCATTATGACAACGGAATTTGTCGATCTGCAAAAAGATATGACCGTTGCCGCGGCGTTTGAAAAAATCAGACGCGTAGGCGTAGACAAGGAAACGATTTACACCTGCTACGTTATAGACAAAAACCGCCATCTGCTCGGACTTATCTCGGTTAAAACACTGCTTTTAACGAGTATGAAGAGCATTATCGGCGACATAATGGAAACGAACGTAATAAGCGTTTCCACGCTGCAGGATAAGGAAGAGGTCGGCGAAAACTTCGTAAAATACGGTTTTCTTGCGCTTCCCGTTGTAGACAACGAAAACCGTCTTGTCGGAATTGTAACCATCGACGACGCTATCGACGTCATCCAGGAAGAGAACACGGAAGATATCGAAAAGATGGCGGCTATCACGCCTACGGATAAAACGTATATGAAAACCGGCATTTTCGAAACGTGGCTCAAACGTATTCCGTGGCTGCTGCTTCTTATGATTTCCGCAACGTTTACGGGACGCATAATCACATCGTTTGAAAGCGCTCTCGGCGCAATTCCCGTCCTTGCCGCGTTTATCCCCATGCTTATGGATACGGGCGGTAACGCCGGCTCGCAGGCATCGGTATCTATAATCCGCGGACTTGCGCTTAACGAAATAGAATTCCGCGATATATTCAAAATATGGCTTAAAGAACTCACCGTTGCGCTGCTTTGCGGACTTGTTCTGGGCGCGGCAAACTTCGGAAAGATCATGCTTCTCGGCGAAACGAACGGCAACGTATTAACTGCCGCTGTTGTCTGCCTTACCCTTGTTGTAACGATAGTTATAGCAAAGTTTGTGGGCTGCACGCTGCCGCTGCTTGCAAAACGAATCGGCTTTGACCCTGCGGTAATGGCAAGTCCGTTTATCACAACCATAGTAGACGCGCTGTCGCTGCTCGTATACTTCAACATCGCAACGTCAATTCTGAATATGAGCGCGTAATTCACATTTTAACAGATTAATAAAACAAGCTGAGAATTTCATTGTTCTCATACCTCTGATAACAACATTGAAGTTCAAAATTTGCTTATAGCCGCAGATATTCCGGCAGAGGTTTCGGAAATTGTTGGATTCTATTTCAGTGTAAGGAGGCAGTCTTTGACGGATGCATTTTCTCTTGACAACACTGTCAATACGCTTCTATTAAAAGCCGGCACTATCAAGGGTAAAATTGCTGGTCATCTTTTAGCAAGGGAAAACGAAAGGATTTACGAACTTCAAAGATACTTCGTTCTTGGCAGCGGGATTGAATACTATGAAAGTTGCAATCTTGAGTATCGCTGTTGTTTGTTTGAATGGAATACTGAAGAGGCAAAGCTGTTTGTTACTGTTAACGAAACAATCAAATTCACCGAAAATGACGGTACAATAGTAACGGACGTTGGAATCACGCACAGAATGGAATTTTCGAAAATCAACGGATCGTATTTTTTGATTAATGATGCTTATAGCGATACTAATATTACAGGTTCAATAGTTGACGAGAATGGTATCGTATTAAAAGGTCTGTTGTATCCCGACGGCCTTGATTTAAGAGAGATAATAACCGATTCGAGCTACAATAAAGCTACTGCAAACATAAGCCATGCTAATAATGATCGAGCCATTACAGCATATAATCCCAGCCAAGCGGCATCTTACGCACTGACATACTATGGAGTTCCCAATTACAAAAACTACATACATTTAGGCGCAAACGATTGTGCAAATTTTGTATCTCAATGTTTGGCCTACGGCGGATTAGCGCAAAAGACATCAGGTTCGAATCTTTGGTACTACACAAAATCATCTACAGTTTGCACCTGCACGTCATTCAATCCCAACCACACCTGCCGAAATAATGACGCTTATGCTTATGATTGGAGTTACACATCGTTACGAACAAATATTGAAAATAATTCTTACGGTTCACAATATTATGTCAGCTCAACATGTACACACAATTGCTCTGAAATGACAACCGGCGATTTGTTGTTTGTCAACGGAGGAAGTCACGTGTATATATGTGTTGGGTATAATTCATCGACCGGTAAACTTCGTTTCGCAGACCATAATTTGCAGGGATCCTCTTACGGCTCAATCAGCGAAAAAAATATTTATTATATGAGTAACTATTATATAGTTAATATGTATTAAATATGTAATCTCAACTCGGGAAATAAGGAGGAATCAAAAAAATGAAGCCAAATAATTCCAGCAAATTGAATATCATATTACTCATTTTTGCCTTTTTTTTCGTTTTATTCCTTTTCGGATGCGAGAATGGTTATTCCGAAAACCCCGGGCAGCCAGAAAATGAAGAGAACGGACCGGCGGTTGAAAACAACGACGATTATTCCGCAATGAGCGATGAGGAAATAATTGCCGCCTTCATGAGAGCGTGGGAAAAACAGGATACCGCCGTTATGGACGAACTTTCAAGTTTAGCGGAACTTTATTATAATCGTTTAGCATACTCGGGCAACTATTTTGATTATTACGGCTACGACTGCATATTCTGTTGGGGACTTTTTTGTGAAGAAAAGGTTTGTGAACATAATCCTGGCGATTATTCCCATACAGTATCGGATCTTGAGATAAGGCAAAGCGAATTCGGCGATTACGGATGCTCTCCCGAAGAATTGGAAAAGCTCCATCCGAACTACTCGGACGTTTATTATTTAGCTTTTACTCTCGGCGATAACAACGTTGTCGACCATCTTGAAAACTGCGATAAAAGTAATCTTAAAGGGCTGGATCAGTCATCGTGGACTCCGGCGACGGGAGAAAAGCGAATTCAAATATACTTGTGTCTTAATTATGACGAAGCAAGAGGACACCGTATCATTGTAAATACAAACTTCGTTCCCGATATTATGGCGGGATAAATATAACCGGTAAACGCAAAAGCGGCGAAGATGTTTTTCTTCACCGCTTTTTATTATTTGTTTTCGTATCCGCACTCTTTCAGGTCGTCCTCAAAAAAGCCGAACATATGCGTTCCGGAGTCGTTTTTGTATTTACCTACGGATTCGGGGCGCATTTCTATTTTTGCGAGAGGGACGCCGAGAAATTCCGAAAGGCGTTCAAGGGTTTTATCCTGCGAAAAAACCATGTCCTCAAAGCGGACGGAAATCAGGTTTTTCGGAGCGGGGGTCGCCTTCATTATCTCTCTCTGATATTTCCAGCTTACCGCGCGGTTAAAGCGTATGTCGTCGGTTTTATCGTATTTTATGCCGAAATCGTTAAGGTCGTCTGTAAGGTGTCCTCCCAGAATGCAGTCTCTCGGGTCTCTTACCCAGTGGATATATTTTATATCGGGAAACATTTTCACTATCCACGGATAAACGAGCGTTGTTTCCGGAATTTTCCAGCCCTTCAGTTCGCTTTCGCTTTCAAGCACGGTATGAAGGTATTCTTCGATAAGCGTTACAAATTCGGGCGTGGGGTCCATTGCGAGGACTTTTGAAAAATCCCACTCCATGTTGCCCTTATATTCAACGTATTCCGCAAAAACCCTGCATGCGTCGTACATTTTCTGCGGCGGCAAAAGGTCGCCCGAAACGTTAAGCGGCTCTCCCATAAAAAATCCGCTTGCCGAAAGCGTATGCGAGATTGCCCTTGTGCCTGAATGTCCCCTGCCGATTACGGTTACTGTCATTTTCGCTCTTTCCTGTTCTTTTTTTTAAATACTATCATATTTCGCGGTTTTTTTCAATAGTTATTTGACTTTTTTCCGCGTTTTTTTGAATAAAACCGCAACAAACGCGCCCGCGGTATTGATTTTTTTGCGGACGGATAGTATAATTACATATTATAGTATATATCGGAGCTTTCGTCATGGACAATATAACATATCATTCAAATAAAATATCCGATTCGTCACGCGCAGCTCTTATGGGACAGCACGGCTGCGTTCTGTGGTTTACGGGGCTTTCCGGCTCGGGTAAGTCCACGGTTGCCTGCGAGACGGAAAAAATGCTTTTTGAGAGCGGCATAAAAACGTTTCTTCTCGACGGAGACAATCTCCGCTTCGGGCTCAATTCGGATCTCGGATTTTCGAAAGAGGACAGAGACGAAAACATCCGCCGCATAGCCGAAACGGCAAAACTTATGGCTCAGGCGGGGCTTACGGTGCTTGTAAGCGCGATAAGTCCGTATGAAAAGCAGAGAGAAAGAGCGAGAGAGATTATATCTCCCGCTGCGGCTTTCGTTGAAGTATTTGTTGACGCTCCCGCGGAAGTCTGTATGCAAAGAGACCCGAAAGGACTTTACAAAAAAGCGTTAAGCGGTGAAATAAAGGAATTTACGGGCGTATCCTCGCCCTACGAAGCGCCCGAATGCCCCGATTTGCACCTCGAAACGGCAAAAAGCGACGTTTACGAGTGCGCAAAAGCCGTTTTTGACTATCACTCGTTTCTGCAAAGCGCAGACTCTCTTATGCGGGTTTTAACCGAAACGGCGGTTAACGCGGGCGAAAAAATAAACGAGATATACTCCCGCGGCTACTCCGTCGATTATAAATCCGACAACTCGCCGATCACCGACGCGGACAGAGCGGCTGACGCATACATAAACGCCGTCCTCGCCGAAAAATACCCCGATTTTGCAAGACTTTCCGAAGAATCGGCGGATGATCCGAAGAGGCGTGAAAACGATTTCTGCTTTATAATCGATCCGCTTGACGGAACGCGCGAATTTGTGGACAGAAACGGAGAATTTACCGTAAATATCGGTCTTTCGCACTGCGGCAGAGCGATAGCGGGAGTAGTTTTCATACCCGTTACGGGCGATTTATACTACGCTTTCACGGGCAGAGGCGCCTACAGAGTGAGCGCGAAAAACGCATATACCGTTTTTTGTCAAAACGACCGCGTTTTCGTTTCCGATAAAACCGACAAAATCACCGTTATGCACTCTCGCTCGTCACTTGACGAAAAAACGAAGGCGCTTATCGAAAAAAACCGTGACAGAATATCAAAAGCGATCCCGTGCGGCAGCAGCATAAAGGGCTGTCTTATCGCGGCGGGAAAAGCCGAAAGCTACTACCGTTTTGCGGGAACTTACGAGTGGGATACGTGCGCCATGCAGGCGGTTGCCGAATGCGCGGGCGGCGTATTTTTACAGTGCGACCTTACCCCGATGAGATATAACCGCGCTGATACCTTCAACGCAAAAGGTTTCGTTATTGCCAATATGAGGGAAAATATATGGATCATTTAGACAGACTTGAAAACAGAAGCATACATATTCTGCGCGAAGCATACAGCCAGTTTAAAAACCTCTGTATGCTCTGGTCGATAGGCAAAGACTCAACCGTGCTTTTATGTCTTGCGAGAAAGGCGTTTTACGGCCACGTTCCGTTTCCGCTCGTGCATATAGATACGCATTATAAAATTCCCGAAATGATAGAATACCGCGACAGACTCGCAAAAGAGTGGAAGCTCGATATGATTTACGGCGAAAACCGTGAAGCGCTCGAAAAAAAGCTCACTTTCCCGGACGGCAGCGCAACGAGAATAGAATGCTGCAAAAATCTTAAAACCGAGGCGCTTAAAAACACGCTTTCGGGCGAATGGCCGAGATACAGACTTAACCACGCAACGGGAAAATACGAAAAAGACGCAAATACCGAGCCGTATACGGGCGTTATTGTGGGAATACGCGCCGACGAAGAGGGCAGCAGGTCGAAAGAGAGATATTTTTCGCCCCGCGATAAAAACAACGACTGGGATATAGGCGATCAGCCGCCCGAATTCTGGGGTCAGTATAAAACTGATTTCGCTCCCGGCACGCATATACGTGTGCATCCTCTTCTTGACTGGACGGAGCTTGACGTCTGGGAGTATATAAAGCGCGAGGGCGTGCCGGTAGTCTCTTTATATTTCAATCAGGGGGACGGAAAAAGATACCGTTCGCTCGGATGCTGGCCTTGCACAAACCCCGTTGAAAGCGATGCGAAGGACCTTGACGGAATAATCGCGGAGCTGAAAAGCGGAAAATTCGCAAATATCGCCGAAAGATCCGGCCGCGCGCAGGATAAAGAGGACGGAGGCGGCCTGGAGGAGCTTCGCAAAGATGGATACATGTAAAAAAGATATGAATATCGTTATCGTCGGTCACGTCGATCACGGTAAAAGCACTGTTATAGGCAGACTTCTTGCGGATACAAACTCGCTTCCCCTCGGCAAACTCGAGCAGATAAAAGAGATGTGCCGCAGAAACTCAAAGCCGTTTGAATACGCATTTCTGCTTGACGCGCTCAAAGACGAACGGGCGCAGGGCATAACGATAGATATTGCGCGCTGTTTTTTCAAAACGGAAAAAAGAAGATATATTATCCTTGACGCTCCGGGACATATAGAGTTTCTTAAAAACATGATAACGGGGGCGTCGCGCGCCGAGGCTGCCCTTCTCGTAATAGACGCTCACGAGGGCATACGCGAAAACTCGCGCAGACACGGATATATTCTTTCAATGCTCGGCATAAAGCAGGTTTCCGTGCTTGTAAACAAGCTCGATATAGCGGGTTACTCGGAAGAAATCTATAATTCGATAGTTAAGGATTACACGGAATTTCTCTCCGCCGCAGGCGTAACGCCCGTATCGTTTATCCCCGTAAGCGCGGCAATGGGCGACAATATCGCAATAAGATCGTCAAATATGCCGTGGTATTCGGGGCTTACCGTGCTTGAACAGCTCGACGCCTTTTCGGAAGAACCGCCGCCCGACGACCTTCCCTTCCGCATGCCCGTGCAGGACGTTTACAAATTCACCTCGTCGGGGGACGAGCGGCGCATAATTGCGGGCACGGTAGAATCGGGCACGTTTAAAGTGGGCGACGGCATAATGTTTTACCCGTCGGGCAAAAAAACCACGGTAGCGTCCATAGAAGAGTTTAACAGACCGAAAAGGACTTTTGTGACGTCGGGATATTCAACGGGAATTACCATGACGGAGCAGATTTACGTTAAACGCGGCGACCTTGCCGTTAAAACGGATGAAAAACCGCCCGTTACGGCATCGCGCATAGACGTTTCGCTTTTCTGGCTCGGCAAAGAGCCGTTTTGCGACAACAGACGCTTCTTTCTTAAAACCGGCTCGGCAAAAGTGCCGATGCGCCTTGAAAAAATAACTTACGTTCTCAACGCTTCAACGCTCGAAAAAACCGTTAAGCAGTCCGTTGAAAAAAACGAGGTTGCGCAGTGTACGCTCGCGCTCGAAAGGCCGATCGCTTTTGATATTTCCTCCGACCTTGCAGGCACGGGACGCTTCGTTATCGTTGACAGATACGAAATTGCCGGCGGCGGCATAATAACGGGAACGCCTGACGGCGGAAAAGTTGCAGAAACCGTTGCCCGCCGCAATTTCAAATGGGAGCACGGCGGCGTTTCTCTTACCGAAAGAATGGAGCGATTCGGACAGAAACCGCTTGTAATAATGATTACGGGCGAGAAAAACTCGGACAGAAAAACAGTTGCGCGCGCCCTTGAAAAATCGCTTTTCAAAAGCGGAAAAGCCGTTTATTACCTCGGTATAGGCAACGTTTTATACGGCGTTGACGCGGATATCAAAACGGGACACAGCGAAGACAGGGACGAACGTGACGAGCATATCCGCCGTCTTGCCGAAACCGCGAATATTCTTACCGACGCGGGGCTGATAGTAATACTTACCGCCTCGGAAATAGACGAAGACGACGTATATCTTATGCAGACCGTTTTAGGCGAAAAGATTTTCACCGTCCGCGTCGGCAGCGCATACGACAAAGAGCCGTCTTTCGACCTGACCGTTGACGAAAACGACGCAAATGCTGCGGAAAAGATAACGCGAAATGCGGAAATAATATGAATTGCAAAGCAATTCAATTCATGTTTCGAAGAAATAATTCACGGCGAAGCCAATTCATCAAAAAAAGCTGAGAATATTGAAATTCTCAGCTTTTTTATTTGTCTTACGCGCCTTAATCCCGCATTAATTATTCTTTTCCAGCATTTCTATTATTGCGGCTATCGCGTTTTCGTCGCAGGAGACGGTGACAACGTCCGCGGAGGCTTTGAGACGGGGAGAGGCGTTTGCAACGGCAACGCCGATATCGGCTTTTTCAATCATTTCAAGGTCGTTGTCGTAATTGCCTGCGGAAACGGCAAGGCGGGAGCCCGTTAAGCGCTTAACTTCCGAAAGCGCGCTGCCCTTTCCCGCTGAAAGAGAAAACATTTCAAGTCCTTCCGACCAGCCGCGCGCAAATTTGTATTCGGGGTAAAGAGGGGGAAGAGTGAAACTGAGCATTTCGGTATATTCGCGGTTTTGCATAAACATTATATCGTAAAGCCCGCCGCTTATACTCTCAAAAGATTCTTCGGTAATTTCCTTTGCGGGAAAGCAGTAATAGGCGGTTTCGGAATGAATACCTGTCTGCGATTCTTCCGGCAGCGAACGCGCGATTTTTACCGTGTCCGAAATAACGCTTTCGGGAAGCGGATGTTTTCTTGCCGCCGTTCGTGTTTTCGGGTCGAAAATCATCGATCCGTTAAGCGAGATTATATACGTATTGGGAACGAAAATATCGGAGAATTTATCGAAATGTCTCGGCGGTCTTCCGGATGCGACCGTGAAAAGTCCGCCGTTTTGCTGAAAATATTTTATCGCTTCCGCATTTTTTTCGCTTATTCCGCCCCTGCTGTCCGTAAGCGTGCCATCCATATCAACCGCAAGCAGAATTCCGTCAAATATACTCATCGGCACCCGTCCTTTTTCTGTTTTTGCAAAGCCCTGCCTTTTGCGGCAGGGCTTTTTGTGTTTTTTCAGACCGCTTTGTCGGTGATTGCGGTAAACGCTTTTGCGAAGGTGTCGGCTTTCTTTTCGGCAAGCTCGCGGTTTTTGTCGCTTACCATTACGTAAAGCTTAACTTTCGGCTCGGTGCCCGACGGACGGATAACGAGTACGCTGCCGTCCTCCATTGTATAGTAAAGAACGTTTGACGGGGGAAGGCCCTCAATGCCGCCGATATAGTCTTTTCTTTCGGCAACCTTTATTCCGGCAAGCTCTTCAATCGGGCTTTCTCTGAGCGATGTCATCATTTTCTTCATTTTTGCAAGACCGTCAAAGCCGGGCATCTGAATATTGACTGTTTTTTCGAAATACGTGCCGAATTCCGCAAAGAGATCGCAGAGCGCATCCCAGAGCGTGCGGCCGTGTTCCGCGCAGTATGCGGCGGCTTCGGAAATGAGAAGAGAAGCGAAAACGCTGTCTTTGTCGTGAGCGTAGTCTCCCGCAAGGAAGCCGTAGCTTTCTTCAAAGCCGAAAACGAAGGTATGTTCGCCCGTTCTCTTGAAAAGATTCATCTTTTCGCCGATGAATTTGAAGCCGGTAAGCACGTTTACTATCGAAGCGCCGTATTTTTCGCAGATTTTTGCGGCAAGCTCGGTTGTAACTATCGTTTTTACCGCGCATGCGTTTGCCGGAAGAGTGCCGAGCGCTTTTCTTGAACGGAGAATGTAATCGAGAAGCAGACAGCCTATCTGGTTGCCCGTTATGATTTTATACTCTCCGCCCGCGTTGACGAGAATACCCATTCTGTCCGCGTCGGGGTCTGTGCCTATGATAAGGTCGGCGTGATGCTCTTTTGCTATTTCTATCGCTCTCGTAAAACCTTCGGGGTTTTCGGGGTTGGGCGATTTAACGGTGGGGAAGTTGCCGTCAAGCACCATCTGTTCGGGCACGGTTACGATATTCGTAAATCCCGCTCTTTTAAGCACTTCGGGCACGAGTCTGTATCCCGAGCCGTGGAACGGCGTATAAACTATGCACATACCGCTCTGTTTTTTGATAAGCTCGGGGTCTATGCGCTGATTAAGAACGTTTGAAAGATATCTGTTGTCGTATTCCTTGTCAAGAACTTTTATTGTCTTTACCGCCTCTTCGTACGGAACCGTTTTTACGCCGCAGAGCATATCGGTCTTTTTCATCTGCGCAAAAACAACGTCCGCATGTTCGGGCGAGAGCTGCGCGCCGTCGTCCCAGTAAACCTTGTAACCGTTGTATTCCTTGGGATTGTGGGAAGCGGTTATAACTATACCCGCAATACATTTAAGATCGGTTACGGCAAACGAAAGCTCGGGCGTGGGGCGAAGTTCGTCAAAAAGATATACGTTTATGCCGTTTGCAACGAGCACGCATGCCGCCTGTTCGGCAAATTCGCGCGAGAAATTGCGGCTGTCGTGAGCGATAACAACGTGAGCGTCTGCAACGGACTGCGAATTTATCAGATCCGCAAGCGCCTGTGTTGCGTGACGCACGGTGTATACGTTCATTCTTCTTGTGCCTGCGCCGAGAGTTCCGCGAAGACCGCCGGTGCCGAATTCGAGAAGTCCGTTAAATCTGTCTTCAAGCTCCGCAGAGTCCGTTATAGCGGAAAGCTCTTTTTTTGTGAGTTCGTCAACGTTAGGGCTTTCAAGCCATGTTTTTGCGTCCATATTCGTTTGTCCTCCGTAATATATTTATATCTGAGAAAGCGCTTTTGCTATCTGGTCGGGGCACGACGTCGGCTTGTAGCCGCACGTAATACCCGAAAATCTCTTTATTACCTCGTCCTTGTCCATTCCTATAAGGATGCTCGATATTCCCTTGAGATTTCCGTTGCAGCCGCCGATAATCTCGATAGACTCGATTTTGTTTTCGTCGTTTACCGTTACGTTTATCTCTCTTGAACACGTTCCCTGAGTTTTGTAATTTACCGTTTTCACCGTATCACCTCATTTGTGGTATTTTATATTGTTTATTATAGTAAACGCCCTGTATATCTGCTCGAGAAGAATTATCCGCATAAGCTGATGCGGAAAAGTCATTTCCGAAAAAGAAAGCTTTAAATCCGCCTGCGATTTCACTTCCTCGTCAAGTCCGTCCGAACCGCCGATAACGAAAGTGATTTTCGGGGAGGACTGCGCTGTTTTTTCAATAAACTCCGCAAGTTTTTCGGACGGCATCTGTTTGCCCTCAACGCACAAGGCGACGGTTTTGCCCTTTACGTTTTTAAGTATGGCGTCCTTTTCCTTTTGCGGCGTGCTTTCGGGCGTTTCGGTAATTTCAAGGTCGCAGAATCTCGAAAGACGTTTGATATATTCCGCCGCGGCGTCTTTGAGATATTTTTCTTTCAGATTTCCAACGCAAACTATTTTAACGCCGAGCATTCCGCGCCTCCGAAAAAGCATATATATAATATGTTAACATAAATTAAGGAAAAAATCAAGTGACAATACCCCGTTTCCGCATATTTTTTGTATTTTTGCAACCGAAAATGCGTACCTCTTAAAAATTTTACAAATTATTTGCAGGTTTTTTCGCGCGGTCTATTGAGAAAGACGGCTTTTTGTGATATAATTCTTTTACCGAACCGTATGAAGTTAAGGAGACAGCGTATGAAACTCGGGATAGTAGGTCTTCCCAACGTAGGAAAAAGCACTCTTTTCAATGCAATAACAAACACAAACGTGGATGCGGAAAACTACCCGTTCTGCACAATTGAGCCGAACGTGGGCGTAGTTGCCGTGCCCGACGAAAGACTTGACGTACTTGCAAAAATGTACGATCCGCTTAAAACCACTCACGCCGTTATAGAGTTTGTGGATATAGCGGGTCTTGTAAAAGGCGCGTCGCGCGGCGAGGGGCTGGGCAACAAATTCCTTTCGCATATAAGGGAGGTTGACGCGATAGTCCACGTGGTCCGCTGCTTTGACGACGAAAACATCGTGCACGTAGACGGCAGCGTTAACCCCGTCCGCGATATAGAAACGATAAATCTCGAACTTGTTTACGCCGATATGGAAACGGCTGAAAAAATGTGCGCCCACGCGGAAAAGAACGCAAAGGGCGATAAAACGCTTGCGCAGGAGGCGAAACTCTTTGCCCGCGCAAAGGAATTTCTCGAAACGGGCAGACCGCTTCATTCGATGGAAATGACGGACGACGAAAAAACGGTCCTTGCCGCAGGAAGTTTTTTAACGTTAAAACCCGTTATCTACGCCGCAAATATGTCCGACGCCGATTTTGCCGACAGAGAAAACAACGCATACTACAAAGCGGTTAAGGAATACGCCGGGAAAGAGGGGTCCGAGATCCTTCCCGTATGCGCAAAATTCGAAAAAGAGATTTCCGAACTTTCAGAAGAGGAGAAGATTCTTTTCCTTGAAGATATAGGACTTGAGGAGAGCGGTCTTTCAAGACTTATAAAAGTGTCTTACGCCACGCTCGGTCTTATAAGCTACCTTACCGCAGGCCACGACGAGGTAAGGGCGTGGACAATCACGAAGGGCATGAAAGCGCCTCAGGCGGCGGGCAAAATACACAGCGATTTCGAAAAGGGCTTCATCCGCGCCGAAGTAGTTGCTTTTGACGACCTTATCGCATGCGGTTCTATGAACGCGGCAAAAGAAAAAGGTCTTGTGAGAAGCGAAGGAAAAACGTACGAAATGAAAGACGGCGACGTCGTTTTATTCAGATTTAACGTATAACGAAAGGGCAAACCATGAAAAATCTGGTGTTTATAGGCAACAGTCTTATTACAACAAACTCCGTTCCGGAGGCGACGCAAAGTCTTTTTACGGAAAACGGAATTGAAATAAACGTTTTCGCCTGCAAAAAAGGCGGATACACTCTTGCCCGTCACGAAGCGGATTTTGAAAAAGGCGATTTTGCGTCCGAGCTTGCGGCGGCGGATATAGTTGTATTGCAGGAATACGGCACGGATTATTTCCCCACCCGCAGTTCCGTTGAAAAAATAATCAAACGCATAAAAAACGGCGCGGAAGTGTATTTTCTTTTAACCGAGTGGGACGTCGGAAGAAACAGGGTAAACGAACTTCGTTCCCTGCCCGTCCGTTTTATTCCGTCGGGATATATTCACGACAGAGCGGTAAAGGAAAAAGTTTTCGATTACGACGATCTTCATCTTCCCGAGGACTATCATCCCGGCGCCCTTTACGGTAAAATAACCGCGGCGGCGGTATACCTTTCCGTTACGGGTAAATTCCCCGAAAAACACGGCGAAGAAGTTGAAAAAGCAAAGAATATAATAATAGAAGAAACGGATATTCAGCAAAATCTCGAAAAGGTTCTCGTAGTAGGCGGCGGCGGAAGAGAGCACGCGATAATAAAAAGTCTCATAGCGTCCCGCAAAACGGGGCTTTTATTCGCCGCTCCCGGAAACGGCGGCACGGAGCTTGATTTTGTTAAAAACATACCGCTGAAAGCTACGGACGTTGACGGCGTTGTTGAATTTGCAAAACAGAATGCCATAGATTTCGTTGTTGTCGCTCCCGACGATCCGCTTATGCTGGGTATGGTGGACGCGCTCGAAAAAGAGGGAATAAAGGCGTTCGGACCGAGAAAAAACGCAGCCATAATCGAGGGCAGCAAGGTTTTTTCAAAGCAGCTGATGAAAAAATACGGAATTCCCACGGCGAATTTCGAAGTGTTTGACGATTATGCCGCCGCATGCGAATACGTTAAAAAGCACGGCGCGCCGATAGTTGTCAAAGCGGACGGTCTTGCTCTTGGCAAAGGCGTTGTTGTTGCGCAGACGGAAGAAGAGGCGGTAAACGCCCTTACCGAGATAATGTGCGACAAAGTCTTCGGCGAGTCAGGCGCAAAAGTTGTAATGGAAGACTGCCTTTACGGCAGAGAGATTTCCGTGCTCGCATTTACGGACGGAAAAACGCTTCGCCCGATGGTTTCCGCGCAGGATCACAAACGCGCTTACGACGGAAACAAAGGTCCGAATACGGGCGGAATGGGCACGCTTGCTCCGAGCCCCGTTTATACTCCCGCGGTTGCGAAAGAATGTATGGAAAAGATTTTTATTCCGACCGTCAGGGCAATGAACGCAGAAGGACGTACATTTAAGGGCGTTCTTTATTTCGGGCTTATGCTTACGGACGACGGCGTGAAGGTTATAGAATACAATTCCCGCTTCGGAGACCCCGAAACGCAGGTTGTTCTGCCGCTTCTTGACGGCGATCTGCTTGAAATTATGGAAGCGGTTGCCGATGAAAAACTCGATACGGTCAATTTTTCGTGGCTTGACGCCGCGGCTGTATGCGTTGTTATGGCGTCGGGCGGATATCCGAAAAAATACGAAAAAGGGTACGTTATTTCGTTCGGCGAGGGCATAACGTCCACTGTTTACCATGCGGGAACGGCAATCAAAGACGGAATGACCGTAACTTCAGGCGGCCGCGTTCTTGGCGTTACCGCAATTGCCGAAACCGTTGCGGAGGCAGCGGCAGACGCATACGAAGACGTTGCGAAAATACGGTTCAAAGACTGCTATTACAGAAAAGACATAGGTAAAATATAAGCGGAGGTGCGGTATGGCAAAGCATTTTGAAGCAAGCTTCGAGTCTCTTCGCGGATACGTATGCCCCGAATGGTTCAGAGATGCAAAATTCGGAATATGGAGCCACTGGGGTCCGCAGAGCGTTCCGATGTACGGCGACTGGTACGCAAGAAATATGTATATCGAGGGCAGTTCTCAGTATCTTTATCACCTGAGGCATTACGGACATCCGTCGAAATTCGGATACAAAGACCTCGTTAAACTCTGGCATGCCGAAAACTTCGATCCCGACGGCCTTATGGATCTTTATTATAAGTCCGGAGCGCGATATTTTATGTCGCAGGCCACTCACCACGACAATTTCTTTAATTACGACTCAAAGGTAAACAGGTTTAATTCCGTAAACTTCGGTCCTCACAAAGATATCTGCGGTCTGTGGCAAAAGGCGGCGAAAAAGCACGGAATGCCGTTCGGTATGAGCGAACACCTCGCGGCGTCTTTTTCATGGTGGACGGTAAACAAACTCTCCGACAGGGAAGGTCCGTATGCGGGCGTGCCATACGACGGCAACGACCCCGAAAACCGCGATTTTTACCATGACAACTACGAGTATGTCGATGAGGTTAACAAGGACAGAAACCGTATTCCCGTCTGGTATACAAAAAATAAAAAATACCACGAATACTGGTATAACAGCGTAAAGGAGATGGTTGATCTTTACCGTCCCGACCTGATTTATACGGACGGCGGACTGCCTTTCGGCGATATCGGCAGTTCAAATGCGGACGACCCGAACTTCAGGGCCGGTCTTGACTTCCTTTCCTATTATTATAATACGGCGGCGGAACGCAACGGCGACGACTCGGTTGTCTATCTTCAGAAAGACAGACGCCCGCAATTTTATAAAATCGGCACGCTGGATATCGAAAAATCGCAGCTTACCGATATCTCGCCCGATCCGTGGCACACAGATACGTGTATAGGCAACTGGTTTTACGACGTAAAGCAGGTTTTCAAAAAACCGTCCCACATAATCGAAATGCTCGTTGATATCGTTTCCAAAAACGGATGCATGCTTTTAAACGTATTGCAAAAGCCGGACGGAACGATAGACGACGAGGAAAAATATATTCTTGACGGAATAGGCAAATGGTTTGCCGTAAACTCGGAAGCCGTATACGGCACACGTCCGTGGAGGATCTGCGCCGAAGGCGAAAGCCGCGTCAATCCCGAGGGCTTTACCGAAAGAAAAGTTGAATGGATGTCCGGCGATTACAGATTCACCGCAAAAAACAACGCCGTTTACGCATTTATGATGGCTGCTCCTTCAAACGGAGTTGCGGTGATAAAATCGTTTACGGAACGCGTAAAGGAAGTATCTCTGCTCGGCTTCGGCAAATGCGATTTTGAGCAGCCGTTCGGAACGCTTAACGTAAAACTTCCCGAAAAACTTCCGTCCGCAACCGCAAACTGCCTGAAAATCACACTATAATATATTGTAACCGTTCAAATAAAACCTGCCGGTCGGAATCATTATCCGACCGGTTATTTTTGTGATTTACGATTTATTTCGGCAAAAAAACACAAAAAACGGTTGACAACCCCCGAAAAAATTGATATAATATTCGCACCCTCTTTCGAAAGGCGGAAGGCAAAGGAGAGGGGTGTGGTCATGTTCACGAAAAGTTCACAAAAAAAGATATTGACAAAGGTGAAGTTTTGTGATATAATAATCAAGCTCGCCCAAAGAGAGAGAAAAACTGAGGGAGAGCGAAATGGACCTTGAAAATTAAACAGTGATACCCTGTAAAGAGATGAGAGAAAACTCATCGGGGAAGAAAAAGAGTACAAGAAAATTGATACTCTGTCGATTCTTTGAAAAAACGAACGAACCAGATTAGAAATGATCTGGGACAAACTCAAAAGAGACGAAGAGACTTCCAAGGAAGTCTTAAAATACTTTATTGAGAGTTTGATCCTGGCTCAGGATGAACGCTGGCGGCGTGCTTAACACATGCAAGTCGAACGGAGTTTAATGGAATGCGGCTTCGGTCAAATGAAATTAAACTTAGTGGCGGACGGGTGAGTAACGTGTGAGCAACCTGCCTTTCAGAGGGGGATAACGCAGAGAAATTTGCGCTAATACCGCATGAAATGTTAGAAGCGCATGCTTCAAACATCAAAGGAGCAATCCGCTGAGAGATGGGCTCGCATCCGATTAGATAGTTGGTGAGGTAACGGCTCACCAAGTCGACGATCGGTAGCCGGACTGAGAGGTTGAACGGCCACATTGGAACTGAGATACGGTCCAGACTCCTACGGGAGGCAGCAGTGGGGAATATTGGGCAATGGGCGAAAGCCTGACCCAGCAACGCCGCGTGAGGGAAGAAGGTCTTCGGATTGTAAACCTTTGTCTTATGGGACGATAGTGACGGTACCATAGGAGGAAGCCACGACTAACTACGTGCCAGCAGTCGCGGTAATACGTAGGTGGCGAGCGTTATCCGGAATTATTGGGTGTAAAGGGTGCGTAGGCGGGATGTAAAGTCAGATGTGAAATGCCGCAGCTTAACTGCGGAGCTGCATTTGAAACTTATGTTCTTGAGTGCGGTAGAGGTAAGCGGAATTCCCAGTGTAGCGGTGAAATGCGTAGATATTGGGAGGAACACCAGT
>CAMZEM010000029.1 GCA_947305805.1 uncultured Clostridia bacterium | reverse complement strand
CATCCTTTCTGCTGCGGATTCGCGCGATGAAACTTCGTCTGCTCCGAAATAACCGGGAAAGAGCAGAGAACGCGTCTCGTAAAGTATCGCGCGTATTTTTATCTTATCGGGCAAAATACGGGGAGATTTTTCAGGCGATAAATCCGATTTTACAGAAACGCTGTCAAGTTCCTGTAATATTTTACCGACATAAGACATTTTTCACACTCCCGAAACAAGTAATCAGTCAATCATAAATCAGTCCGAAAAAAGCGCGGTGGAGTAATATCTGTCTCCGCTGTCCGGCAAAAGCGCAACAATGGTTTTGCCTTTGTTTTCGGGACGTTTTGCAACGGAGATTGCGGCAAAAAGTGCGGCGCCGGATGAAATACCGACGGATATTCCCTCGTTTTTGGCAAGAAGTTTCGAAGTATCGAAAGCGTCCTGATTGGCAACACGTATTATCTCATCGTAGATTTTTGTATTCAGTACATCCGGCACAAAGCCCGCGCCGATTCCCTGAATTTTATGCGCGCCCGATCTTCCTTCGGAAAGAACGGGAGAATCATCGGGCTCAACGGCAATTATACGGATACCGGGATTCTTTTCTTTCAGATACTCTCCTGCTCCCGTCAACGTGCCTCCGGTTCCTACTCCGGCGATGAAAACGTCTGCCTCACCGTCTGTATCGTTCCAGATTTCGGGACCCGTTGTTGCTTTGTGAATTGCGGGATTTGCCGGATTGACAAACTGCCCTGGGATAAAGCTGCCCGGAATTTCCGCAGCAAGTTCTTCCGCTTTCTGAATAGCGCCCTTCATTCCCTTGGCGCCTTCGGTAAGCACAACTTCGGCGCCGTATGCTTTTAAGATGTTTCTTCTTTCAACGCTCATCGTTTCAGGCATTGTGAGTATTACGCGGTATCCCTTCGACGCTCCGATGGCGGCAAGACCGATACCCGTATTGCCGGACGTGGGTTCTATGATAACCGAGCCGTTTTTCAGAAGTCCCCTGTTTTCGGCGTCCTCTATCATTGCCTTTGCAATGCGGTCCTTGACGCTTCCCGCAGGATTGAAGTATTCAAGTTTGACAAGTATTTTTGCTTCGAGTTTCAGTTTGTTTTCTATATTGGTTATTTCAACGAGCGGCGTATTGCCTATAAGCCCCGTAAGACCTTTATAAATATGAGACATAATTCAAATCTCCTCTGTATGATTATATGGCTTTAAAGCCGTTTTCAAGGTCGGAAATAATATCGTCGATATGTTCCGTGCCTATTGAAAGTCTGATTGTATTTTCATGTATGTTCTGTTCGTCAAGTTCTTCCGCAGAAAGCTGTGAATGAGTTGTTGACGCGGGATGAATAACAAGGCTCTTTACATCCGCAACGTTTGCGAGAAGCGAGAATATTTTAAGGTTATCTATAAATTTCCATGCCTCTTCGCGGCCGCCCTTAATATCGAACGTGAAGATCGAACCGCCTCCGTTCGGGAAATATCTTTCGTAAAGCGCGTGGTCGGGATGTTCGGGAAGAGAAGGATGGTTGACCTTTTCAACTTTCGGATGTTTGCTTAAAAAATCAACGACTTTTTTCGTGTTTTCGGCGTGGCGGTCAAGACGGAGAGAAAGAGTTTCAACGCCCTGAAGAAGCAGGAATGCATTAAACGGGGAAATCGTTGCGCCGGTATCACGTAAAAGAATTGCGCGGATATAAGTTACAAATGCGGCAGGTCCGACGGCATCGTAGAACGATACTCCGTGATAGCTCGGATTGGGTGCGGCTATATTGGGGTATTTTCCGCTTGCGCTCCAGTTGAACTTACCCGATTCGACAATTATTCCGCCGAGTGTGGTTCCGTGTCCGCCTATGAATTTGGTGGCGGAATGAACAACGATATCGGCGCCGTGCTCGATAGGTCTGATAAGATAAGGCGTCCCGAAAGTGTTGTCGATTACAACGGGAAGTCCGTGTTTGTGAGCTATCTTGGATACGCCGTCGATATCAGGGATATCGCTGTTGGGATTTCCGAGTGTTTCAAGGAAAACAGCGCGTGTGTCTTCCGTAATTGCGTTTTCAACCTCATTAAGATTGTGTACGTTTACAAACGTTGTTTTTATTCCGTACTGGGGAAGAGTATGCGCAAGAAGATTGTAGCTTCCGCCGTATATGGTTTTCTGCGCTACGATATGTCCGCCGTTTGCTGCAAGCGCTTCTATCGTATAGGTGATTGCCGCAGCGCCCGATGCGAGTGCGAGCGCTGAGCTTCCGCCTTCAAGCGCTGCAATTCTCTTTTCAAGAACTTCCTGAGTGGAATTTGTTAGTCTGCCGTAAATATTGCCCGCATCGGCAAGTCCGAAACGGTCTGCGGCGTGTTTGCTGTTATGAAAAACATAAGACGTTGTCTGATATATGGGAACGGCGCGCGCATCCGTTGCGGGATCCGCATTTTCCTGACCTACGTGAAGCTGTAACGTTTCAAATTTATAGTTACTCATTTTTTCTCCTTTAAATCTCTTTTTTGTTTTTAGTATAATAATTGCCCGGAAACTATTATTTTAGCTCCCGGGCAGTCGGAATACAGCGAGTAAACGTTAAGTTAACACCGTATATTATCGAGGCGCAGTTTCAGGCAGCCGAACGCCCCGTCCGAAGATGAATCCCGGGAGCATAGCATTCGACAACAACACATATAGATCTTTCCGTTAAAAGCCGGATTGCCTATCATCTTTTGCGCCTCCTTTTTCTGATTGCAAACATTATACTACTATTTACCTACTATGTCAATAGGTTCACAAAAATTTCAGATTTTTTCGCCCGTTCTTTTCTCATAGTCTTCAAGGGCAAGTTTTATAGCCTCCTCCGCAAGAACGCTGCAGTGCATTTTGTAATCGGGAAGTCCGTCAAGCGCTTCGGCAACCGCTTTGTTTGTAAGCTCTTTAACCTCGCTTACGGGTTTTCCTTTTATCATTTCCGTTGCCATGGAGCTGGACGCTATTGCGCTGCCGCAGCCGAAGGTCTCGAATTTTACGTCCTGAACGATACCGTTTTCTATTTTGAGATACATTTTCATAATATCACCGCATTTTGCGTTGCCCACTTCGCCTATTCCGTTTGCATCCTCCAGTACGCCGACGTTGCGAGGATTGCGGAAGTGATCCATTACTTTTTCGCTGTATAAAGCCATTTTTATGCCTCCTTATAAAATAAATTCTTTCTTTCCCGAAACAAGGTCTCTCCATATCGGAGAAAAACCTCTGAGATATTCTACTACTTCTTTAACCGATTTTATGATATACTCAACATCGGCATCGGTTATTTCTTCTCCGATACTCAGACGGAGAGAGCCGTGAGCAACATCGTGAACTCTTCCGATAGCGAGAAGAACGTGACTCGGATCAAGCGAACCGGACGTGCATGCCGAGCCAGACGATGCGCAAATTCCTCTGTCGTCAAGCAAAAGCAGCAAAGACTCGCCCTCGATGCCCTCAAAGCAGAAGTTTACATTGCCGGGAAGGCGTTTTTTACCGTCACCGTTCAATGCGGAATGCGGGATTTCGGAGAGTCCGCATATAAGTCTGTCGCGCATTTTCGCGATGTAAGCGGATTTTTCCGCAATTTTTGCGATTTCTTCCTTCAGCGCTTCAGCCATTGCCGCTATTGAAGGCACGTTTTCGGTTCCTGCGCGTTTTCCGCGTTCCTGAGCTCCGCCCTCTATGAGATTTGACAGTCTGATTCCCTTTTTTGCATACAGGAATCCGACTCCTTTCGGTCCGTGAAACTTGTGTGCGGATGCAGAAAGCATATCGATACTGTCGGTTATAACGTTAACGGGAATATGTCCTACCGCCTGGACTGCATCAACATGAAACGGAACGTTTCTTTTTCTGCATATTTCTCCGATTTCCTTAACGGGCTGGATTGTGCCGATCTCGTTGTTTGCATACATAACGGTAACAAGGCACGTGTCGTCGCGTATTGCGCTTTCGACTTCCGAAGGAATTACGATTCCGTTTGAATGGACATCCAGAAGAGTGATTTCAAACCCCTCTTTTTTCAGCTTTTCGAGCGTATGCAAAACGGCATGATGCTCAAAAGCGGAGGAAACAATATGCATTTTCCCTTTCTTTCTGCCCTCTGCCGCGGCGGACATTATCGCCTGATTATCCGCCTCGCTTCCGCCTGAAGTAAAATATATTTCTCTCGGTTCTGCTCCGATAACGGCGGCTATATCCCCTCTTGCCTTTTCGAGAATCTCTTTTGCCCGCTGTCCGTGAGCATAAAGACTCGAAGGGTTACCCCACGCCTCTTCCGCAACCGATATCATCGTATTAACTGCCGTTGCACTCATTTTGGTGGTAGCGGCATTATCAGCATAAATCATTTATCAGACTCCTTTCGAAAGATTGCCGTATACATTATACACTTACCCGCCTACTTTGTCAATAGGTATTAAAAATTTTCTTTTACTCTTGACTTGCCTACTCACCTTGTGATATAATAGGTATAGAGATTCAACCTGACGGATCAAACTAAGGGGGGCGGGAAAATGATTTCCACAAGAGGAAGGTATTCGGTGCGCGTTATGATTGATCTTGCGGAACAACGGAGCAACAGATACATTCCCTTAAAGGATATAGCCGCAAGACAGGAAATATCGAAAAAATACCTTGAAATAATAGTTAAAGAGCTGGTTGCGGGCGGACTTGTTGAAGCTGCGAGCGGCAAAGGCGGAGGATATAAGCTTTGCAGAAAGCCCGAAGAGTATACCGTGGGCGAAATACTTGAGCTGACGGAAGGTCCGTTATGCCCCGTTGCATGCCTTTCGAAGAGTAAAAACGAATGTCCGAGAAAAGAGAAGTGCCGAACGCTCCCGATGTGGGAGGAATACGGCAAAATTGTAAGGGATTTCTTTTACGGTAAAAAACTGAGCGATCTCACACATTAAATCTTATTTTGCGAAAAATCTTGACAATTATATAATTCTGAGATATAATTGAAGTAACCTGAAAACAGATTGAGAAAGGAATGTCGTTATGAAAAAGATTATTTCCCTTGTTATCGTGCTTTTGGTTGTTTTTACCCTCTGTTCCTGCGGACAGCAGGCAGAGCAGGAAATAATACCCGATTATTCAACGGAAATCACGGGCATTGACTACCAAGGCGCGGAATTCGTTTTCGTTCAGAGAAATGAGGAACATTCAACGGGCGAAGAATATTTCGGATATGTTGTAAACACCGAGTTTGCCGATCTTGCGGCGAGACGCCTTAAAGACGTTGAGGACAAATATAACGTTGTAATAACGCTCAACACTTCCGGCCAGGGTCTTTCCGACCTGATAACATCATCATCGATTGCCGGTCTTATTCTTTACGATGCGGCTCAGGCGGAATCGAGCACGATATCAGGTCTTGCAAGAGCGGGATATCTTTACGATATTACTTATCTTGGAGATATTATTAATTATACAAACGCGGATAAATGGGGAACGAAGGAAGATCTGAAGCCGCTGTGCTGGGACGGAGGTCTTTTCGGAATTATTCCCGCTGCATGGCCTATGCTGAAATACCGCTCGATTGACGGAGCGATGGTAGTAAACGAAACAATTATCAGCCGTTTGAGCCAGACGGACCCGCGCGAGCTTGTGGAACGCGACGAGTGGACGTGGAGGACGCTTGAAGAGCTCATGCCCGTTTACAATCATATAAACGATGCGGGAGACGAGGTTAAAGCGCTTCAGACGACGATTCACTGGCTTTTCAGAACCATGCATACAACCAACGGCGAACCCGTTATTATTAAAGACGACAAAGGCGAATTTCAGCTCAGTCTGCACTCCCCCATTACTTTTGAAGCCATGCAGACGGCATGGAACTGGACTTTCGGCGAGTATTCCACGTACGTTAATATTGACCTGAACAATAACTGGACGAATATGCTTCAGGCGTTCCTTGACGGAAAATCCGTTCTCACACTGATGAACGGCACGGACCTTTGCGGAACGGACAACTCGATAGTATTCAATATGGATAACTTCGGTGTTGTTCCTTTCCCGCACGGCCCCAACGGAACCGTTGAAAATACGGGATCGACAATAACGACAACGAGATTTTCAACTTCAATTCCCGCTCTTTGCGCAAAAGATCCCGTCATGTCCGCAGTATTGCTTAACGCGATATACGAACCGCTTCCCGGATATGAAAACGAAGAAGACATTGTAGATTATCTGAGAAAGCAGTATTTCTTTGATGACAGAGACGTTAACAACTTCATAAAAATGTATGATACGATTCTTTACAATTACAGATGCGAAGCATGCACGGACGTTTACATCAATATGAACAGCAGCAGATCCATGAGGGAAGCTCTTGACGCATATGCCGACGCTGACGAGCAGAACAGAGTAAAATATGTCGTTAATATGGAAACCACTGCGGAGGAGGTTTTCGGCGAATAATCCGCAATACGGTCAAATAACCGATGATGTTTCGGGAGATTGTTATGAAAAAGATTGTCGGGTTAACAATTATTGCAGCAATTGTGCTCTCCGTATGCTCATGTTCGGCGCCCGCCGAGTTTTTTGATGAAGATTTCAACGCATTTTCTTCAGGTGGCACGGATCTCGGCGGGAAAACGGTAGTATATGCAACGGCATATACGGACGATACCGTTCTCGGTTACGAAATCGGAACGGAATTTGCCGATCTTGCGAAAGAAGCCGTGAACCGAACGGAAAAAGAGCTCAACTGCAAGCTGGAAATCGTTTACGGCGGATACAGTTTTGCGAATCTTATCGCCTCGACTTATGCCGGTACGTTTTTATGCGATATCCTGTGCGGAAACACAAATTCGGCGACTGAAGCGATCCGCGCGGGAGTTCTTACCGGAATAAAATCGCTTGGAGGAATAATCGATTACAACGACAGCGAGAAATGGGGCAACAGAAAGCAGCTTTTCGCTTTATGCTACGAGGACGACGTTTACGGCGTTATTCCCGTATCGTGGCCTCTGCTTACGCAATCTGCATTCGGATATCCTCTTGTTGTAAACGAAGATATAGTTTCCCAGCTTGCGCTGACTGATCCGCGCGAATACGTTGAAACGGACTCATGGACGTGGGGACAGTTTCGCAAATGTATAGAAGACTATACCGTAATCGAAAGCGGCGAAGTGAAAATCTACGGATTTTCCACTACGGACAGCGCATACGTTGAGATGTTTGTAAGGTCAAACGGAGACCGTATGGTTGAAAGAGACGAAAGCGGAGAATTTGTTTTCGGTTTTTCTTCCGATTCAGCGGCCGCTGCGATGGAAGAGGCAAGAGACATATTAAAAGGCAGTCTTTCCTATGCGGTTTATACCGCAATGCCTATTCCGACCGTTGAAAAATTCAATGCAGGCGAAGCGGGGATGTGTTGCACACCCTACATTTTCGGAAAAGACGACTATTACATATCGAAAAATTTAAGCAATTACGCCCTGCTTATATATCCCAACGGTCCGAATGCCGAACCGGGGGGTGCCTGCTCGGTATTTTCGGGATACGGCAACGCCATAACAATGCCCGTACTTACCCACGATACGGAAGTAACGGCAATTGTTCTGGATAAACTATACGACCCTCTTACCGGATTTGAATCATTTGAAAAGATAAAAGAGCATATGTCGCGCTATTATTTCTTTGACGAGCGTGACTGCGACAATTTCTACAAATTGTATATTTCGTGGGACAATCTTTTCAACAACTGCAATATCGGCTCAAAGTATAAGGAATTTATCACCTATAACGGATCGATAAGCAGTTACATTGAAAGCAACAGAGAATCTGCAGCAGCAATATTTGATGAGTATGTAATGCCCTCCGTTCGCGGCTCGGAAGCCGTCTGGGGCACGTTTGAAAACTGAAATATATAAACGCCAAACAGCAAAGAAACCGACCTGACAGTTTTTTCGGGTCGGTTTTTTGTACGTTGTTGCTTTTTTAAAGATTTAGCCCTTGCAGTCGGTAATAATATTGTAAACTATTTCTGCGGAGCGGCAAAGTTCGTCGGCGGTTGTCCATTCCTCAACGGAATGACAGTTATTCATGCCGCAGCTTATAACGAGGCCGCAAAAGCCCCATTCGGACCAGTGATTGTTGGTGGAAGCGCCGTAAGTTTTGATAAATTCGGGGATTACTCCCGATTTTTTGCACGCTTCGGCGTAATTACGGCAGATTTCGCTGGTTTCACCGGTTTTGAACGCCCTGCATATTACGGTACGGGAAAAATCACAGCTCAAACCGTTTTTTTCGGCAACGGATTTCATCAAGGCGCCGATTTCGTCGGTTTTTGCGGCTACTTTCTCGTTGTTAAAACCTCTTATTTCGCCCGTTACCGTGCATTCGGGAGGCACGATATTGTCTGCAATGCCGCCGCTGACGCTGCCGATATTTACGGTCATATCGCCTGTTCTTCCGCAGCTGATTTTTGATATGGCTTCCGCGGCTGTTTTTATCGCGTGAAGCCCTTCCTCGGGAGAAAAGCCCGAATGAGCGGCTCTTCCGTTAAAAACAGCTTTATACTGAACTATCGACGGGGCCTGCGTTGCCGCACGCCCTACCCTGCCGTCCACATCAAGGACGTATACCTGTTTAGCACTGATTTTTGAATAGTCGAATTTCTGTATGCCTACGCAGTATCTTTCCTCGCAGACATCAAAAACAAGTTCGACCGGACGGTGGGAAACGCCTTTTTCGATAACGTTTCTTATTGCGTGAAGGATTGAAGTAAGACCTGCGGCATCGTCCGCCCCGAGAACGGTATCTTTTGCGGAAGATATCAGTCCGTCGGGATGAACTACCGCTTTTTTGCCGACAGACGGCTCAACCGTATCGAGATGCGCGGAAAGAAGCACGGGAGCAAGAGACGGATCTCCGTCTATTTTCGCGTACAGATTACCGCACGTTCCGCCGGTTTTTTCTGCGGTACCGTCCTCTTCAACGGAAATACCGAGACTTTTAAGCTCGGATATAACCGCATCTCGCACTGCATTTTCGCCGTAAGACGGGCTGTCGCACGAAACGAGGCGGCAGAAAAGATCCAGAAGTTTTTCTTTGTTTGTAATCATGGCTTATATCTCTGTGAAATGGTATTTTACCGCATAGAAATCGTGGCGCTGAAAATCGGGAGAAAAGCCGACGTTCATAAACGTGGAACCTTTTGCAACAATGCCCTTTTCTTCGAGACGGTAAGTTGACTGCGGGTTAAGTCCCGCCATTTTAACGCGCTTGATTTCGTTGTTAATCGAAGAGAATCTGCGGTAGCAGATAAGCTCGGCTTTCGATTTATCCTTTGCAACTATTGCTTCGGTAAAGAATTCGGAATCGAACGGGCTGTCTATACGGTATAAATCGCCGGTCAGAACGAGATCTTCGGATTTTTTGTATTCTTCGGTCTGACGCTTTACCGCTGCCTTTTCCTCCTCGGTGAATCGGGTTGAGTCAAGCTCGTAGCCCGTTGCGCCGAGATGGGCGATTATTGCGCGTGTTTCAAACGGCGTTGTATGGTTTGTCTGGTGGTTCGGGCATACGGAAACGTGACACGACATGGAGGACAGAGGATATACGACGGATGTGCCGTACTGAATTTTAGTTCTTTCCTCGGCATCCGAATCGTCACTTGTCCATATCTGCGGGAAATAATGCATTACGGCGGGGTCAAATCTTGCTCCGCCTCCCGAACAGCCCTCGAAAAAGACGTTTGGATGTCCGTTTACTATGCGCTCGCAGATATCGTAAAAGCCGAGAGCGTAGCGGTGGGCAAATTCCATCTGTCTGTCTGCATCGAGACCGTAGGACCACGACTCGGTTACGTTGCGGTTGTAATCCCATTTAACATAGTCAATCTCGTTATTGTCTATTATATCCCCGACCGCATTTACTATATGGTCACGGACATCTTTTCTTGTTAAATCAAGCATAAACTGATGGCGGCTGTAACAGTGTTTTCTGTTCGGAGTTCCTATTGCCCAGTCGGGATGCGCGCGGAAAAGATCGGAGTCTTCGCTGACCATTTCAGGCTCGAACCAGAGGCCGAACTTCATGCCCAGAGAGTGAACGTGGTCGATAATCGCTTTAAGTCCGCCTTTTAGCTTATCGGTGTTTACGAACCAGTCGCCGAGACCGGAACTGTCGTTGTCGCGTTTTCCGAACCAGCCGTCGTCAAGGACGAGGGTGTCTATTCCGAGTCCGTTTACAGCGTCGGCAATAGCGCAGAGCTTGGGAACGTCAAAATTGAAATACGTTGCCTCCCAGTTGTTTATAAGAAGCGGCCGCGGAGATTTCACGAAGCGTTTGTTTATAAGATGTTCGCGGTAAGCATCGTGAAAAGCGCGGCTCATTCCGCCGATACCTTCGTTTGAATATGCAATAACCGTTTCGGGAGTTTCGAATTCCTCGCCCGGGGCAAGTTTCCAGTTGAAATCAAAATCGTTTATTCCGCCGGTAAGCTGTGCGGTGCCGTCGGGATTTACTTCGGCTTTGAGAACGTATGACGAACTGTAAACAAGGTTTACGCCTATTGCTTCGCCGTGGGATTCCGTTGTATCGGGACGGAGCATTGCCATGAAGGGGTTAAGCGTTGCGGAAGACGTTGTCCGTTTTGAATCTACAGAAACAACGCCGTGGTGAAGCGGAATACGCTCAATGTGGCGTTCTTTTGCCCATACGCCGTAAAGAGAGAGCATTTCATAATTGCGGTCGGGAAGAGCGAGAGAGAAAGAATACGCTCTTTCAAGTTTTATTTCGGATGCGCCGAGATTTTTATAAACGGATCTTCTTGCAATAACGGAGCAGTCGTCATAGACGGTATAGTATAAATCCGCGGCAAAACGGTTTATTCTGTCTTTCAGATGAATTATCAGGGTTTCGCCTCCGTCGAGAGAAGGCATAACGCTTATTCCGGGTTTGACGGATACGACCTCGTATGAATCGAAAAGAAGTTCGCAAAGTCTGTCTCCCGAAGGATTTACAATCTGTACCGCGGGCTCGCGGTAGTCTCCCGTGCCGAAAAAGGAAAGTTCGGAGGGATAGGCGTTATACGAGGGAACGTTGTCTATACCCGGAGGGGTGGCAGCCATTGAAGTTGCGCCGAACGCGCGTGTATACCGCAGATCGTCCGAACCGACGGGCGCGCCGAAATAAAGATGTTCGGGATATCCGAGATCGTTTATCCAGAATGAATAGCAGAGATTTTTTCCTTTAAGCGTGAATGTTTTTGTTTCGTTATTGTAATTTACCGACATATGTTTCTCCTTTTCAGATGTTCTTTAAATCAGGCGCAGATATGCTTTTTTACAGTATACCATTTTTCCGCGTTCTTGTAAAGTATTTATCTGGATTTATTCGCTTTCGGATTTCAGTTTTATTTCTATTTTGTTGAGCGTTCCGAAAAAGCGGTGGGTTGCTATCATGGGACCGCAGCAGAAACAGCCGAGCATATTCCACCAGAACATATGTTTCCATGAAGTATGCGGGCCTTCAATATGCATTTCTTCCGCTTTTTCTTTCAGTTCTGCCGAAATATTCGCCATCCATACGAGCGTATATATAAACAGCGTGGGAATTCCGAGCAGATATGCCTGCCAGTAGGGCTGAACTTTATGTCCGAGAATATATTCAAGCTCTTTCTGCAGTCCGCCGAGCGGCATATACAGGAGGAAAAAGAGACCTGCCGTGAAAAAGTCCGTAAATCCGAGCCAGAATCCCGGGCGGTTTATATGTTTGAATTTCATATTGCGCTCTCTTTCCGACTAATTCGGTTATTATGTATTATTTTACACCCGATTAAACAAAATGTCAATATTATTCGTTACTATGTAAATTATGTAACTTTTCTATTGACTTATTAAGAAAAGTATAGTAAAATGTAGCAAAGATTAACAAAGCGAGGGAATTTAATGAAAAACAGTGTAAAAATATTATGCATGCTGCTTATTTCAGTATTGGTTCTTACCGCATGCAGCCAGGAAATAGCGGAAGTTATCCCCGAATACAATTTCGGAGAAGGCGTTTCCGCGACCGACCTTGACGGGTTCAAGCTTGTATGGGGCTGGGGCGGAAGCACGGGAAGCTCGGTATTCGGATTTATTCCCGACACGCAGCTTGCCGACATGGTAATTGAACGAAGAAAAGAAGTGGAGCAAAAGCTCAACTGCAAAATAGAATATGCGCAGTCTTCGAATATGGTTGACAATTTCCGTTCGGGCATACTTGCGGGCTTTCAGGATTACGATATCGTTGCTGCCGGCGGAACGCTTCGCAACGATGCGCGCGCAGGCAACCTGATGGGTCTTTCCTCTCTGCTCGACGTTAAAAACACCGACAAATGGGGAACTCCGAACATGCTTATTCCGATGCTGTGGGAAGATGACCTTTACGGCGTAGTTCCTTTTGCATGGCCCGATCTTATTTACAGACTTTCCGGTCATATTCTTGCCGTTAACGAAAATCTGGTTGTAAGACTAGCTCAGACCGACCCGCGCGAATTTGTTGAAAACGGTCAGTGGACGTGGGATAAATTTGAAGAGGTAATTAAAGAATATACATTCTCGGAAGGCGAGAGAACCGTTTACGGAGTAAGAGTTCACCTTCCCTATTACGCGATAGACTGCCTGCTTTCAAACGGCGTTGCGGTTTCAACTTATCAAAACGGAGAAGTTGTTGCCGGCGTATATACGGAAGCGGGAAGAGAAGCGATGGAACGCTGCCAGAAGATGTATTATGAAACAAGCCACGACTATTTCCATCCGTATACGGACTCAGTAGGCGATGACGAGTTTGTTAACGGCGAATGCGTTATGTATCTCACATGGATGAACGAGCTTACGGGAAGCACCAGATGGATTATGTATAATATGGACAACGTAGGCGTTCTTCCGTTCCCGCAGGGTCCGAAAGCAACACCGGGCAAATATCTCTCATATAACGAAGTACTGCTGCTTTGCTTCGGCATTCCCATAAACTCAAGAGATCCTGTTGCATCTGCGCTTATTCTCTCCGAGATGTGCGAACCGTTTGACGCTTACAAGACAAAAGACGACATAATAGACTACATGGCAACACAGATATTCTTTGACAGAAGAGATGCCGAGATTGTAGTAAACGAGGTTACAAATACCGAATACGGCTTCTTTGACGAAGGCGCGCGCGGAGTTCTTGAAGGTATAGGAAATACGCAGACACCGGTATCAACCGTGCTTGAATCAAACCTCACAAAATACGAAACGATTGTTGAAGAATATATGATGCCCTGTTACCGCGCAATGGATGCTGTTTACGGTGAAAGACAGTGAGGCAGGAAACACTGGACAGAATTCGCAGGTTTACCGAAGAGCGCGATTGGGATAAATACCATACTCCCGCAAACCTCGCAAAATCAATATCGATTGAAGCGAATGAACTTCTTGAGTGCTTTCAGTGGAGCGACGAGAATTACGATCTTGCTCACGTAAAGGAAGAACTTGCCGACGTAATTGTTTACTGCCGCAATCTGCTTGACAAGCTCGGCCTTGACGAAGACGAAATAGTTACGGAAAAGATGGGCAAAAACGAAGCAAAATATCCTGTTGAAAAAGCGAAAGGTAAAGCTGACAAGTACGATAAGCTGTGATATTTCACGGGAAACAGATAATAACAATAAAATCCTCGGGACGTGTTGTTCCGGGGATTTTTATTTATAGCCGTAATTATGATGCCAAGATAGCGCAAATTCAGATATAATAACGGTTATTATCCGAGAGACAGGTACTTTTCTTTTGACAGAAGGCAGGAAACGATTTTTTTCCGTGCTCCGTCCCACGGGCGTGTCATATCTTCAAAACGGTCAAAAACAAACCCGAATTTTTCGGCGAGTTTTTTCGATTTTTCATTGTCCGTAAAATAACCGTAGCGGAAATCATCTGCTCCGAGCTTATTGAAAGACAGATCAAGCAGCAGAGAAAGCATCTCTTTGCCGAATCCCCTGCCCTGGAATGCTTTTCCGATACAGATGCCGCATTCTTCCCAGTGTCCTTCTCCGTTATCGCGTATTGCGCAAAGTCCGATTGCCTCGTCGGTGTCTTTCAGGGCGACAAACCATGCAAAATGCTCTTTTTGAAACGCAATGCTTCGCCTGCATCTTTCGATTGCCCCGTCCTCCGTCAGGGTCGGCTGAAAGAGCATCCACTTATAGACTTCCTCGTCGCCCCAGACATGGGTTAACATTGACTGCCAGTCGCTTTCTCTTGCTTTTCTGAGGACTATGCTTTCGCCCGTTAATGTTTCATAATTATTTACACTGCTCATAGTTCAACCGCCGATGTTAAAACTCAGTTCTCCGTTTTGGCATGCTCCGTCTGTTTCGATTATGATATACACCGTGCCGTCGGCGATATTTTCGAAGGAAATCTCCTGAGTTTCGCCGCCGCTCAACGAAGAAAGTTCGGTTTTTTCGCCGCCGTTATCGTAATATACTTTAAGATTGCCCGATTCGAGCTTTGCAGAGTATTGAAGCTGCTCCTCCCCTGTTTTGTTCATCACGAAAACCATTGTGCCTTCAAAAGAATAGAAATTCATAAATGCGGACTTCGGTTCGTTTGAATGCACGAAACCGACTGCTTTATAATGCGACACATATTTGCCGCAGGACGACAGTGAAAAAATAACGGAAATAATAAAAATAAATATAAGCGCAGTTTGAATTGCGGCAGAGTGTCTGTATATTTTCATAAAGAACGACTTCCTTTGCGATATTTCGTTGATTATATTATACACTGTCTCACACTAAAAGTCAATCTTTAAAATCGTATATTTTGCAGTTGACATAACCAAAAAAGTATGATATATTTATTATATAACTATATTAACGGGAGACGCTCAGAAATGAAAAAGCCCGCGCTGTTTATTCTTCTGCTTACCGTAATTATAGCGGTATGCTCGTGTTCGCAGAAAGAGCAGGAAGAATTTCTTTTGGAATTCGACACGTTGCGCGACTCTGAAACGGTAGATCTTAACGGATATAAATGCCCGATTGTTCAGGATTACGATCTTGACCATCCGTTTCAGTATCCCGTCGGAACGCTTATGGGGGATATGTATCTTCAGCGGCTTAAAGACATATCGACAGAATACAACTGCGATATAACGGTACAGATGACGACGGGAAACGAAACTGCAAGAATCGCTTCAAATCTGTACGTAGGCGAAATAGCGTGCTCCCACTCCCCTCACAATCCCGCAAAAGACGGTCTTTACTACCCGCTTGACGCGCTGAGAGATTATCTTGACTATACAAATGCCGAAAAATTCGGAAGTCCCGGAATACTTGAACAGGGAATGTTTAACGGAATTCCGTATACGGTTTCACCAGTTTCGTGGCCCGGAAAGCAGAAGCTTTACGCATACAATATTTTTGCGATAAACGAAGACACAGTTTCAAAATACGGGCTGACCGATCCGCGCGAATACGTAGAGAGCGGAGAATGGACCTGGGATACTTTTGACAGAGTTTTGCCGGATTATCAGGTTGTTGACGGAGAATAGACGTCAACCGCAATGAATCTGACCTGGACAATACTTGATTTTGTTATGATGAACGGAGCTGACTACGTCTCCGTTTTAAACGACGGAAGCGTTGTTCCCGCTCTGGACGCGCCGAACGTTGCAGACGCTTTTGACTGGTGCTCAAAGCTTCTGTCCAAGCATGCGGATATAATCACCTATCTCGGGCACTACGAAATGGTCGACGGTTTTATAAACGGAGATATAACTCTTGCTCAGACGTCCTTTTCGCACATGATAAACGAGATGATATACGACGTGGACAATTACGGCGCAATTCCGTTTCCGTGCGGTCCTAACGGCACATACGGAGAATGGGTTAACGCTTATTCCGGGGCGGACAGTATGGCAATATGGGTAAACGCAAAAGAACCCGAAGCCGCAGCCATGATTATAGACCGAATATTCGAGCCGTTTGAAGGTTACGAAACGCTTGCCGATCTGCAAAGCTACGCGTCAACTATTTTTTACGATCACCGCGACGTTGAGCTGTTTACGACGTTTATGAAATATTCAAGGTGGAATTACTATACGCTCGGTATATGGGATTACTTTTCGACTGCAACCGACTGGGCGAAAAGAGGAAAAACCGGCGCGGAAATAGTAGAAAGATTTGCAGGCGCCGTAAACGAGCGTGTAACACAGTATGTAATACCAAATGCTAAAACGATATTGCAGCTTATTGAAGAGGAAAAATCAGACTGAAAATATACTTGACAACGTATAATATTACGGAGGTTAATTATGAAAAGGACATTATCGCTACTTCTGATTGTTTTAATGATTTTCGCCATGTGTTCGTGCGGTCAGACGGGTAAAGAAGAATTTCTTGAAGACTTCAATGCGGGCATAGACGGAAGTAAAACGGATTTCGGCGGATTTGAATGCACGATAATGCAGAATCACATGGCCGAAACAACTCCGACAAGCCTTTTTTCGTATCCTTCGGGCACGCTGATGGAGGATATGCTTCTTGAAAGGATAAACGAGATAGAAAAGGATATTAACTGCAAAATAACAGTTAAAACGGACGGAACGATACGGCTTGACAGCATTGTTCCCGTACTCGCAAGCGGTTCGTTTGTTGCGGATATACTGTTTACCTCCGGTCAGCAGTCATTTGTACGCGCGGGGTTCTGTTTCCCTCTTGACGTTGTGCAGGATTATCTTGACTATACAGACGAGGAGAAATACGGCGGATACGGTCTGCTGGAACCGGGCATTTACAAAGGCAACGTTTACAGCGTTTCTCCGACAAGATGGCCGGGAAAACAGATAGTTACGTCTTACGGCGTATTTGTTGTAAACGAAAACCTCATATCGCGCTACGGAAAAACCGACCCGAGAGATTACGTTGAAAACGGCGAATGGACGTGGGATACTTTTGAAAAGATAATTCCCGATTATCAGATAGACGACGTTTCGGTTCAGGCAACCGCGCTTAATATTACCTGGGGAATAATGGAATTTGCGTTTATGAACGGATTGCAGTATTACACCATTCAGGACGACGGAACAATTCTTCCCGCAATAGATTCGCCCGAAGTAGCCGAAACGCTGGACTGGTGCGCAAAGCTCTTTACCGAAAACAAGGTTTACATCACGTTTGACGGACACGATACAATGCTTGCAAAGATGCTCAACGACGAGCTTGTAATGTCCAAAACCGCAGTAGACCATATTATAAGGTTTATGAGCTATAAACTTGACAATTTCGGCGTAGTTCCGATGCCGTGCGGACCGAGAGGCACTTACGGGGAATGGGCAAACGCATATCATGAAAACATTGCATTTATGATACTTTACAACACGCAGGAAGAAATATGCGCGGCAACCGTAATAGACCGTCTTTGCGATCCTTTCAGAGGATATGAAACGGAAGACGAACTGAAAGACTATATGTCCGACATATTCTTCGACGACCGTGATATAGACATGATTATGAATTACTATAAGAATACGCGCTGGGCATATCAGAGCGTTACGAACATATACGACTTCTTCAACAACGCGGCTACGGCAACGGCTACGGGAAAATCCTCAGCTGAAATTCTTTCGAGCCAGGCGGAGAGAGTAAACGAAACAATTATCAGAGAAATCATACCGAACGTTGAAATACTTGAAAGTCTGAAAAACGGCTGAGAAATTACCGTTTCTGAATTACGGGAGTAACAATGGCGAATAAAGGACGCAGCGAGCCGAATATTACCGGCGGATACACGCATT
>CAMZEM010000028.1 GCA_947305805.1 uncultured Clostridia bacterium | reverse complement strand
CGCGACGGTCGCGGAACAGTCCTGCGGCTTTGTATCCGTGTTTCTGTTAATAAAAGCGGTAATCAGCCATACGGCGAGCGCAACAACCGCCGCAATTGCAACGAGAAGCACCGCAGCGGCAACTATTCTGCGGATTATCAACTTTCTTCTTCTCTTTTTTGCCTGTCTGCGTCTTAAATAATTGCGTGTTTCCATAAATTCCTCTGTGTTCAGGTTAAGTATATTAAGTATAGCACATAAATTATGAAAAAACAATATCTTTTTTTAATTAAATGTCTGTCGGGTATTGTAATTAAAAAGAAACTGTGATATAATTCAGGTGTTATGGATGAAATAATTACCGTTATTCAGTGCGTTCTCGTGCTCGGTCTTTTTATGGCGGGCGGTTTTATCTCGGTAAAAACGGGATATATATCAAAGGACGCCGCATCTTCCGTATCGAAGATAGTAACAAGACTTATGTTTCCCGCATGGCTTTTCTCAAAGCTTCTTTCGGAAAACATTACAAAACAGCAGATAATTGCTCAGCTCCCGCTTTTTGCTGCAGGAGCTCTGATAACACTCGCTCTTCTCGGAGCGGGAGTTCTTCTTGCAGTAATCACAAAAGCGGAGGACAAAAGAAAATATGTTCTTTTTGCGCTCTGCTCCGCTCCCAACGCTATTTTTCTCGGACTTCCGATCTGTCAGGGACTTTTCGGGGACGAAGGGTCTTTAAGCTGCACCATACTTGCGCTCGGTTCCGACCTCGTTTCATGGACTCTTACCGTTTCACTGCTTGCATTCGGCGGCGAAAAGCTTTCGGGCGGGAAAAAGAAAAAAGGTGTGCACATAAACCCCGTAACGGTTGTTTTCGTCGTATCCTTTATTCTTAAAATGGTCGGTTTCAATCTGCCGGACTTCATTCAGGCACCGCTTTACAAATTCGGCTCGGCGCTTTCGTATCTTGCCATGGTATACCTCGGAATGATGCTTGTGGGCGCAGATATGAAAGGCGTATTCAAAGATAAAATGACGTATCTTTTCGTTCCTGTAAAGTGCTTTTTAATTCCCCTCTGTCTCGGTATTCTCGCGGCGGTAACGGGTATTTTCTCGTTTGTGCAGATTTGCGTTATAACAATCGTGTTTGCGGCGTCGCCGATGATTTCCATGACCGTTTTTTATAAGGAATACGGGCTTGACTACGTTTTCGGCAATGCGGTAACGTTTATATGCGTTGTTTTAAACATCGTGACCGTTCCCGCAGTTTACTGGGGAGTAAGCACGCTTGTAAGATATATGGGGTTGAGCTGATGAAATATATTTCCGATTCCGCCGCACGCACGCAGGAGATTGCCGCGAAGATAATAAACGGCGTTAAAGACGGCGCCGTGATATGTCTTGACGGCGAGATGGGCGCGGGAAAAACCGTGTTCGTTCAGGGCTGTATGAAAGCGCTCGGATACGGCGGAAGAGTAACGAGCCCGACTTTCGCTTTGTGCAACGAGTATTATGCAGGCGGCAAAACGGTGCTTCACTACGATCTTTGCAGAATTACCGACAGCGACGATCTTTATTCCATCGGTTTTTACGACAGCGATGCGGATCTGATTTTCGTGGAATGGGCGGGAAACGAATGCGACGGGTTTGAAAACGCCGTAAAAATCAGGATCTCATACGGCAGGACCGAAAACGAAAGAGTGATTGAAATAAATGAATGAATACGATATAAACAAAGGCGTTATTCTTGCTTTCGATTCGTCAACGCTGACGTGCTCGGCAGGCGTTATAAAGGACGGGAAGACCGTTGCGTCCGTTTTTTCAAATAACGGGCTTACGCATTCAAAAACGCTTCTGCCGTCAATAGAAAAAGTTTTATCCTACTCGCAGACCGGTCCGGACGGAGTTTCCGCCGTTGCAGTAACCGTCGGGCCCGGATCGTTTACCGGCGTAAAAATAGGCGTTTCAACGGCAAAAGGCATTGCGCTTACAAAAAATCTGCCTTGCCTTGCGGTATCTTCAACCGCGGCATCCGCGTGCGGAGCCGCGGGATTTGACGGAATAATCTGTCCCGTTTTCGACGCGAGAAGAGGAATGCTTTACAACGCGCTGTTTTTATCCGAAAAAGGCGCAGTTAAAAGACTTTGCGACGACAGACAGATTGCTGCGGAAGATCTTGCAAAAGAGCTGGAAAATGCGGGAAAGAGTATTCTTGTTACGGGCGACGGAGCGGAGATTTTCTTAAAAGAATGCGAAAAAACGGGACTTTCTTTCTCCGTTGCGGCGCAAAACGTTATGTATATCCGTCCCGAAGGGATTTATGAAGCGATAAAAAACGGACTTTACGAAGAAAAAACGCAGGAAAATCTTTCCGCAGTGTATCTCCGTCCGCCTCAGGCGGAAAGAGAACGGCTTGAAAGACTCGAAGCGGAAAAAAAGCAGAATAAACAGGGGGAATAAAAAATGATTGCCATTGCATCGGACCACGCAGGGTTTGCTCTTAAAGAAAAACTTAAAAAACACCTTGAAGAAATCGGCGTTGAATACAGAGATTACGGCACGTATTCAACCGAAAGCTGCGACTATCCCGTATATGCGAAAAAAGCGTGCGGCGCGGTTATCGACGGCGAATGCGAAAAGGCCATACTCGTCTGCGGCACGGGCATCGGCGTAAGCATGGCGGCAAATAAAATAAAGGGAATACGCGCGGCAGTCTGCTCGGATACGTATTCCGCTAAATTTACGAGACTTCACAACAACGCAAACACGCTCTGCATGGGAGCAAGAGTGCTCGGCGACGGACTTGCTGTTGAAATAACCGATATTTTTCTCACTACCCCGTTTGAGGGCGGCAAGCATCAGAGACGCATTGATATGTTTGAATAAAGGGTAAAAAATGAAAAAACATCTTTACGGCATTATTTTTACCGCGGCGGTATTCGCGGCGGCGGCGGGAATTTATTTTCTCGTTTTAAATTCGCAGGCGGACTATCCCGCCAAACTGATTTTTTCGGGTCTTCTGCTTTTGCTTGCGCTTATAGTCGGCATTTTCGCTTCCTCCAAAACAAAGGACGCTAAATCAAGAGCCGTTGCAAGAGCGATAAACGGAGCGAAATTTTGCGGAATAGGCATTTATTCGGACGGCGAATTCGTTTTTGCAAACAGCGTTTACAGCGAAGCTGAGCAGAATGCAAACGTCAGTTTCTACAAGGCCTTAAAGGACGGCAAAACGCCCGACGGATATACCGTGACGGCGGAAACACACGAAGACGGCAAAGATAAATATACCGTTATATTCGTAACGGAAAACCGGTCCGAACCTCTCCCCGAAGCGTCCGCAGACGGAGAAGTAAAAACCGAAACGGAAATTGAAGAAGAAAACGAATAATAGCAAAAAAAACAGCAGGCTGAGAAAATCAGCCTGTTTTATTGTTTGTTTTTTATTTTCCCGTAGAGCCGAATCTGCCCTCGCCGCGGTCTGTTTTTTCAAGTTCTTCAACCTCGCAAAGTTCGGGTCGAAGGCACGGCACGATAACAAGCTGGGCTATTCTTTCGCCGTTGCAAAGCAAAACGTCCTCTTTATTCGTGTTAAAAAGCGATACGAGAAGCTCCCCGCGGTAGTCGCTGTCTATAACGCCCACGCTGTTTGAAAGCATAAGTCCTCTTTTGACTCCGAGAGAAGAGCGGACGAAAATCAGTCCCACGTGGTCTTTGGGCACCGCAACGCAGATACCCGTTTTTACTATTGCGTGACCCTGCGCGGGAACGGTAACATCGCCGCCGAACACGGTTAAATCGAGCCCCGCTGCACCTTCCGATGCGTAAAACGGTTCGGGAGGAGTTATTCCGTCTCGTTCGATTCTTGAATATTCAAGTTTCATATTTCCTCTTTTTCAAGCGTGATTTCGCCGTCGCAGATATTCATAACGGAATATGCCCCGTTTTTGAAAAACGCTCTCTGGGTATAGTAGCGTATGCCGTTAAAAACGGTGTCGTCTCCGCTGTGATAGTGCGCCTGCAAAACGAGCGCAACCTTGCCGGACTTTTCGAGTATTTCTCTTATCTCCTCGGCATTTCCAGCAACGTGGGGATTGACGTGTTCAAGGTCGTCCATAAACAGGTCGAGTCTGTGGTGGCAGAGAATTACGGCTTTTTCAAAATCTTCCCTTGCAAGCTGATTTTTCAGAAAATCCCTCTGCGCTTCGGGTATATACGAATCGGTCCAGTCGGCAAAGCCGGGCTCATACGCTTTTCCGTCGCATGAATAGTTGGCGTCGAGCGCAATAAAAAGAATGCCGCCTTTCAGAAAACTGTAAGCTCCGCCGAGCGTCTGCGAACAGTGAAGCAGGAGATCTCTCGGAATAAACATCGTGTCGTGATTGCCGAGGACGAAATACGTATTTACGGTAGAGCTTATCATTGAACGGGAAAACATCATCGCGGTCATATAATCGTCGTCACCGTTGCCGGTACCGCCTATAAGATCGCCGAGATTTATAACAAAATCGTATTTTTCTTCCTTCGCCTTTTCGTAAAACGCCTTCGCTTTCGCCGTTATTGGGTCGTCGGGCAAAGGTTCGGGTTTCTTTCCCGGTTCGGGACGCGGAGGAAATTCCTTTTTCGGCAGATGAAGATCTGCGATAATTCCGATTTTCATATTTTTCTCCATTCCGCCGCGGTAAGCGGCTTATATGTATTTATGAATAATATCTGCCTCTCGTCATATTGACGGGCGCGGACGTCTGTTTGCCTGAATATGCGTCGATAACGCGTTTTGCTTCGTCTGCCGTTTCGTCCGTAAACATAAGACGGATAAATCCGAACGGAGGGAGCGGTTTATCGGCAAGCCAAAGCAAATCTGCGTTCCAGAGTCTGTTTCTGCATCCGAAATCGCATGTTAAAAGAAAATCCTTTTTCATTCTGTCGGTTAAAAAAGCCGGTTTTCCTTTTCTCCGGCATATACTGCCGCTGCCGCCCTTAACGCAGTTTTTCATTATCATAAAGGGAAGTCTGCCGTAAGCGACGATTCCAGTGTTTTTACCGCAAAGATCTTCCGCCCTGCGCATGGAAAGCTCAAAAGAAAGCGTAATTCGCCCGGCGCCGAGTTCCGAATACGCGCGGACAGATTCGGTGTTTACCACGTTCAGTCCGTAGTCGCCGCAGACGGTAAAACCTTTTTCTGAGACAAAGCGGATATGCGCGATATTTCCGCAAAGAGCGTGTTTTACGCCCGCGGTTTTCGCCTCTTCAAGCTGCTTTGAAACGGCAGCGCTTTCGCTGTCGTGAAAAACGGACGGCAACGCTATGCCGAGCTTTTCGCCGTATTTTTCCGCAAGAATCTTTGCGTTTTTGCGCGTAAAGAATTCGGACGGAATCCAGATTTTCGAAAGATTTTCCGTATTGTCGGGAATTGAGCGAAAATCGAGAAAGAACGCCTCTAAATCCGTTTTTTCGGAAGGTTCGAATTTATAAGGCCCGTTTTTTCTCAGCGTAAACGCCTGATTTTTAACCGTGCGCATTTCCGTAAGACCACTTATCAGTTCGCGCCGCGCCGCATTGAGAGCCGAAACGGGGATAAACTCATTGGATGTATTTTCGCATGAAAAACTTCTTGCGAAATACGGAGTTCCGCCGAGCTTTGAAAGTGATGAAAAAATCTCTTCCGCCGAAGTCGGGCGTTTTTCCGCTTTGCTTACGTCAACCGTTACGGATGACGAAAAGCCGTCTTCGCAGTTTGCGCATACGGTCGCCGTGCTTCCGTCGCTTTTATACGTAAAATCTACGGGAAAACGCTTGTATTCGTCTTTCGGAAGTTCTGTTTTTGCAACAGGCGCGTTTTCGGGTCTTACACCGAACATGCCATCGCCCGTTTTGCCCGTGTAGTATCCGTCCGTAAAACCCTGACGGCTGAATATGCTGGCGAGATATTCCTTTTTTTCTTCCGAGTATTCTTCGCCTTTTTTTGCGCGCACGTACGCGTCGGTTACCGCGGCAACATAGTCGGGTCCCTTCATCCGTCCTTCTATTTTAAGCGAAGTCACTCCCGCTTTCATAAGTTCGGGGACGTATTCAAGAAGACAGTTGTCCTTTAAGCTTAACGTGTATCCGTTTCTGTAAGGCAGACGGCACGGCTGCGCGCACATTCCCCTGTTTCCGCTTCTGCCGCCGATTACGGAGCTCATATAGCACTGTCCGCTGTATGACATGCAAAATGCGCCGTGAACGAAAAACTCCGTTTCTATCGGGCTTCGCGAGGCGATAAACGCAACGTCCTTAGCGGAAAGCTCCCTTGCAAGCACAACGCGCGAAAAACCGAGGTCGGCAAGCGTTTCAACGCCTTCAAGATTACATACAGACATCTGCGTGCTTGCGTGAAGATGGACCGACGGAGCGCATTTTTTAAGCAGCGCGGCAAGTCCGAGATCCTGCACTATAAATGCGTCCGCACCGATATCCGTCAAAAATTCCGCAAGCTTAAGCGCCTCGGGGATCTCTCTGTCGTAAACGAGCGTATTGAGAGTGATATATACTCTCACTCCCCGTTCATGGCAGTATACGACCGATCGCCGAAGTTCGTCGTCGGAAAAATTTTTGGCGTTTATCCGTGCGTTGAATCCGGAGGCCCCCATATACACCGCGTCTGCGCCCGATAATACGGCCGCTTTAAGTGCTTCGGGGGAGCCTGCCGGAGAAAGTATTTCCATAAAAATGCCGTTTTTTGATTATTTGTTTGAAAGGTCTATTTTCAGCGCAAGAAGCTCGTCTCTGAGTTTTTCCGCCGTTCTGCGCGCTTCGTCTCTCTCGGCAATGGCTTTTGTGGTGTCGTCAAGATAGTCTTTGAGCTGAAGACGCATATTGTCTGCGCCTACCTGAAGTTTGATAAGCTGATCGTAAAGCTCCATAAGCGCAAGAATGCTTGCCTTTGTGAGCGATGCGCTGGGATTGGCATCGGTCTGCTCTTTAATTTTCTCCTCTACCGCAGCTGCGATTTTTCTTGTATACTCTTCGGTTTCGGTCGAATAAAGAGTGATTTCGTAGCCGTATATTTTTACTGTGTAAACGTTTTCCATAAATCTGACTGCTCCTTTAATGTTTATTTACCATATAATAGCATAAAATATTAAAAAATGCAATATTTTTTTGCGGAAAATCACGTAAAAAATATTTACTTTTCACGATTTCTGTGTTATAATAAAATGACCGCAGTATACGTCACAGCGGTTTTGAGACGTTTGAATGCGTTTTTAACCCTACACACATAAATCATAGCAAAGGAGTTTTTTCATTGGCAACGAAAAAAACAGCGAAAAAGCTGACTGATAAAAAAGCCGCAAGAAAAGCGTACGTACACGACACGGTAGCGGGACTTATTCTCGTTCTGCTGGCCGTGATAACGGCGGTAAGCCTTGTTACAACGCTTTTCGGACCGCTCGGCGATTTTCTGAAAACCGGTTTTCTCGGTCTTTTCGGCTCGGGAGCGATATTATTCCCGATTTTATTTATCTATTCGGCGGTAATGCTATTTCTCAAAGACAACAAAGTTATTTCGAAATCGGTTTTCTCCACCGTGTTCACCCTCTCTTTTGCGGCGTTTTTCAATACCGTATCGTATACCGCCGCAGAACGCGGTACGGAATCGTTTGCGGAGTATTTCATGTCATATACGTCGGACCTCTGGCAAAAGGGTATGACCCTTGCCTCGGGCGGCGTTGCGGGCGGCTGGCTCTCCGCTCCGTTTGAAGCCCTCTGCTCGAAAATAGGCGCGGGAATAATACTTGTCGCCGTAATGCTCGTGTTCCTCGTTCTCGCAACAGGCATAAACCCCCTCGCCCTCTTTACCAGACACGGAGAATATCCCGAAAAGAAGCAAACGGCAAAACAGGATAAGGCGCTCACAAAAGATATTCAGGGCATAAAAAAGGATATAAGCGAGCTTAAAAAGACGATACCTGCTGAGCCCGCCCCCGCAAACTCAAAAGATAAACGCAAAAAACCCGATATCATTCTTGAAAAAGATCCTCCGAAGGCGCAGAACACAGACGACGTTGACAGCATATTGAACGAGATCACCAAAAGCTACGCCACCAAAGGCAAAAAGCCCGCAAAGAAAAAACAGACGATAAAAAGCGACAACACCGCTTCCCTTTCGTCGAAGGATATCGACGATCTTCTGCTTAATTTCGGTCAGAGCCAAAAACCCGCAAAACCGCAAAGCACGGTTACGCCCGTTTTGCAGCCCGAACCCGAGCCTGTAACACCCGTTGCGGAAGAGCCCGAAAAGGAAGAGCCCAAACCGGTTCCGACTGCACCCGAAAAAGAGGTAAAACCCGACGTTTCGGAAGCTCTTGCGGGAGCCACGGTTGAAATATCCTCGCAAAAAACTCCCGAAAAACTTCTCAAAACCGAGGCTGACGGCTACGAGTTCCCGTCGCTTGATCTTCTCTCGTTCGTTCCCGACAACAATGCGGCGCTTTACCGCGACGAACTTAAACAGAACGCCGCTCGCCTTATAGAAACGCTCGCGGATTTCAAGATAGACGCAAAAGTGCTTGACGCGAAGCGCGGTCCTACCGTAACAAGATACGAGCTTCAGCCCGGCACAGGCGTAAAAACGAGCAAAATCGCAAATCTTTCCGACGATATCGCGCTTCATCTTGCCGCGCCCGCAGTAAGAATCGAAGCGCCCATCCCCGGAAAATCCGCGATAGGAATAGAAATACCGAACAAAACAACGAGCATTGTTTATCTCAAAGAAATAATCGGCAGCGAGGAATTTGCGGCAAACAAATCTAAAATCGCCGTTGCCCTGGGTAAAAGCATAAGCGGTCAGCCGATGGTTATAGACATTGCAAAAATGCCTCACCTGCTTATTGCCGGCGTTACCGGTTCCGGTAAATCGGTATGTATAAACTCCATTCTAATAAGTCTTCTTTACAAAGCAACTCCCGACGAGGTAAAACTCATTCTCGTTGACCCGAAAGTTGTTGAATTAAACGTATACAACGGAATTCCCCATCTTCTTATTCCCGTTGTTACGGACCCCAACAAGGCCGCAGGTGCGCTGAGCTGGGCTGTCGGGGAAATGCTGCAAAGATACAAGCTTTTTGCGGATAAGGGCGTAAGAGACTTTAACGGCTACAACAAAACTCTGCCTCCGGGCGAAAAGAAGCTTCCGCAGGTTGTTATAGTTATAGACGAACTTGCAGACCTTATGATGGCGGCGAAAGGCGACGTTGAAGACTCGATTTGCCGTCTTGCGCAGATGGCAAGAGCCGCGGGAATGCATCTTGTAATAGCAACTCAGCGTCCTTCCGCAGACGTTATCACAGGTCTTATAAAGGCAAATATTCCGTCAAGAATAGCATTTGCGGTATCTTCTCAGATAAACTCGCATATTATTCTCGACGCTTCCGGCGCGGAAAAACTCATAGGAAAAGGCGATATGCTTTATTCTCCTCTCGGCGAGGTAAAACCGATACGCGTTCAGGGCTGCTTTGTTTCGGACCAGGAAGTTGAAAAAGCAGTCAAAGCCGTAAAACACGGCAGAGAAAACATCTACGACGACAATATCATCAAGCAGATCGAACAGAACGCCGCAATGCAGAAATCGGGCGCGAAAGCGGGTGGCGGCGATGACGACGATGAGGTTGACGATCCCAAGCTCGACGAAGCGATACAGTGCGTTGTTGAAAAAGGACAGGCGTCAACAACGATGCTGCAGAAATTCGTAGGTCTCGGCTACGTAAGGGCATCAAAACTGATAGACGTTATGGAAGCCCGTGGCATTGTCGGTCCGTATCAGGGCTCAACCCCGCGCGAAGTGCTTATAACAAAATCGCAGTGGCTTGAAATGAAAGCCCGCAAACAGTAACGTATGAACAGTGTTTTTATGCCCGTATCCCGAGCGGATATGGACGAAAGAGGAATAACTCAGCTTGATTTTATTCTTGTAACGGGTGACGCGTATGTCGATCACCCGTCTTTCGGCACTGCTATTATTTCAAGAGTTCTCGAATCGGAGGGGCATACCGTGGGCATTATTTCCCAGCCCGACTGGAAAAACCTCGATTCTTTCAGAATACTCGGCGAACCGAAATACGGATTTCTCGTAAATTCCGGAAATATCGATTCCATGGTTGCGCACTACACCGTTGCGAAAAACAGAAGGGAAACGGACGCCTACTCGCCCGGCGGAAAACCGGGACTGCGCCCGGACAGAGCCGTTATTGTATACTGCAACAAAATACGCGAGGCGTTCGGAAGCGTTCCGATAGTTATAGGCGGTCTTGAAGCCTCTCTTCGCCGGTTTGCGCATTACGATTACTGGCAAAACGAAGTCCGCCGCTCGATTCTCGTTGATTCTTCCGCAGACATTCTCTCTTTCGGCATGGGCGAACGGTCCATGAAGGAAATCTGCCGCCGTCTTGCTGAAAAAGAAGACGTAAAAACCGTAACGGATATTCCCGGCACGTGCGTAATAACTGACAATATCCCCGAAAACGCCGTTTTCTGCCCGTCTTTTGAAGAGGTAAGAAAAGACAAAAGAAAATTTGCCGAAGCAACAATGATACAGTATAACGAGCAGGACGCTTTTGAGGGACGGCCGCTCGTGCAGAAGCACTCGCTTCGCTATGTTTTGCAGAACGTTCCCTCAAAACCGCTTACGCAGCCCGAAATGGACGCCGTATACGCTCTTCCGTATACAAGAACGTACCATCCGATGTATGAAAAGGACGGCGGAGTGCCCGGACTTAAAGAAGTTGAATTTTCAATTACCCACAACCGCGGCTGTTTCGGCGGATGCAACTTCTGCTCCATAGTATTTCATCAGGGCAGAAACATAACCGCAAGATCGAAAGACTCGGTTGTAAAAGAGGCAAAGCTTTTAACAACGCTAAAAAATTACAAGGGCTATATCCACGACATCGGCGGTCCGACCGCGAATTTCAGAAAAAACGCATGCGCAAAAAAATCGCTTTGCAAAGATAAAAAATGCCTCGCTCCCGAACCGTGTCCCGCGGCAAAAGCGGACCATTCGGAATATCTCGATATTCTGCGGACCGTAAGAGCGCTGCCGAAGGTTAAAAAGGTATTTATACGCTCGGGCATACGTTTCGATTATCTGATGCTCGACAAAAAAGACGATTTTTTCAACGAACTTGTCAGATATCACATAAGCGGTCAGCTTAAAGTTGCGCCTGAGCATTCTTCCGACAGAGTGCTCGAAAAAATGGGAAAACCGCATTTTTCACACTATAAATCTTTTTACAAAAAATATTTTGCGCTCAACAAAAAATTCGGCTGCAATCAGTTTCTTGTGCCGTATCTTATGTCGTCGCACCCGGGATGCACCTTAAACGACGCGGTAAATCTTGCGCTTTACATAAAAAGTATCGGTTATCAGCCCGAACAGGTGCAGGATTTTTACCCCACGCCCGGCACGGTTTCAACCTCGATGTTCTACACGGGTATAGACCCGTTTACAATGGAACCCGTATACGTTCCGCGAACTGCGAAGGAAAAAGCGTATCAGCGCGCTCTTCTGCAGTATAAAAACCCGAAAAACCGCGCTCTTGTAAAAGAGGCCCTGCTCAAATGCGGAAGAGGAGACCTGATAAACGTACTCAGGTAAACGAATAGCGAACATATTATGCAGTTTTTAAACTTTTTTTCGGGAAATTTCAAACTTTTTCAAAAAAAAGATTGACAATCGTGACTTTTTATGATATAATCTTTAATATATTGGTGAAATTTTTATTACGGAGGTCGCTGTATGGATAAAATCATACTTATCGCGGACGATAATAAGGATATAGTTGATATCCTCAAGGCGTATGCGCAAAAAGAGGGATACAAGTGCATCTGCGCATATGACGGCGAGCAGACGCTCAAAATGTTTAAGGAATTCAATCCCATTCTTATACTTCTTGACGTAATGATGCCCAAAATGAACGGTTTTGACGTTTGCCGTCAGATAAGACAGACTTCCAGTGTTCCCATAATCATCGTTTCCGCAAAAAACGAAGAAGCGGAGCGCATAATGGGTCTCGATTTAGGCGCGGACGACTATATTCCCAAGCCGTTCTCGCCCAGAGAGGTTATGACGAGAATCAAAGCTGTTTTACGCCGTGTTACCGACGATATTTCCGACGAACGCTCAAAGCGCATCGAGATTGCGGGCCTTGTTGTTGATATGAACAGCTACGAGGCATACGTAAACGGAAATCCCGTTGTATTAACTAAAAAGGAAATCGAAATAATCTGGCTGTTTGCCTCAAACCCCGGCAGAGTATTTACGAGAGACCATCTTCTCGAAAACATCTGGGGCTATGAGTATTTCGGAGATACGAGAACGGTTGACACGCATATCAAGCGCATCAGAACGAAACTCAATCTCAATCAGTCCGTGAATTTCGACATAAAAACGGTTTGGGGCGTAGGCTACAAGTTCGAGGTCAAGTAAATGTTTAAAAGCCTTTCGTCAAAGGTTATCGCCGTATTCATATCAGTTACTGTGCTGGTGGTTTTAATCACCAGCGCGGTTTTTATGACGCTTTTTTTCAACTATGCCTACCGTGAAAAGAGCGATGCGCTTCTGCGCTGCGCAAACGGCATAGCGAATTTTATTTCGAGCGAAAACTCGCTTGAAGAGCCGACGCTCAAAGCGAAAAACTTTCCGGACTACGCGTCTCTCGTTTCAAGCATAGTTGACGCAAACCTCTGGATATGCAAATCCGACGGGTTTTTCATTCCGTTAAAATATGCGTCGTGGCCAGTATCGACAAGCCAACTGACAAAAACCGAAAGCGATATCATTTCGCGCTGTCTTGAAGGCGAACAGAGCATTTCCACCGATTTCTCGGATAATTTCGGCGAGAGAACGATGACCGTTGCGGTGCCCATATACGCAAAAGACACATACGGCACGGGAAACCCGCAGATAATAGGCGTCGTGCTTATGCACTCGCCTCTGAAATATATTACCGAAACGTTTTCCGCATCCGCGGGTCTTCTTGCTCTTACACTTGTTTTTGCGGTTATAGTAACCGTAATTTTCGCCGTTCTTCTCGGCATTCACCTCACGAAGCCGATAAACGAGATGTGCCGCGCTTCTACGGAAATAGCAAACGGCGATTTTTCAATACGCGTAAGAACGAAAGACAAAACAGAACTGCAGGATCTTGCGCACGCTTTAAACCATCTGGCATACAATCTCGGCGGCACTTTTACGCGGCTTAAAAACGAAAAGGACAAAATTGCAAACATAATCGAAAATATGTCCGACGGTCTTGCGCTTTACGATACGAATATGCATCTTCAGAGCTACAACACGGCTCTTTTGCAGCTTTGCAGCCAGAATCAGCTTGACGACGCCGCAGTAACGGGCATGGTAATGAAGGTAATGCAGACGGGTCAGAAACAGACCGTTGTGCTTAACGGAAAAGATATACTCAGGTTTACCGCAACGCGTATTCAGAATAACGATATCACCGAGGGCGTTGTTGTGATAGTCCGCGATATAAGCCAGTCCGAACGTCTCGAACAGCTAAGAACGGATTTTGTTGCAAACGTATCGCACGAATTCAGAACGCCTCTTACCGTAATAAAGGGTTCCGCAGAAGCGCTTATAGACGGAGCGGCTGAAACGGAAGAGGAAAAACAGGCGTATTATTCGAGAATCGAAACCGAAACTCTCGCTCTTGAGCGTCTTGTAAGGGATCTTCTCGACACGTCAAAATACAAGGCGGGCAAAATCGTAATGGAAATAAAGCCCGTTGATGCAATAGGTCTCACGGCGGATATCACCGAAAAGCTCCGCCCCGTTGCAAAGGAAAAGGGCATTGACCTCGAGTTTGAACCGCATGAAATGGAATATGTGCTTGCGGATTACGACAGACTGCGCCAGATGATAATTATTCTGCTTGACAACTCAATTAAATTCACGCCGTCGGGCGGAAAGATAACCGTTACCGCGGAGGAAAAAGACGACGGCTACGCATACCTCACCGTAAAGGATACGGGCGTGGGCATTGCGGAAGAGGATATCCCGTTTATCTTTGATAGGTTTTACAAGGCGGATAAAGCCCGCGGCGGCTCGGAATCGGGTTCGGGCCTCGGTCTATCCATCGCGTGGGAGCTTGCCGAGCTTATGAAAGGCACCATACTCGTTGAAAGCGAAGTGGGCAAAGGCACGGCGTTTACCGTTGTAATTCCTCTCGCCCCGCCGTATGAGGAGGAAGAAGAGGAAGAATAAGCCCCGTTTTTATCAATAATTCACAATAAATTCAAAAACCGCTCTTGAATTAGGCGGTTTTTTGTGATATAATTAAGTGCTTATGAAGCGGTCCTCTGCCCTCTCTGCATGAACGCTTCGCGCACTGAATAATATCAGGAGGAAGAGAAGATGTCCAACAAACTTGATCTTTTCACCAAGGACCAGCTCAGAGAAGAAGCTTTGCCTTTTGACATCGGCAGCACTGTAAAAGTCCATGTGAAAATCAAAGAAGGTTCCCGCGAAAGAATTCAGGTATTCGAAGGAACCGTAATTGCCAAGAAGCACGGAGGCGTGTCCGAAACGGTTACCGTTCGCCGCGTTGCATACGGTGTAGGCGTTGAAAAGACTTTCCCGATCCACTCCCCCAACATCGCAAAGGTTGAGGTAGTCCGTAACGGTAATGTCCGTAGAGCCAAGCTGTACTATCTTCGTGACAGAGTTGGTAAGGCTGCCAAAGTCAAAGAGAAAATTTAACTCCGGCCTGAATCCGGTTTCCGGTTATCCGGAATTGATTTTCCCGCCGTAACGGTGAATAACGATCATTGTCCGGCAGCGTAAATATGCGGTGTTCACTCTGTTTTACGGTTGAATACCGCATTATTTTTTTTACAGGAGGCAAAAATGGACGAAAACACACAGATTTCCGAAGAAACAGCGAAAACGCCGGCCCCGTCGGAAAAAAAGCCCGAAAACGACAGATCATTCGTTCAGGGATTTTTCGACTATTTCGTAGATATTATCGTTACTTCCGTTGTTGCCGCGGTATTTCTTCTTACGCTTGTTGTAAGAACGGGATACGTTGACGGGACGTCTATGGTCCCCACGATGAACGACGGCGACAGATATCTTGTTTCCGAGCTTTTTTATACGCCAAAGCAGGGCGACATAGTCGTATTTCAGCCGCAGACAAGCGAGCTTACAAAAAGATATATCCACGGCGAAAACAAACTGCTTGTAAAGCGCGTTATAGCAACCGAGGGACAGGTTGTGGATATTAACGAAGAAACAAGGCAGGTGCTTGTTGACGGCGTAATTCTCAACGAACCGTATCTTACGGGCAACATCACAACGAAACGCGCGGGCGCGCCGATAGAATATCCGTATACCGTTCCCGCAGGCCACGTTTTCGTAATGGGAGACAACCGTACGGATTCCGTAGACAGCCGCTCGATAGGCAGCGTTGACGTAAGAACGCTTCTGGGCAAGGTATTCATAAGATTTTTCCCGTTTAACAAGATAGGAGCCATAGATTGAATATAAACTGGTATCCCGGACATATGACGAAAGCCCGCAGGATGATTGAAGACAGTCTGAAACAGGTTGATATGGCTGTTGAAATTCTCGATGCGAGAATTCCTCTTTCGTCAAGAAACCCCGACATTGCGCCGATGCTTGCAAAGGCGAACCGTCCGGGGCTTATAGTTTTAAACAAAAGCGACCTTGCAGACCCCGCGGAAAACGAAAAATGGCTTGAAAAATACAGAAAAAGCGGTGTTCCCTCAATTCTTTTCAACGCCAAAACAACCGGCGCAAAGGCAAAGGCGGAATTTATAAACGCTGTTAAAAAAGCGTTCGGAGAAAAAACGGAGAAAAACGCCGCGCGCGGAATGGTCGGAAGACCGATAAAAATAATGGTTTTAGGCATTCCCAACGTGGGCAAATCCACCGTTATAAACAGTCTTTGCGGCTCAAAGCGCGCAAAGGCGGAAGACAGACCGGGCGTTACGCGCGGCAAACAGTGGATAAGCACCGAAGGACTCGATATTCTCGATACGCCGGGCATTCTCTGGCCGAAAATCGAGGACAGAACGGCGGCGGAAAAGCTTGCCGTTACGGGAGCCATTCGCGACGAAATACTCGATTCCGAAGAGCTCGCCGTCAGATTGCTCAGTATTCTGCGCTCGTGCGGATATTCCGAACTTATAAAAGCAAGATATAAAATAACGGATGAGCTTCCCGAATCCGATCCCGACCTGCTTTCGCTCATAGGCAAAAAGCGCGGATTTGTTGTTTCGGGCGGCGAAATCGATACGGAGCGCGCCGCAGCCGTTTTGCTTGACGAATTCCGCGGCGGAAAAATCGGACGCATAACGCTTGACAGGTCCGAACAGTAAAAAACGGAGACTGATATGACGGATACCGGATTTGACCTTGCATATTATAACCGTTATTCCGTATTTTGCGGAATAGACGAGGCGGGCAGAGGCTGTCTTTGCGGCCCCGTATGCGCCGCAGCCGTTGTTCTGCCGAAAAACGCCGAACTTAAAGGCGTTGACGATTCAAAAAAACTGTCCCCCAAAAAAAGAGAGGAACTTTACGGCGTAATTACCTCGCAGGCGGTAAGCTGGTGCGCCGCATTCGCCTCCCCCGAAGAGATAGACAGACTGAATATTTTAAAGGCAACTTTTCTTGCAATGAAACGCGCCGTCGAAAGTCTTGATCCTGCGCCCGAGTTTGCGCTCGTAGACGGCAACAGGTGCGAAGGTCTCGGCGTTCCGTTTGAATGCATCGTAAAAGGCGACTCGAAAAGTCTGTCGATTGCTTCCGCGTCGATAATCGCAAAGGTAACGCGTGACCGCTATATGAACGAACTTGCAAAGCGGTATCCGATGTATGCGCTTGACGAGCATAAGGGATATCCCACCGAAAAGCACTACGAAAAAATACGCGAATACGGAATTTGCGATATATACAGAAAAACGTTTCTCAAAAAGATGCACTGAAATGAAAAAGACCGACAAACGTCTTACCGGCGATTATTTTGAAGAAATGACCGCCGAAACGATGAAGAAAAACGGATATAAAATAGTTGCGAGAAACTGGGAAAAACACCCCTACGAGCTTGATATAGTTGCGCTTAAAGACAAAACCGTTGTTTTTACGGAGGTAAAATCTGCAAACGTATCAAACTACGAGCCTCCCGAAAAGAATATAGACAGCGAAAAAATGCTTTCCCTCGTAAGGGGCGCCGCCGCGTTTTTAAAGGAGCTTGAAGAAAGAGGCGTAGACGTTTCGCGGTTTAACAAGCGGTTTGATGCCGCCGCAATTACTTTTAACGACGAAAAAGAACCCGTTGAGTTTAAATATTACGAAAACTATTTTATCTGCACCGACGATCGCTTCTCCGCTTCCGACAAAAACGGGGCGGATGCGGACGGGACGGAAAAATAAGGTGAAAAAATGAAATTTATCGATCTTCACTGCGATACCGCAACTGTTATGTATGCAAAAAAGAACGGTTTTGAAGACTGTTCGATGCATATTAACGGTGAGGGGCTGAAAAAATACGAAAAAGCGTATCAGCTCTGCGCCGTTTTTACACCCGACGAATACGCGGGCAGCGGATTTGACTATTTTTGCGCGGTAATGGATTATTTCCTTCCCGTAGCCAAAAAAGTGGATAATTTTTATCCCATAGTGTCTTCCGAAGGCGGAAGATGCATAAACGGCAACCCCGAAAACATTAGAAAACTCAAAGAAAAGTATTCTCTGCGCGTTTTCGGACTTGTTCACAACGGTGAAAACGAACTTGCCTGCGGCGGACTTAAAGACAACAAAAAAGGTCTTACCGAAACGGGCAAAGAAGCGGTAAAAATATGCGAAGAGCTTGATATTGCCCCCGACTGCTCGCATCTTTCCGACGCGGGATTCGAAGACCTCGTTAAAACCTGCAAAAAATCTTTTATCGCAACTCATTCAAACTGCCGCTCGGTTTTTGACAGACCGAGAAATCTCGAAGACGACCAGCTGCGCGAGATATTCCGCAGAGGCGGTCTTTGCGGACTTAATCTTTATCCCGATATAATCTGCGAAAACCCCCGTCTTTCGGACCTGCTCAAACACGCCGAAAAAATGCTCGCTCTCGGCGGAGAGGACTGCGTTGCAATAGGCGGCGACCTTGACGGAATAGTATCCGTTCCCGAAGGATTTAAAGACGTAGGCAGCTATGCGGATATTTATTCCATGCTCGCCTCGGCGTTTTCCGAAACGGTTGCGGAAAAGATAATGTATAAAAACGCCGCGCGGTTTTTCGGTATCGGAGAATAAATATGTCTTTATACGTTATTGCGGATCTGCATCTGTCGCTTTCCGAAAAAATCAACAAACCGATGGATATTTTCGGCGATAACTGGGCAAGCCACGACAGTCAGATACGGCAAAACTGGCAGGCAGGCGAAAACGATACGACCGTTATTGCGGGCGACATATCGTGGGCGATGGATTTTGACGAGCTTGAGCCGGATTTCGCTTTTATCGATTCACTTCCCGGCAAAAAAATAATCCTTAAAGGCAATCACGACTACTGGTGGACCACGATGAAAAAAATGACCGCTTTTGCGGCAGATTTTCCTTCGATATCGTTTCTTCACAACAACAGCTACGAAGTTGACGGCATTTCCGTTTGCGGCACGCGCGGCTGGATAGCCGATCCCGACGAAGAGCAGGACGAAAAAATACTGCTTCGCGAAGTCGGACGTCTTAAAGAGTCTTTAAAAAGCGCAAAATCAGACGAAAAAATCGTGTTTCTGCATTATCCCCCGATTACCGCCGCCGCAAAATGCGAAGAGATTCTTTCCGTTATTTCGGAATACGGAATAAAGCGGTGTTTTTACGGCCACCTTCACGGAAAAGCGATAAAAGGCGCGTATATCGGAGAATTTTCAAACACCGATTTCAGTCTTGTTTCCGCGGATTTTCTCGGTTTTACCCCGTTAAAAATAGATAAATAATAATTTAAAATAACTGTACAGGAGTGTTTAAAATGATCTTAGAAAAGGTAACAAAAGAAGAAAAAAACGTTGTTGAAATGGAAATATCCGTTCCTGCC
>CAMZEM010000027.1 GCA_947305805.1 uncultured Clostridia bacterium | reverse complement strand
TCATTTTAAAACAAAACCGACTTTTTTGTATACTTTCGAGAGAGTTTTATTGGCAATATAGCGCGCGCGGTCTGCGCCGTTTCTGTAAATTGCTTCAAGCTGCGCTTTATCGGACGTGTAAACCCTGTATTTATCCTGAATACCGTCAAGCATATCGGCAACCGCTTCGCCTACCGCAAGTTTGAAATCGCCGTAACCTCTGCCGTCAAAATCTTTTTCGATTTCTTCAAAAGATTTTCCCGTTACGGCGGAATAAATGGACATAAGATTGTTTATTCCGTCTTTTCCCGGCGCGTAGCGGACGCACGCTTCGCTGTCCGTAACCGCTTTTTTGAATTTGCGTATTACAACGTCGCGCGAGTCAAGCAGATTTACGCAGCCGTTTTCGTCGTCGTCGCTTTTGGACATTTTTGCGGTGGGATTGGTAAGCGATTTTACTCTTGCGCCTACCTTAGGCGTATATGCTTCGGGCAGTGTGAATACGTCGCCGTATATGCCGTTGAATCTGTTTGCGATATCGCGGCAGATTTCAACGTGCTGAGTCTGGTCTTCGCCAACGGGAACGAGATTTGCCTGATAAAGCAGAATATCGGCAGCCATTAAAACGGGGTACGTGAAAAGTCCCGCATTTATGTTTTCCGCGTTTTTCGCGGATTTATCCTTAAACTGAGTCATTCTTGAAAGTTCGCCGAACATTGCGTAGCAGTCAAGAATCCATGCAAGCTCCGCATGCTGGGAAACGTGGCTCTGAAAGAAAACGGTGTTTTTTTCGGGGTCCAGTCCGCACGAAAGATAAAGCGCGAAAAGCTCGAGCGAATTTTTTCTTAAAACGGCGGGGTCTATGCGTATCGTCAGAGAATGAAGGTCTGCAATACAGTAAAGACAGTTGTAGTCGTCCTGCATTTTCAGCCAGTTTTTAACGGCTCCCAGATATCCGCCTATGTTCAGCGTTCCCGTCGGTTTAATGCCGCTGAGTATCGTTTTTTTCGTATTTTCCATTTATAAATTCTCCTATCGTTTTTACTCCGCGTTCTATGTTTTCGCAAGTGGGCATAGAGTAGTTTAAGCGGACGTATTCGGTTTTTGCGTTTTCGTCCGTCTGGAAAGCGGTGCCGGGAACAACGGCAACTTTTCTTTCAATGAGCTTTTTGCTAAGCTCGCCCGCATCAAAACCGAAAAATCTGGCGTAAATAAAAATTCCGCCTTCGGGAGACGAGCGCCGGAACCTGTCTGCGGGGATATATCTGTCAAGCGCAGAGGTTATGCAGTCGCACTTTGTTTTGTAAAGCTTTTTTATGTGGCTGATATGTTCGTCTATATCGTATCTGTCAAGAAATTCCGAAACGAGCATCTGCCAGAAAATATTGGTGTGAACGTCCGTTACCTGCTTTGCAACAACGAGTTTTTTCGCAATTTCATCGGGCGCGGAAACAAAGCCGACGCGGATACCCGGCGAAAGGACTTTTGAAAACGAGCCGCAGTATACAACGATTCCTTTGTCGTCAAGCGCTTTTATGGGAAGGATATCGTCTCCCGCAAAGCGAAGTTCGCCGTAAGGGTTATCTTCAAGCACCGTAACACCGTATTTTACCGCAAGGTCATATACTTTTCTGCGTTTTTCGGCGGACATCGTAACGCCCATGGGGTTTTGAAAAGTAGGAATAAGATATATGAGTTTTGCCCGTTTCTCTTCTTTCAGCGCCTTTTCAAGCTCTTCGGTGTTTATTCCGTCGTCCTCCATCGGAATGCCTCTGAGCTTCGTGCCGTATGTGCGAAAGCAGTTTAGAGCGCCTATAAACGACGGTTCTTCGCAGATTACGGTATCTCCCGGGTTGCAGAGAACTTTCGTTGTAAGATCAATGCCCTGCTGTCCGCCCGTTAAAACAAGCACGGTATTTCCGTCTTTTTTAATTCCGAATTTCTTTGACAGTCTGTTTGCAAGCTGTTCGCGAAGAGGAGTATAGCCCTCCGTTACGCCGTACTGAAGCGCACGTGTGGGACTGTTTGTTAAAAGATCGTTTGCAATAACCGCCATTTTATCCGCGGGAAACGTTGACGGATCGGGATTTCCGCCCGCAAGAGAGATTATGGTGGGGTCGCCGAGAACTTTGAATATTTCTCTTATCGCCGACGGTTTTACCCCTGATATATTATCGGAAAAAATCATATTCTGCAATCCTTATATACGTATTATTATAATTTTATATAATATCACAAAAAGGATATTTTGTCAAGATACTCCACCCCCTTGCAAAATTTGCCGAAATGTGTTATACTATAGTGTATATGTCCGTACTGACGGTATATACAAAAACCGCATTTTTTATATGCGGATAAAAGGAATTGATAGTTTGAACAGAAACGGTGATTTTAAAACAGACTTTTTACGGTCTGCTTATACCATAGGCGAACTGTGCGTTCATCCCGAAAACGCATACAGGCGCAGTAATTCGGAATACGTTTTCGCCGGTATTCTTCTGCCATGTTTTACATATCTGCTTTTTGCCCTGAACCTCGGACTTGAACGCCAGTCGTTTTTATCGTCCGCAACGGGATTCAAAACGCTGCTTCTCGTATTTTTCGCGATTATTGTGGGAATAGTTACAACCGTTGTGCTTGCGGGTATCGCATATCTTGCGGGCAGAGCGGCGGACCGTGAAATAAACGGTTTAAGATTTCTCGGCAGCGTTGAGTATTCATTCGGTTTCGGGCTTATACTCGAGCTTATCGGGCTGATAATAAGACTTATTACCGGCGCAAACACAACTTCATCATTCGGAATACTCGGCATTTTTGTGTCTCTCATTTTCGTTTTCAGATGCTATTTTGACCTGAGCGAAGATAAGAAATACGTTTGCGCGCTCTTTTCCGCGCTCGGCGGGATACTGACCATGCTCGGGCTTAACATCCTGTTTTTTGCGTCGTATTAAGGAGGCCGGTTATGAAAATAGACAGAAATCTCATTTTCGGCACCGTTGCGCTTATTCTCACGGGTGTTTGCGGTATTTTTTCTCTGAACGGCGATATCGGCGCAACGCTTCTTTCCGCTGTTTTTTACATTATTGCCGCAGCGGCGGTGCTTCTGATTTATTCGTATCTGCTCCCCCGTTTTATCGAAGTTAACGTTGACTGGCTTTATTACGTACCTTTTCCTCTTATGCTTATAGCTTCAAGAATAATACTCGGCTGGGATCTTTTTATGCCGTTTTACGCCGCGGGAATAATTGCGATAACGCTTGACGCATTTTCAAAATACAAATCAAAAACACTGCGCGGAACGCTTATTATAGCAGGCGCGGGAATAGCGTCTATAACCCTGTTTGCGCTCATATCTCTTTGCGGAGGTGTTGTGCTGTAATGAAAAAGAAGCTTATTCTGATTTTAATTGCTCTTGTTTTCGCGCTGACTTCCGTTACTGCCTTTGCGGAAAGCGAAATTACCGAACCTTCCGAACAGCAGACGGAGCCCGAATATGCGGAGCTTATAAGGTCACACTGTTTTTGCGGAAGAGATTATTTTTCCGAAACGGAAAACGGACATTCCGCTTTTGACTGCATAAAATGCGGTCAGAATATGTATTCCTGCACCTGTAACTGCTGGTGCGGCGCAGAAACCGTAACGGATACCGAAGGGGAATACAGCGCGTATACCTCCCGTCTCTGCTCGGGCTGCGGCAAGCCGTGTATAATCTGCGATTGCAGAAGCGACAGAGAAGCCGTTTTATATGCCGAACAGCAAAGAAGATCGGGCAATATCTCGCTTCTCAACATAGGCAAACCGCAAAGCGCCGTAATACCCGTGCTTTCGATATTCTTTGCGCTTATACTCATTGCGCTCGGAGCAGCCGCTCACAAAACGGACTTTTTTGCAAAGAAAGCCGCAGAGCTGCCCGAACAGACAGATACCGAAGACGAACCTGAGCCTGACGAACCCCCCGCTCCCGCCGAAGAAGAGGACGAACTGCCCGAAATTCCGCCTGCAAAACCGCCCGTTGCGGAAAATAAATCGAGCGGAGCATACAGACTTTACAAAACAATAGCGATTTCGGGTAAAAGCCGACCCGACAGGGCAATATTCTCGCCTGCCGACGCTGCAGATATAACATTTACAAAAGATGAACTCGCCGTCCTTTTAAACGTTATGCGCATATCACCCAATAAGCTCTCGCCCTTCAAGTCTCCCGACACTTCGGACAGAGGCGACACGCTTGCGGCGCTTATTCTTGAAGGAATTGTGCAGAAAACCGACGACGGACTGAAAATTGAGGAAAACGTTTCTAACTGTCTTTCCGAAATCGCGCTTGCAAAAACCGCAATTTCTTTTGAAACCGTTTTTTCGGGAACGTATACATTCTGCACGTGCGACGGCAACTGGTATGCAGTAAACGGAAGCGAAGAAACCGAAATAAGGATTTTTGAAAACATTGATGCTCTTTGCGGCTGGATTTCCGAAGTTTTCGATATTTACGGCGAAGAAAAAACGATTCCGTCTGCGGATATTTCGTTTGAATACCGCGAATTTTCGCTTTACTGTCTTTCACAGATTCTTGATTTCCGCGATCCGTTTGAAATTGACGATCTTGTGCGCCAAGATATCTGCGCAAAGCTGAAAGAAGGTCTTGAAGAAGAAGGATTTTTCAAAACCGCGGAAACTTTCAGAGACATTTCGGATGAATCCGCCGTAGAAGAAATTGTTGCCGGAATGACGGAAAAAGGTCTTCTTTTTGAAAGCGACGGACGCTTCGTTCCGTCAAGAACCGTGCAGGCAGTGCTCGGAAAACACATGATAAAAGACTGCATACACATGAAAAAGAAGGGCGAAACGGAGTTTGAAGTCCTCTTTACCGTAAGAGAAAACGGAGCCGCGGCGATATACGATACAAAATCCGACATCCGCATAATATCGGCAAAGAAGATACCGTGGAAACAGTATCTGAACTGACAAATAAAAAAATAGAGCGTAAGTAAATCTTACGCTCTTTTTTTATATCCTGTTTATATCTTAAAGAATTCTGCCCCTCAGCATTCCCTTGTATACGCTCTGTCCGGAGCCTTCAATCATCGTTGCTCCGCAGCTTTTTTCGTAAAACTCAACCGGTCCGGGGCTGCCTATAATAGCATAGGCGTAGCCGTCCTCGCGCATACCGTGAAGACATGCGAGCAACAGCGCTTTGCCTATTCCTTTTCCGCGTTCGCTTTCCTTTACGCCCGTCGGGCCGAAAAAGTTGCGAACCGTAGCGTCCCAGCAGGCAAAACCGAGCATTTCACTGCCGTTTTCGGATTCCCGCAAAGCTATATAAAGTGTTTTGGGACTGTTGAAAAATGCGTTTTCCGCTTCCGCTGCCCAAAGTGAATCGGGAAAATACTTTTTTATCCATTCGATTACGGCATAGTTTTCGGGACCTATCGGTCTTCTGACAGTAATTCCCGCCTTTGCCATTTTGTCTATTTCGGGCTGAAGCGGAGGAAGCGTAAAAAGCTTAACGAGCATATCCGGCATGAGTTTTGCCTCCCTGAATTTACTGTTTCTGCGTTAAATCGTTGCGTTTAACGAGTTTTGCGTGAACCGCAACACGTACGGCTCTGTCAAAGCCCTTGCAGGTGGAAAGCGTGAGTATTCTGTCGTTTTCGCTGAATTCAAACGTTTCAAAAACGCCTTCCATCTGATTTTTACGCTGAACTTCGTATGCAAATCTTATAAAATCGTTTGAATCGACAAAATCGGTTTTAATATAGTCAAAGTAGATATCCGTTTCATACCACGAGAATATCTGCCATACGGTTTCGTCTTTGAACGTGTTTATCTTGATAAAATGATTGTAGCCGTCGGAATACCATTCAACCGCCTCGTTGAGGTTTTTAAGTCCGCCGAACATCGTATAGCTTCTTGCATGGCCGTAAATTACGGTGTTGTAGTTGCTTGTGATGCTGTCCATATTGCAGCGGTAGTCCGCATAAACCCAACCGTTTGCATTTTCCTTTTTATCAAACGTGTGATCAAGATAAAAATCGTTGTCAGTGGTCTGCACTATTGCGGTATCAATAGGCGTTCCCTTCGCCTCTTCTTTTGAACCGGGGAGATAAATCCAACCTACCGTATCGGAGTTTATATTGAGAAGACTCTTCAGATTGCTTACTCTCAGATACGTTACCGAAGACATTCTTATTTCTTCGGGACGGATTACCACGCCGATTTCCTTTGTCTCTTTGTCTTTTGACGGACGGCGGATATAATACTGGGTGTCTTCCTCTTCGGGAGTTGTTTCCTGTTCCTGAATCTCTTCTTCGTAAGTTCTGTCGTTATATTCCTGAGTGTCTTCCGTTTCGTTTGACGGCTCGGTGGTTTCGGGCTCGGCGGGAGTTACCGTCTGCTGGTTGTCATCGGGTATTTCTTCGGGGGGCTGCTCGGAATTTTCGGTATTCTGACTGTTTTCCTCACCCTGAGTTTCCTGCTGATTATCCGTATTTTCGGTGTTTTCGCCTGTTTCCTGAGACGGCGTATTGCCTGTTCCGGAACCGGAAACGTTGGGGTCGATCGGTGCGGGAGGAACGTTTATGTCGTCGTGATTTTCTTCAAATTCATCGTCGTCGCTTCTTACCGTTTCCCATATATCGCCCGACATTTTATCCGTATTTATGCCGTCGATTATTTCCATTACTATTTTATAACCCGAAAATGCGAAAACGGCAAGGCAGATAACGAGAATAACTATTCTTACGGGGCTCGTCTTTGTTTTTGCCTTTTTCGGCTTTTCTTCTTTTTTATCGGTTTTTTCTTCCGTCTCGGCGGCGGGCTTTTCAGCGGTTTCGGAATCTGCCGAAACCGCGGGGAATGTTTTGGTATCAGTGTTTGCGGCTACTGCCTGAAAAACCTTTGTATCCGCTTCTTCAGCCGACGGCTTTGCTTCAGCGGTCTCTTCCGTTTTTTCGGCAACTGTTTCCTCGGTTTTTGTATCTGCGGCTTCTGCGGCTTTTTCTTCCGTTTTTTCCGTTGCTGTTTCTTCGGGTTTTTCTTCCGCTTTCGCTTCTGCCGTCTCTTCTGTCTTTTCTTCGGCAGTGTCTTCCGTTTTTGTTTCCGCCGCGGGATCCGCGGTTTCGGCTGCCTTGTCTGCGGACACGTTTTCGGGTTCGGGTTTTTCTTCTGCGGTATTTACAGCTTCATTTTCGATTGTTTTGTTTTCGCTGTTTTCCATAGGTCCATACCTTTCAAAAAAATATATATCAAAAAGTTATGTTATCGTTTTGACTTTACTGATTATACAACAAAAACCGCCTAAAATCAAGCCATTTTTCGTAAGTTGCAGATTTCAGGCGGTAAGTTGCTTATTTAATGCATTTTTCGGACGGTTTTACTGCCTACGGTCTCGGTTTTGTGGCTATAAGTTTTGCGAGAAGGACGTAACGGATCGGACCTGACGCATCGGCGCATGTGGAAAGAGTAATAACTTTGTCGCCCGGTTCAATCTTTACTCCGTAATCACGGCTCTTAAGATAATTGTTTACTTCGTTGTATTTATAGGTTACAACACGTTGTCTCCAGCTTGTCATGAAGTTGACGAATTTTTCGTCATCGGTCATGAAAGCGTTCATCGCCTTGGGATCGAGCAAACCGTAAATTGCCATTTCGGGGTCTGTTGCCGCAAGCTCGGCATATTTCTTTGCAATCGCATCTTTATCCAGATAGAAGTCGATATCAAGATAGTAATACTCGTCTGCATCCGTATAATAGCATGCGAAAACCTGCCATACGGTAAGCTCCGTAAGAGTATTAAAGCAGATATACATATTGTCCTTCTTTGAGAACCATTCTTTTGTCTGGGTAACGTTTTCAAGCTGGTCGAAGATATCGGTGCCCTTTGCGTGTCCGTAAAGAATCGTATTAGAGTTTACAAGAAGCTCGTTGCGGTAGTCTATATAGCACGAACCGGTGTATTTCGATTTTTTGTCAAGGCCTTTGTCGAGATAATACTTGTTGTCGGCTGCCTGCGCTACGGGGAAGTTCATATTCGTTCCCGGAACGTAGAGCCATGCCTTAACTTCGGGGTTTATCTTGTTGAAATCGAGAAGGTTGTCTGAAATAAGGAAGTGATCGGAGTCTGTTTTTGCGGCGGGAATGGACGGGAGCTTGGCGGATGTGCTTGAACTGCCCGAGTTGCCGCTTGAACTGCTGCCGGAGTTACCCGAGCTGCTGCCGGAATTACCGTTTGAACTGCTGCCCGAGTTTCCGCTCGAACTGCTGCCCGAGCTGCCGCTCGAGTTGCCGGAGCTGTCGCTGCCGCTGCTTGATTCTGTTGTGCTTTCCTCAGGCGGTTCCTCTTTGGGTATTGCAACAGTTACTGCGCACGTTGCGGAAAAACCGCCGTCTTCGGTGGTAACGGCTATTGTAACCTTTCCTTCTTTTAACGCGGTTACTTTACCCGTCTCGTCAACCGTTGCTACGGTTGTATCGGAGCTTATCCACGTTACGTTCTGATTTGTTGCGGAAAACGGCGTAACGTCCGCTATTATCTGCTCGGTTGCGCCTATTTCGGCAATTGTAAGCTCTGTGGGCGAAATGATAACGCCGGTTACGGGAGTTGTAAGAACGGGCGGCTCAACTTCAGGGAGATTAACGGTTATTTTACATTCCGCGCTCAGTCCGCTCGAAACGGAAGTTACCGTTATAACGGTTTCGCCGTTAACCAGCGGGACTACCGTATATTCGTCGTTTAATGCCGCAACGTTCGGATCGCTGTTTGTCCATGTAAGCGTTTTGTCGTCTGCGTCTTCGGGTAAAACAACCGCAGAAAGACGGATTGTTTCGTCGGGAGACGTGAAATTATACTCGGTTATATTGAGCATAACTTTCATTACGGGATTTCCTGTTTGCTGTTCTTCGGGTTCGCCGCATGCGGCGAGGGATGCTATCATTATCACCGCGAGAACAAGAGATACTATTACTTTGCCGTTTTTTATATGCATTTTTTTCTCCGTTCCGCCGTTTTACGGGCTGTAATTTGGATTATGGTTAAGTAAAAAATGATTTTACATTGAATGTGTGTTATGTTTTCGGTTAATTAGACGTATTTTTTATAAAAAAGTTCCGACGGCGGAAAACGGATTTCTCCGCCGCCGGTTCAAACGCTTTTAAAAAGTGAATTTATTCTCGCATTCGGGGCATACGGCTCCGATGATTTTTCTGGCAATTTCAACCGCCGAGAATCCGTAACGTTCGAGAAGTTCCTTGGGAGAACCGGATTTGCCGAATATATCCTGAGCGCCGATTCTGATAAGTTCAACGGAATTTCTTTCGGGAATATTCTCTTCCGCTATCGCTTCGGCAACCGCGGAGCCGAGACCGCCGTAAATATTGTGGTCTTCGATTGTAACAATTGCTTTCGTATCCTTAACGGCGTTTTTAACAACCGTTCTGTTTATGGGCTTAATGCAGGGAACGTCTACTACGCGGATATTAAGTCCGTTTTTGGCAAACAGTTCTCTTACCTGCATTGCAAGATCGTAAAACGGTCCGCAGAACATAACGGTGGCAAAATCGCCGTCCGCAAGCACATCCGCCTGTTCAAGGCCGAATTTGTAATTCTCTTCATCGTTGAATTTTGTGAGGGGAAGTCTGCCCAGACGGATATAAACGGGTCCGTCGTATTCAGCCGCAAAACGGCATGCAGCTTTTGTTGAACCTGCGTCGGAAGGAGCTAAAACTACCATTCCGGGTATGGAACGCATAAGTCCGAGATCTTCAAGGCACTGATGCGTAGCGCCGTCTTCGCCGACCGTGAGTCCCGCGTGCGTTGCAACTATTTTAACGTTGTTGTGCGCATAGCATACGCTGTTTCTTATCTGTTCGTATGCGCGTCCAGCAGCAAACATTGCAAACGACGACGCAAAAACGATATTGCCGCAGGTTGCTATTCCTGCCGCTACCGCCATCATGTTACCTTCTGCAATACCGCAGTTTATATGACGTTCGGGAAATTCCTTCTGAAACGTAACCGTCTTTGTAGACTTTGTAAGGTCTGCGTCAAGAACGAACATATTCGGGTATTTTCTTCCGAGTTCCGCAAGTACTTCTCCGTAAGCGTCTCTCTGAGCTTTCATATCAGCCATTTGCTTCAATCTCCTTTACTGCCTGTTCGTATTGCTCTTTGTTGGGAGCAGTGCCGTGCCAGCTTGCAACGTTTTCCATAAACGAAACGCCTTTGCCTTTAACCGTGTGGCAGACAACTGCGGTGGGCATGCCCTTTGTTTCTTTTGCGTTTTTCAGCGCGGCGCGTATCTCGTCAAGATTGTGGCCGTCTATTTCAACTACGTTGAAGCCGAACGCCTTCATCTTTTCGGGGATGGGAAGCGGAGACATAACTTTTGTTATCTCGCCGTCTATCTGAAGTCCGTTAAAATCTATAAATACGCAGAGATTGTCGAGTTTGTAATGCGCGGCAAACATAAACGCTTCCCAGCACTGTCCCTCTTCAAGCTCGCCGTCGCCCATTACGGCGTAAACACGGTACGGTTTTTCGGTTCTTTTTCCGTATACCGCCATGCCGCACGCGGCGGATATTCCCTGGCCGAGCGAACCCGTGGACATATCAACGCCGGGGATCTTTTTCATATCGGGGTGTCCTTCGAGACGTCCGCCTATTTTTCTGAACGTTTTCATCTCTTCTTCGGGGAAGAAGCCCTTTAATGCGAGCGCGGAATAAAGAGTTGCCGCAGCGTGACCTTTGGACATAACGAAGCGGTCTCTGTTCGGGTCGTTCGGATTTTCGGGAGATTTGTTCATTTCCTCGTTGAAAAGAACCGCAACGATATCGGCGCATGAGAGCGAACCTCCCGGATGTCCGCTGCCGGAATTGTAGATAGCCTCAACTATCAGTTTTCGCATGTTTTTAGCGAAATCTCTGGTTTCCAAAATAATCAGCTCCAATTCAAGAATATTCTGTGAAGTAGTATTTCATAAAAATGCAAAATTGCCTATTTATCATATTATAACAGAAAATCCGTAAAAAATCAATAGGAAAAACGGAAAAAGAACGGCAAACAATGTAAAAAACAGAGGAAAATATTCTTTTTCCTCTGTCTGTTTCCGTTGTATCGGTTTTTTAAGCGTTTTTACGCCAGATGAGTATGTTTTACAACCCATTTTTTCATCTTTATATCGAGCCAGAATCCGTAAATGCCGACAGTAATTATGGTAAGAAGAAACCATTTTATGTAATTACCGAAAAGCTGTCCGCCCGTTCCGTCAAAAATAACCTGTCTGCCGTCTATGCGGGTATGACGGGCTATCCAGTTTTCTTTCATGCATACAGCCCACGGCGCGGCAATGCCGAGAGTAAACGTTATGATTATTGTCTGAAGTATTTTTATGCCGATAAGGCCTAAAAGTCCGCCGTTAAATTCCGATTCTCCGTAATTTCTTTCCATAAAATTCGTCTCCTTTTTGTTTTCTGCGGCAATTATACCATTTTCGGCTGAATTTGTCAACAGCGAAGCGTTATGCGCCGTCAAACATATATAGATTAAATATATCCGCATCAACCGCCAGAATATCCTCCACAGGAATCTCTGTTCCGTCCGTAAAAACTATTACGCGCCTTATGGCGTCAAACGATTTTACGGTTCCTTTCAGCGTAACGTAAGCGCCGCCCGGCTTTAAGATGTCCGCAACGAAATATGTAACCGTAATTTCGTCATTCCCGCCCGTTCTGCCCAAAATCAGGGCAAGCATACTGCCTATACGTATTTTTTCGTTTTCGTCAAGCTCGGGCCTGTATTCGGTATATCTTTCCGTTTCGCGAACAATGCCTTCATAACCCGCAAGAGCGGCAAACGGCGAAAACTGCGCGGCGTAGTTCGCTCTCCCACGCCCCGACCGCAAAGCCGAAACGCGGTGCGGCAAAAACAGTATTCCCGCATACTTGTTTTCCATACGCGTTCCCCTCCTAAACAATAAAATATCACGTTTCGTGTATACAATATAGCACAAAATTCGCTGTCTGTCAATACACAATCGCAATTTTCCTGAAAAATCTTATTTTTCCTGTTGACATACTTCGCAAAGTGTGATATAATGACTTCAGATTTAAAGTTGAATATCGGAGAATACAATGAAAAAATACAATTTTTACGGATGGCAAAACGCCGGCACCGTAACAGACGGAAACGGACGCACTCTTTGCGATTACTATGATTTTCTTTCAGGAATATGGTGCGCAAAAACGTGCGCGCCGAGGATGAGAAGCGAATGGAGCGAAGAAAACAAAACTCTCGGTCAGTGCTCGGTAACCGCTTTTGCATTGCAGGATATATTCGGCGGCAAAGTATACGGAGTGCCTCTTGACGACGGCAATTTTCACTGTTTTAACGTAATAGACGGCATCGTTTTCGATTTAACGAGCGAACAGTTCGGCGATACGGCGCTTAATTACGAAAACTGTCCCGAACAGTTTCGGAATGTCCATTTCGCAAAAGAAGAAAAGAAGAAACGGTATGAATATCTGAAAAAAGCGCTTGAAGAACGGGTAAACAGAGGCAAATAATTTTTCAGCCGAATCTCTCGGAAAGGAAGGCGGCAACCGTATGACCGACGACGGAAACAGAATATACATTGCAATAGATCTGAAGTCCTTTTACGCTTCGGTTGAATGCGTTGCGCTCGGACGCGACCCGCTGACGACAAACCTTGTTGTTGCGGACGAGAGCCGCACGGAAAAGACGATATGCCTTGCCGTTTCGCCTTCGTTAAAATCTTACGGAATTTCGGGAAGGGCAAGACTTTTTGAAGCGGTACAGCGGATAAAGGAAGTAAACGCCGGGCGGAAATATGCGCTTCGCGGCAGACCGTTTTCGGGAAAATCCGATGATTATACCGCTCTTTCGTCAGATCCGTCGCTTGAAGTTGATTTTATACGGGCTGCCCCTCGTATGAGAGAATATATGCGCGTAAGCGGTCAGGTCTATTCGGTTTATCTGCGAGACGTTTCGCCCGAAGATATTTTTGCGTATTCCGTAGACGAGGTATTCATAGACGCAACGCAGTATCTGAAAATGTACGGTCTTACGGCGCGCGAATTTGCGATGCGGCTGATAAAAAACGTGCTTGCCGAAACGGGAATTACCGCAACGGCGGGCATAGGCACAAACCTTTTTCTCGCAAAAGTAGCAATGGATGTTACCGCAAAGCATATACCTGCCGACAAAAACGGCGTCCGCATAGCGGAGCTTGACGTTATGACGTTCCGCAAAACCCTCTGGTGCCACAGACCGATAACCGATATCTGGCGCATAGGCGGCGGAATTGCGAGACGGCTTGAAAAAATGGGAATATTCACACTGGGCGACATTGCGCTTTGCTCGGTAAGAAACGAGGAGTGGCTTTACAAAGAGTTCGGCATAAACGCGGAGCTGCTTATAAATCACGCTTGGGGCTACGAACCTACAACGATAGCCGAGGTTAAGGCGTTCAGACCCGAAAACAACAGCATAAGTTCCGGGCAGGTGCTGTCAAAGCCGTATGACTGGGAGAAAGGGCGCCTCATTTTATGTGAGATGACAGACCTTCTTGTGCTGGATCTCGTTGAAAAAGGCCTTGTTACCGACCAGATAGTTCTGACCGTGGGATACGATACGGAAAACGTCAAAAACGGGTATGACGGAGCCGTTGAAACGGATCATTACGGCAGACAGGCGCCGAAAAGAGCTCACGGCTCGGTAAATCTCGGAGAATATACGTCCTCAACAAAGCTTGTAATGAAAAAAGCAGCCGAACTTTACGAGAGGATAACCGACAGAAATTTAACCGTCCGCAGAATGTACGTTGTTGCAAACCACGTTGTTGCGGAATCGGCGGCGCCGGTAAAAAACAGACACGAACAGCTATCGCTTTTTGAAGATCCCGCAGAAACGGAAAAGACGGAAGCTGCCGAAAAGGCGGCAAGAGAAAAAGAACGCCGCATTCAGCAGGCGGCGATAGAGCTGAAAAGAAAATTCGGCAAAAACGCAATTTTAAAAGGCATAAATCTTCAGGAGGGCGCGACGACCGTTGAGCGAAACAGGCAGGTCGGCGGTCACAAAGGCGGAGATTAAACATATTTTTGAAACAATGACCCTTGCGCGGAGGCAAATCCGTTTTGCAAGGGTTGACTTTTTGTATTATGTTGTGTATAATAAAGAAAAACGCTGTTTTTCAGTATAAAGGTGGATTTATGAAAAAGATTTTATCCGTAATGCTCATAGCTCTTATGCTTTTGCCGTGTTTTGCCGCGTTTGCATCGTCGGCGGAAAGCACGCTGCCGTTTGAGCTTGTTCCCCCCGCATACGTTTCCGCAGCATGGCTTGAAGAAAACGACTCCCCCACTACGGCGGCAATCTCTTACAGTTTAAGCAACGAAATGACCGAATTTTTCAAAAAAGCGGAGCAGGCGCACGCAGACGACGGTTTTGAGACGTTTATGTCGCAATACGGTTATGACGATATTTATATGACCACACAGGTTGACTGGGCGGTTGACGACGTAAACGACAGCGTGTCGGGATGGCACTGCAACGAATACTGGAATGCAGACTACGGCTTCGGTTACGACAGCGAATACAGAATTCGCGTAGGCGAATGGGACGGCGTTGATTTGTGGATAGGCAACGCGACAGACACCGTAAACAAACACTGGGTAACGAGAGGCGTAAGCGAATACGGCTTTAACGGAGATCCGGAATCGCAAACCCCCGGGCTTAAAGATCAGCTGAGACCCGACCAGTATACTTACAGCGACGGCGAACTTCACATAGACTATACAAAACACACCGTTTATTACCGCATGCGTTTTGTTGTTACGGTATCAAGAGATACCGATGAGGGAACTCAGTTTGAGTATTTCTATTCCGACTGGTCAAACACCGCATCGGTAGGCAAAGGCGCAAATGCTTACGAACCGCTGACGAAAGCGGATCTTGACGCGCCGGTAATCTCGGGTCTTCGCATGACGGATCAGACTTTTAACGACAATCCCGTAGTTGCATTTACGCTCACAGTTCCCGACAAGCTTGCAGAAAACGCAACGAAAGTTGCGGCTGCGGGCGGCACAATTTATATAGAAACTTACGCGCGCGTTAAAGGCGACAGCGAATGGACGCATATGCAAAACACCGACCATACCGTAAAAGCGGGCGAAATGGAATGCGCGCTTTTGCATCTTGTAAACGACGAGCGTCCCGTTATTTCCGCAGACACACTTATCGAGCTTCGCTGCCGCTACTTTTGCACTCAGCCCGAAAAAGACGATATTTACTCCGATTATTCTGATATAATTACGTTCGGAACGGATGACATCAGCCAGCACGGCAGTCCCGCAACGGAAACAACGGGAGAAGGCGAAAAAGATTCATGCCCGATATGTCATTTCTGTCCGCAGCCTCTCGGACTTTGCATATTTATCTGGCTGATAATAATTATAGCCGTAATTGTGATTATCATTGTAATCATTGCATCGGCAAAGAAAAACAAAAAGAAAAAGAAATAAACCGAACGGACGGAGGCAATAAAATGACAGTTGACGTATACGCGCGATATTTTGCGGCGGAAATGAATTTCAACGGTGTTGAAAGGCATGCGGCCGCGGTAAAACTGACATCCGATTCGGAAGCGGGGAATATACGATACACAGCATCGGTAAACTTTTTTCCCCATACAGCCGAAGACGATTTTGCGGTCTCCTGCGACGCGTATTTCGAGAAGGAAATTTTCAGCGCGTCCGGCAGACGTTCGAAAAAAAGAGAGGAAAAGCTGCTTGGTAATCTTCGCGAAGTTGCTGAGGGACTTGCCGCCGAAGCGGGCGGTAAGGTTTTCTGGGAAAGCCCTCTTACAGACGAGCGCAGAGGATAAACAAAACCGTTTTGATTATTACGAATACGACAAAAGACCTTGCGGTAGCACTTCTCCGCAAGGTCTTTTCCTACATGTTATATTTCCGAAAAAACTTTATTCGCCCCATTCGAGCCGGAATTTAACTGTAACGTCTCCTTCGCCGAAAGCTTCGAGAAGTTCGTCTTTTGACGTATTGCCTATTTTGGCAAGTTTAGTAAAATTCCAGCTGTTTTCGTCGTAATAAACGGTTATCTGACTGCCCTGATAAAGTATCACGTCGCCCGGCTTCGTTGTTATCTGCCTGTCGCTTCGGGGAAGATCCCACGGAAGGGAACCCACTTTTTCAAAATTGCCGTAATCACGCATTTCAACCGATATTTCTTCGGAACTGAGTTTTTCTATAAACGCCTCCGCCGAAGGATTGTTTTCAATATTTGCATAAAAAATCTTTCCGTTCGCCTCGATAACAAGCACACAAGAAGGTTTTACGGCTTCGGATTCTTCCGTACCGTAAGAAGCGTTATTATCTTCTTTCATAGTTTCATCCGCCCCGTCTGTAATTTCACCCGATTCGGTAATATCCGCCGTTTCGTTTTTGTTGCCGCATCCGCCTATAATAACTGCGAGAACAAGAATAATCGCAAAAATCAAATAATATTTTTTCATGGCTTTTTTTAATCCGAATAAGTAAACTCTCAGAATTTTATTTTCAATTCAACTTTTATTTCTCTGTCAACCGCTTTTGCAAAAGTTTCGCCGTCTTTAACGCTGCCCACAATTCCGCCGTAGTGAACGGGAATTGCGATTTCGGGTTTAATTTTATTTACAAGCTCCGCGGCCTGCAAAGCGGTCATTGTATACGTTCCGCCCACGGGCACGAGCGCAATATCGCATTTTACCTCTTCTGCTTCTTTTGTGGCGTCCGTGTCGCCTGCAACGTATATGCGTTTTCCTTCGATTTTAAGTATATATCCCACCCAGCGCGAGCTTTTCGGATGAAACGGCTTATTCGTATTGTATGAAGGCACGGTTTCAAATTCGAGTCCTTCGATATTATAGCTTTCGCAGGGTTTTACGGAATACGTTTTACCGACGTATTTTTCGGCTTCCGCCGCCTTTTTCCGCATAGACTCGGGGTAAATCAGCACCGTGTTTTTATTGGCTGTTTTTTCAATGTCCTTTAAGGAAAAATGGTCGTGATGATCGTGTGTAATAAGTATAAAATCGGCATTTTTCGGGGAAAAATCCGACATAAACGGGTCGATATGTATTATTCTGTTTCCGAATCCGATACATACGTGGTTTTGTTTGAAAACTTGTATATTATCTGTCATTTTTTATCCCTCCGCCGTTATTTTACCATATTTTAACGGGAAAATCAAGGGGAGTATTGACAGCGCGCTTTTTTTGTGGTATAATAGTTAGCAAAGACTAACTAAAAAGAGGTGCGCCATGAATAAAATAACAGTTAAAATAGACGGTATGATGTGCGGAATGTGCGAAGCGCATATCTGCGACATGCTGCGAAATACGTTTCCGGAAGCAAAGAAAGTTTCCGCTTCGAGAAAAAGCGGAGAGGCAACGTTTCTTTACGAAAAACCCGTTGACGAAAACCTGCTGCAAAAAGCCGTAAACGACACGGGTTATACTTTCGTTTCCGTTTCAGCCGAAGAGTATAAAAAACGCGGGCTTTTCGGAAGATAAACTGAAAAACAGACGGAAAAGAAGCCCCGTCTTCTCGAATCCGTTAAATATCCGCTCGGATTGTTAATCTCATCCGCCCGAAGAGGTTTCCGAATCGGATTGATTATCGGGTGTTTTCATCTTCCTGTAAAGCATAATCGCAGCAAAAAGCGTTACGCAGGTCCAGAAAACCGCCCAGATTTCAACCGACCACAGAGGGACAACACCTCTCTGATACAGCGCGGGGAAGGTATCCGCCAGCATATGCAGAAGAATCGCAAGCGGTAAATAAATCCTTTTTGCGTTTATTACGCCGTAAAATACAATAACGGAAAGCGCGATATGCAAAAGCATGGTAATAAAACGCTCGATAACGTTTAATGCCGCAAGCGCGTAATCAAACGATGCCGCCGCCTGCACTGCCGGAAGCGCGAGGGAAGCGGTTTCCTCCGTTATTTGCAGTGAAGAAAGGGCTGTTTCCGTATTTCCGAAGGAAAACAGTATTGCAACGGCAAGATACAGAATCATCGACGGTAAAATAACTGCCAGTATTTCAATTCCGCCGTGCCCGATACCGTACATAACCGCATTTTCACGGGTGCGGTTCTTTTTTATTATGTATTTCATAACAATGTGCCGTCCGCACTCTTCAAAAACACCCGCCATAACGGTTCCGTAAAGGACGTATGCAACGGTATTTCCGTTTATGAAGCGTGAAACGGGGTTATCCGCAACAATGCAAAGATAATGCACGCCAAGCTCCAGCACGCGGGCGGAAACGATAAACCCGACGGCTCCCGCAATAAGATAGCCGATATTTGTCTGCCGTTTATGTCTTATTATCCAGAATATAAAGAAAGCGAGCGGAACGGCAACCATCAGAATAACGGTAATTGCAAGAGACGGAATACTGCTTTTGCCTATAACGATATTTTCAAATTCCGTCATTTGTCTTCGCCTCCCCAGACCTCAACGCAAAAACCTTTATGGCCGCACGACGTGCATGTCAGCTTGCGTGTTGTGGGCGTATGGCTTGCAAAAAACGCCTCTTTCAGCGACGGTTTGAAAACCTCGTGGCATTCGGGACAGATATATTTGACGTGATTGAAATAGTAACGGCTGACAATTATTCCCCAGACAGCAGCAACGACTGCCCATACAATAAACGGCCACCAGATGCCCCTGACAATCCAGAAAACGATGGCAAAACATTGCAGAGCCGAAACGGGAAGTCCGGTAAGGACCATCGTCCAACGCATTTTTTTCAGTTTTTTCTTGCCTTCCATAATAACGGCTATGTCACCTATTGATTCGAAAGAAAATGTCTCTTTGCTTATCAGTCCGCTTTTCAGTTCGCGCAGCTTTTCAAGTTTTTCCTTTTTCTCCGAAATATCGTCGGCAAGAGCGGTTTCCTGCTGCTGAATAAGCAGAGAAATCAGGTTTTCGGGGTGCTCTTCCTTTAAAATCTGAGCGATTGAGTCTATGGGAATATCAAGTTCGCGAAGAAAACATATTATCTTCATCAAGCGAAGATCATCATCCGAATACAGCCGTCTGCCGCCTTCGGAAAGCTCGCTCGGAATAAGTATGCCTCTTGTATCGTAATACTGAACC
>CAMZEM010000026.1 GCA_947305805.1 uncultured Clostridia bacterium | reverse complement strand
GCACCGTTTTTTGCGTTGCGGTTTTTGCGGTTTCCGTTTTAATGCTTATAAAAAGCCCGATATACGTTATCACGTCCGAAAAAATTCTGCTTTACGGCAAATGGGAGCTCGGTTTTTCGGATATCGAAAGCGTGGAGCTGCACGACAATTTTCTCGGAATGCTTGAAATTCAGGGGAAAGACGGCAGTTTCAGCATTTTTTCTCACGATATATCGTGTCCGCTGAAGGTTTTCAGCGAAATTCTTGCCGAAAGGATATCCGTATATGAACAACGAAACTCTTAACGTCTACCGCCCGAAACTCAGAAACGCTTTCTGGGCAGCGGGTTTTGCCGTTATTGCTATTCCCGCATTCATTGTTCTTTTAAACAGCGTAAATCTTCCCGTCGGTACCGCCGCTGAAAAAGCGCTGAACATAGCCGTGTTTATAATATCGTGGGAAGTTTTCGAAATGTCTCTGATGTCTGCAATACACTGTTTTCGTAATATTTTTTCGGGACCTTCCGTAGTGCTTACAAACGAAAAACTCTGGGTTATGCGTCAAGGCGAGCTTGCAATTCCCGATATAGATACCGAAAAAACCGCCGTAGACAAAAATTCGGTTACTTTCTACGGAAAAGACGGCAGCGAATTAAAAATTAAAAGCAGAATGATATCAATCCCCGTCGGAACTCTTGCCTACGCGGTAAAACGGCGCACCGCCCTGTTGGAAAAACAGACGGAAGCGGTTAAGAAAACAGAATTATTATATTAGCTTGAATGTGATATTGTCAATTACAAATTTTGGATTTATATATTCAAATTTTTAGGCTTTAAATATCTTTGTAATAGAATAATTACAAGGAGACTTCATGGAATATTTTTGGATTATCCTTTTGTTAATTGTCTTACTTATTATTAGATTTTCTCTTCCGTTTTTGAGAGGGAAATCAGGAGAAGCCATTGTTAAAATGGTACTGGGCAAAGACAAAGAAGGGGAAAAACATATCATTAATAATGTAACAATTGTCGCTGATGGCAAATCAAGTCAGATTGACCATATTCTTATAAACGATCGTGGAATATTTTGCATTGAAACAAAGAACTATTCAGGGCGAATATATGGGGAAGCGGATCAGCAACAATGGACTCAAGTGCTTGCGTTTGGAAAAAGAAAAAATAAATTTTACAATCCGGTAAAACAGAATTGGACGCACGTAAGACGACTTTCCGAAGTGCTGGGAAAGGATTATCCAATTTATTCTGTAATTGTATTTGTTCAAAACAATATTCGATTCATTAAGGCGAACAACGTTGTGGGACTATGGGGTTTTCGTCGTTATATGAATACCATTGGATTAGAGGGTAATCTCACCAGTGAACAGATAGATGAATTATCGGAAACAGTAAAAGCATTTAAAGAGAATAGTCCTGTAACTGCCAAAGAGCATATTCATGAAATTAAGCAGATGCAAAATGAATTACAAAGGAATAGTTGCCCACGATGTGGAGGAAATTTGATATTGCGTCATGGAAAATATGGAGATTTCTATGGTTGCAGTAATTATCCGAACTGTAGATTTACAAAGAAGTAGTTCAGGTTTTGTGTATATAGTTGATTAATGGGTGAATTATGAAAATTCTTCTTACCGGTTTTGAGCCTTTTGGCGGAGAAGAGGTTAATCCGTCGTGGCAGGCGGTATTAAAAGCGGCAAAAAAGATTGATTTTGCGGAAATATCAACAGTTTGTCTGCCCGTTGAGTATTATAAATCCGTTGATGCCGCAATAAAAGCCGTTAACGATTTTTGTCCCGACGCGGTTCTTTTAACGGGGCAGGCGGGCGGCAGAACGTGCGTAAGCTTTGAAAACGCTGCGGTAAACATTGCGGACAGCGATACGGGCGACAATGCGGGCAAAATACTTCATACCGTAAACTGTCAGGGCGGTCCCGACAGACTTTTTTCAACGCTGCCCATAAAAGAAACGGTTGATGCAGTAAATAAAGGCGGATTTCCTTCATATATTTCCCACAATGCCGGAAGATTTGTTTGCAATCACGTTTTTTACGGTGTTTTAAAGTATGTTTCGGATAAAAAGCTCGATATAATAGTCGGCTTTGCACATGTTCCGTTCATTCCCGCGCAAACGGTCAACAAGCCCGAAAAGCCGTCGATGTCACTTGAAAACATTGCGGATAGCCTTGTTGCCGCGCTGGAAGTATTGAAATAATAAGGAGAACAAATGTTTACGATAGGATGTCATCTTTCAGCTTCGGACGGTTTTTTGTCTATGGCGAAAACAACTCTTGCCATCGGCGGAAACACGTTTCAGTATTTTTCGAGAAACCCGAGAGGCAGCAAAGCACGTCCGCTTGATATGGAAGATATAGATAAATACGTATCTTTTGCTGCGGAAAACGGGATAAAAACCGTGCTTTGCCATGCGCCTTATACAATGAACGCCTGTTCTTCCGATCCGGGACTTCGCGATCTGGCAAAACAGATGATGTCGGAGGATCTGCTTCGGCTTTCGCATATCCCCGGCGCGATGTATAACTTTCATCCGGGAAGTCATACGGGGCAGGGAACGGAAAAAGGGATTGAGGAGATTGCAGAGCTTCTCAACTCCGTTCTGTCCGAAAATATCAAATCTCCCGTTTTGCTTGAAACAATGGCGGGAAAGGGCTCGGAAGTAGGCGGCAGATTTGAAGAAATTGCCGAAATAATGAATAAAACGGAGCTTTCAAAAAAGCTCGGCGTATGTCTTGATACCTGCCATATAAGCGACGGAGGTTACGATATAATATCGGATCTTGACGGAGTTCTTGACGAATTTGACAGAATAATCGGTCTTGATAAACTTTACGCGGTCCATCTTAACGACAGCATGAATCCCGTAGGGGCGCATAAAGACAGACATCAGAAAATAGGCGAGGGCACGCTCGGAATTGATACGATAAAAGCGGTTATCAACCATAAAAAGCTGCGCAATCTGCCGTTTTTTCTTGAAACGCCCAACGAGCTTGACGGCTACGCAAAAGAAATAGCGATTTTAAAAACTCTTCGATATGAAGATTGAAATATTAAAAGAAAAGGTGTAATTTCTCCATGATGTACATTATTGACAGCGCAAATCTCGAACAGATAAGAGAATGCGTTGAATATTACCCCGTTGCCGGAGTCACAACAAACCCGACAATAATCTCAAGAGAGAAAACGGATTTTATCTCTCTTATAAAAAGCATCCGTGAAATCATCGGACCCGACAGAATGCTGCATATTCAGGCAACTTCCCAAGAAGCGGAAGGCATAATCAAGGAAGCGGTTTCTCTTCAGGGTATAGTAGGCGGCGATTTTTATATTAAAATACCCGTTAATCCCGAAGGACTCAAAGCGACAATGGCGCTCAAAAAAATGGGTATAAAAGTAACCGAAACGGCAATATTCACACAGCAGCAGGCAATGCTTGCGGCGATAGCGGGTGCGGATTTTGTAGCCCCGTATGTGAACCGTCTCGACAATATCGTATCGGACGGCGTTCACGTCGTAGGCGAAATAGTTGATATGTTTAAAAGTCACGGTATAAAAACAAAAGTTCTCGCCGCAAGCTTCAAAACCGTTGAACAGATACATAAAATAGCAATGGTAGGGGCGCATGCGGTAACGATAAGCGCAGATTTATTCCAGACCCTTACGTATCATCCCCTTACACAGTATGCAATAGACGATTTTATTGCGGACTGGGAATCGTGCTACGGCAAGGTTGATATCCTTCAGATAATCGAAAATCAGAAAAACAAATAAAGACGAAAAAATATCTGTCCCAAGGGCAGATATTTTTTTGATTTCTCTTGCAATTACCGTTTGAATGTGATAAAATATTTAAAGAAACATACGTTTCAAAACTGATTAATATATGAGAGGTAAATCTGATATGAACGGAAAAGACAGTTCTCTGGCGCGCGCGGAAGAACTTTTGAAACAGCTTTCAATTGAAGAAAAGCTTCATCAGCTCACGGCGCAGATGGTATTTGATATCGATGAGGAATACGAAAACAGACGTGATCATCTTTGCGGATCATACCGCAATCCGGGCCATTTTATGCACCGTGACGGAAAAATATCCACACCGGGCGAGGTTACACGCAGAATAAACCGCGACGTTGAAATCAGCATGGAAAAGCAGCCGCACGCTATCCCGCCGCTCGAACACGGCGAAACGCTTCACGGCGCGCAGTGGGGTATGGCAAGCATTTTTCCCCAGCCTATCGGACTTGCGTCAACTTTTAATCCCGAACTCGTAAAGGAAGTAGGGGACGTTATAGGCAAAGAGACAGCCGCAGTAGGCGTTCATCAGGCGCTTGCTCCGGTTGTAAATATCGCACGCGACGTGCGTTGGGGACGGACAATCGAAACGTTCGGCGAAGATCCGAAACTCTCATCTGATATGGGCGTTGCAATTACGCGAGGTCTTGAAGAAAACGGCGTTATCGCAACACCGAAACATTTTGTAGACAACTACGCAGACGGCGGCCGTGATTCCAACTATTCAACGCATTCCGAAATCGAGCTTCGCGAAGTTTATTTAAAACCGTTTGAGGCGTGCTTCAAGGAAGGTCATGCTCACGGCGTTATGGCGTCTTACAACAGTCTCTTTAACGGACTTCCGTCACATGCAAATCCCTGGCTTTTAACAAAAGTCCTTCGCGACGAATGGGGCTTTGACGGAATAGTCGTTTCGGACTACGGCGGAGTAGACGGCGTTGCGGGAGCTCACGGAATCGCAAAAGATTTACCCGAAGCTTTTGCTCTCTGTCTTAAATCCGGTCTTGACGTTACTCTTGCGTCGTTAGACTACAAAACGGCAAAGGAAGCGTGGGACAGAGGCCTTGTTACCGAAGAGGATATCGACCGCCCCGTGCTCAGAATACTTAAACGTAAATTCGAACTCGGTCTTTTTGATAAACCATTCTCCGATCCAGACGAGGCGGACAGAATCGTCCGTTGCGACGCGCACAAGGCAATCGCACTGAAATCTGCAAGGGAAAGCCTTGTTTTGCTTGAAAACGACGGTATTCTTCCGCTTGACAAATCAAAAATCCGCAAACTCGGCATTTTCGGTCCGGGCGCGGATGTTTATCCCACGGGCCGCAACTATTCCGGTCCTTTCGGACATCTCTGGGAAGCTCCCGATGCGCGTACTCCCCTTGAATACTTCCGCAGGTTTGCCGACGGTATTGAAATCGTAACGGGCAAAGACAGCGATATTCCCTCTCTCGCTTCGGCCTGCGATGCGGTTTTGTATTTTACCACCGTTGTTGAGGGCGAAGGTCTTGACCGCTCCGATCTGAAACTTCCGTCATACCGCACCGCCGCCTCGGAGGATGAGGCCGCTGTGATAGTTGACAAGGCAACGCATACTGTTGAGGTCGACCAGGAAGCGTCTGTTCTTGCGCTTGCAAAGGCAAATCCGAATACCGTAGTAGTGCTGATGAACGGCGCTCCCGTTGATATGACGGCATGGAAAGACAGCGCGCGCGCAATTCTCGAAGCGTGGTATCCCGGTGAAGCTGGCGCAGAAGCCGTTGCGGACGCGCTCTGGGGCAAATACAATCCCGGCGGAAAACTTCCCGTAAGCTGGCCCAAAAACGTAGGACAGCTCCCGCTCTTTTACGCGTGCAAACCGAGCGGACGCGGATACCGCTACGAAAACAACGACGGTAAACCGCTTTATCCCTTCGGCTACGGAATAAGCTATACAACTTTCAGTCTTGAAAATCCGTCCGTAAAGAAAGCGGAAAACGGCTGGACTGTATCGCTTGACGTTGCAAACACCGGAAATTTTGACGGCGACGAAGTAATTCAGGTATACCTGAAAGCGAAACATACAAAAGTTGTCCGTCCGTTAAAAGAGCTTGTTGCTTACAAACGTGTTTTTGTAAGTAAAAACGGAAAAACCGGCGTGAATATCAGCATTCCCGAAAGCGTTACGTCGTATTACGACTCGGATGTCGTATTCGGAAATCACGGCGGTGAATTCGCTCTTCTCGTCGGCACTTCCGCAGAAAACACTCCGTTTGAACTTCCCCTGTAAACCCGACTGCCCGAATATTTAAAAATCAAGAGTCCCGACGTTAATTCCGTCGGGACTCTTTGCGTATGTGGATTATTTACTTTCTTTTTCTTTCGGCTTGTCTTTCTCTTTCTCTTTCTCTTTTTCTTCTTTTTCGGCATTGTTTATCTTGTCTATTATCGCCGTGAGCTTGCCCGAAACGGCTTTTTCGGCATTGGCTGCAATGGTTGAGCGCAAAATGAAATCTTCAACCATTATCTCGTTTGAAGGACCGTTAAGCTCCTGCGCTTTTTTTACCGCTCCGAGAAACGCTTTTTCCTGTTCCTCGCAAAACAGGTCGTATGCCTCCTCAATGGAGTGCGTGCTCATCTGATGCTCGATCATTCTCGTTATGGCGTTTATGGGTATAACCTGTTTGAGAATGCAAATAATGAGAATATAGGCAAGATGTATTTTTGAATATTTCTTTTTTACGGGAGCGGGAATAAGACCGAGCTTTACGTAATTGTTTATCATAGACGGAGTTATCGTTTTGTTTTCATCGTCGTAAAAAACCCCGAGATATTTTTCCATAAGAGCGATGACCTGGTCCATATAAAGCTCTATTTCCGGCAGTTCGTTCCATCTCGGTATGCGATATTCAAGCATCTGGCAGCACCAGACCTCAATCTGACCGTTAAGTTCGCTGTTTTTTGTTTCGTTTTCGTCCATATTCGGCTCCGATTAGTTTTTTTTCATCAAGTATGTAAGTTTTCTGTATTATAGCACATTTTTATTGAAAATGGAAGATAGTTTGAAAATATTTCAAAAACTTGTTGTTTGTAACACTTGACATAATTTAAAACCCGTGATATAATAGTTTTAGAAACCAGATGAGATGGGAGGCGAGATTATGAATACGCATCATGTTCTCAACATATTCGGTGATTCGATTATGAAGGGCGTGCTTTTGGACGAAGAGACGAAAAAGTATATTCTTTCGTCAAACGCTCCCGGCGACGAAGTGGCAAAAAATATGAATATCGACGTTTTTAACAGATCCGTTTTCGGTTGCACCGTTGTAAAAGGCGCAAAACTCGTCTCTTCCGCAATAGAAAAGGGCAGAGTAGGCGAGGACGGCTTCGTTCTTATCGAATACGGCGGAAACGACTGCAATTACGAGTGGAAAGACGTTTCGGCATTTCCCGAAAACCCCCACGATCCCGTAACGCCGCTTAAACAGTTTGAAAAACTGTATTCAAACCTTATAAACGAAATAAAAAATGCCGGAATAACGCCGATAATAATGTCCCTCCCCCCTATAGAACCGTCAAGATACCTTGCCTGGATAACAAAAGACGGTCTTTCCGCGGAAAACATTCTGAAATGGCTCGGCGACGTAAATATGATATACCGCTTTCAGGAGCTTTATTCAAACGCAATATCAAAAATAGCGTATAAAACAAACTCTCTTTTTATCGACGTCCGCTCGTATTTTCTCGATAAACACAATTACGGCGAACTTCTCTGCGCGGACGGAATACATCCGAATAAAGAAGGGCAGAAACTTATTACCGAATCTATTATCGATTTTTATCAATCTTCCGCTGCTACGGCATAACCGTTACAGCACAATAATAACATGAAAACGGCACAGTCTGGTCTCTCGCTGTGCCGTTTCATATTTTTATTGAGCATTTTTAAATAAGTTTTGTCTGCGCGGGAGCTTCGTCTTCTTTTAAGAACGATCCTGCGGCGGGGATGTTTTTCGTTCTGTACTTATTCGGTTTTTCAAACATTCCCTCTTCATACAAAACAACGTCCGAAAGCACGTTTTTCGATTTAAGCGTCATAACGTTTACGCCCGCCGTAGTCTTTGATGCTTTTGCCCCGATTGCCCCGCTGTCAACTATAAGGCAGCGTCCGTTTGATGAAGTTAATACGAAAAGCTTTTCCTCTGTTATTGCAAACATTGCAACAAGTTTTGAGGCATCGGAATAAGCGTTGATGAGCTTTTTGCGGTTTGTTTTTGTTTCGTAGGACGCGGTTTCTATCTTTGCGCACTTTCCGTTTTCGAAAAATGCAAGAATGTATCCCTTATAATCGGTGGTTGCGGTAATGAATACCGGCGTTTCGCCGCTGTCCATACCGAGTTTCTGAGGCAGAAAATCGCCGAGCACGGAAGTGCGCGAATCGTCAAAATCGCAGATTCTCGCCTTGTAAACCTGATATTTATCCGTAAATACGAGAATATCCGAAAGGTTTGTTGCTTCAAACGTGAAGCGGATTTCGTCGCCTTCCTTCAGCTTGTGGTCGCCCGACATTCTGAGTGACTGCGCGGTTATCTTTTTGAAATAGCCCGCCGATGTCATAAATACCGTTACGGGATAATCCTCCGCGGTATCCTCTTCTTCGGGTTCTTCTATCTCGTCTTCGTATAAAAGCGCGGTTTTTCTCGGCTTGCCGTATTTTTTCATTATCTGCGTAAGCTGATCGATAATAATTTTTTTCAGCTTCTGATGCGAATTTAAGGTGCTCTGCATCTCTTCCGCGGATTTTCTGAGCTTTTCGATTTCGGCGGTTTTGTTTAAAATATACTCGCGGTTTAAATTTCTCAGCTTGATTTCAGCAACAAACTCCGCCTGAACCTCGTCTATGCCGAAGCCTATCATGAGGTTGGGAACAACTTCGTCTTCCTCTTCCGTTTCACGGACGATTTTTATTGCTTTGTCAATATCAAGAAGTATTTTCTGCAAACCGAGCAGAAGATGCAGTCTGTCGTTCGTTTTCTGAATGTCGTAGTAAAGTCCGCGTTTAATGCATTCCGTTCTGAACGCTATCCATTCGCTGAGTATTTCCTTAACACCCATCGTTTTCGGTCTTCCGCCGATAAGGATATTGAAGTTTGCGGAAAACGAGTCTTCAAGAGTTGTCATTCTGAAAAGACGCTGCATGAGTTTGTCGGGATCCGAGCCGCGCTTTAAGTCAATTGCTATTTTCATGCCGTTGATATCCGTTTCGTCACGGATATACGAGGCTTCCTTTATTTTGCCCGTCTTTACAAGATCCACAACCTTGTCTATTATCGCCTCAACGGTTGTAGAGAAGGGAATTTCCGTTATTTCTATGCAGTTTGCTTTTTTATCGTACGTGTATTTCGCTCTTACTTTAAACGAACCTACGCCCGTATCGTATATCTGTCTGAGCTGCTCGCGGTCGTAAATGATATATCCGCCCGTGGTAAAATCAGGCGCAGTCAAAGTGAGCATTATGTTGTGGTCGGGGTTTTTTATAAGCTCAATAGTAGTCTGGCAGATTTCGTTTAAATTAAACGAGCATATCGTACTTGCCATACCGACTGCAATGCCCTGATTGGGATTTACAAGAACGTTCGGAAACGTTGTGGGCAGAAGCGTCGGCTCTTTCATAGATCCGTCGTAATTGTCAACAAAATCAACAACGTCTTTGTCTATATCCGCAAAAATCTCCGCGCATACGGGGTCAAGCTTCGCTTCGGTGTATCTCGGCGCGGCAAAAGCCATATCTCTCGAATAATGTTTGCCGAAATTACCCTTTGAATCAACAAGCGGAAGAATAAGTGCGTCATGTCCTCTTGTTAAACGGACCATGGTTTCGTAAATCGCCATATCGCCGTGAGGATTTAACCGCATGGTCTGACCTACGATATTCGCGCTCTTTGTTTTTGCGCCGTTTAAAAGCCCCATTTTATACATTGTATAAAGCAGCTTTCTGTGAGACGGCTTGAAACCGTCTATTTCAGGTATTGCGCGCGATACGATAACGCTCATCGTATAGGGCATATAGTTTTCTTCAAGTGTCCGTGTAATCGGCTGTTCTGTCTGATTCTGCATGATTTCTCCTAAATTAAGCTTTCAATTATTCCGTAAGCATCTTCGGGGGTTTCGGCAAGCATTTTTGCGCCTGCATTTTCAAGCTCTTCTCTGCTTCCGTGGCCGTAAAGAACGCAAATGCAGTCTATTCCGTTCTGTTGCGCCCCGATAAAATCGTGCTTTCTGTCGCCAACCATTACGGCAAGCGATTTATTGTTTACTTCAAGCGCGCAGAGCGCGTTTTTTATTATGTCCGCCTTAACCTCGTCCGTTCTTTTCAGATCGCTGCCGCATACTGCGGTAAAATACTTTTTCAGCCCGAAATATTCAAGAACTCTGTTTGATGCCGGAGTAGGTTTTAACGTGGCAACCGCAAGGGCATATCCGTTTTTGCAAAGACGAGACAAAAGATTTTCAACACCGCGGTAAACACGGTTTTCAAAAATCCCCTTCGGATTGTAATATTCTCTGAAAAGCGCTATTGCTTCCGTTGCCTTTTCTTCAGAAAAACCGAAATGCTCTTTGTATGCCTGCGAAAGCGGCGCGCCGATAAACGACGGAAGCGTTTTTTCATCGTAATCGGCAATTCCGAGCTTTTCAAGAGAGTATTTTACGGAATTTACTATCCCTTCCTGCGGGTCTGTCAGCGTACCGTCAAGATCGAAAAAAATATACTTTTTCATCGTTTTTATGAAATATCCGCGAGTTCGAGATATTTCGGACCGTTTTCTTCAATAAACAGTTTTCTTGCTTCAAGATCGTTGCCTAGCAGCGTATTAAACATAATATACGTCGGCTCTTCGTCTTCGGGCATTACTTTTATAAGCTTTCTTGTTGCGGGGTCCATCGTTGTAAGCTTCATCATTTCCGGGTCGTTTTCGCCGAGACCTTTCGATCTCTGAACGGAATATTTACCCGTGAGTTTGGACACAATCTCGTTTTTCTCTCTGTCCGTATACGCAAACATCGTCTTGTCTTTTGCCGTTATTTCGTAAAGCGGCGACTCCGCTATATATACTTTGCCGTCCGCAATAAGCGACGGGGTGAGTCTGTAAAGCATTGCAAGTATAAGAGTGCGTATCTGATATCCGTCTTCGTCGGCATCGGTACAGATTATTATTTTGTGAAAACGCAGCCCGTCGGGATTGAATTCCGCAAGCTGTTTGCCGTGAGCGGATATCTCGATACCGCAGCCGAGCACCTTTATAAGGTCGGTAATAATGTCGCTTTTGAGTATTTTTGAATAATCCGCTTTAAGACAGTTGAGTATTTTGCCTCTTACGGGCATGATCGCCTGAAATTCCGCCATTCTGGCAAGTTTTACGGAACCGAGAGCCGAATCGCCCTCAACGATATAGAGCTCTCTTTCGGCGGGGTTTTTCGAACGGCAGTCTACGTATTTTTCAACCCTGTTCGTTATATCCATCTCGCTTGTGAGCTTCTTTTTAATGCTGAGTCTGTTTTTCTCTGCGTTTTCTCTGCTTCGTTTGTTTATCAGCACCTGGTCGGCAATTTTATCGGCTTCCTGCTTGTTTTCAATAAAGTAAACCTCAAGCGAATGCTTTAAAAATTCCGTCATGCATTCCTGAATAAACTTGTTGTTTATCGCCTTTTTCGTCTGGTTTTCGTAGGAAGTTACGGTGGATTGCGAGTTTGAAATCAGCGCAAGACAGTCGGAAATATCAACGAAAGTAATTTTCGACTCGTTTTTAAGATATTTGTTGTTCTGTTTGAGATACGCGTCTATTGCGTGGACGAATGCGCTCTTTACCGCTTTGTCGGGAGAGCCGCCGTATTCGAGAAAACTTGAATTGTGGTAATATTCAAGCATCTGTTTTGTGTTTGTAAAGCAGAAAACAACATTCAGACGGACCTTGTATTCGGGCTTATCCTCACGGTCTCTGCCTTTTCTGTCCGCCGAAATATTCTGTATTGACGTCATCGCCTCAACGCCGACGCATTCTTCAAGATAACCCTCTATGCCGTTTTCGTAAAGATATGTTTCGTCTTCAAAAGATCCTTTTTCGGTCTGATATTTCAGCACAATGGTCAGTCCGGCGTTGCAGACCGCCTGCTTTTTTATCGTTTCCGAAAAATACTCGCGCGGAATGTTTATATCGGTAAAAACGTCTCTGTCCGGACGCCATTTTATTCTTGAACCGGTTGCGTGGGTACTCGGAACTTTGCCCATCTGCTCCTCTTTGTTCTTTTTTACCGGTTTGCCTTTTTTAAACTGAAGATTGTATGAATACTCGCCGTTGTAAATCTCCGCTTCCATGTATTCCGAAGCGTACTGCGTGGCGCAAAGGCCAAGACCGTTAAGACCGAGAGAGTATTCGTAGCTTCCCGACGTATCGTTGTCATATTTGCCGCCCGCATACATCTCGCAGAAAAGAAGCTCCCAGTTATACGCCTTTTCCTTCTCGTTCCAGTCAACGGGAACGCCTCTGCCCGAGTCCTTTACTTCTATGCTTCCGTCGTTGAATACGGTAACGGTTATTTTTTTGCCGTATCCTTCCTTAAACTCGTCAATCGAGTTTGAAAGAATCTCGAAAAACGCGTGTTCGCAGCCTTCAAGTCCGTCGGACCCGAATATGACGGACGGACGCAGACGGACTCTGTCGGCGCCTTTGAGAGATTTTATGCTGTTGTCGTCATATACATTTTTTGCCAAAATCAGTCTTCCTCCATATCAAGCAGCGCATTTGCGAATTCAACGGGAACAAACGGCTGCAAATCGTCTATTTTTTCCCCGACTCCTATTAGTTTGATCGGTACCTGAGCAATATCTCTTACCGATATCGTAACGCCGCCTTTCGCGGTGCCGTCAAGTTTTGTTAATACAACACCCGTAACGGACGTTGCCTCTTTGAAATTCTGCGCCTGAACTATGGCGTTTTGACCCGTTGTTGCATCCAGAACAAGCAGTATCTCTTTGTCGGCATCCGGCAGCTCTTTTGAAACTACGCGCGTTATTTTCGCAAGCTCGTCCATAAGCCCTTTTTTATTGTGAAGTCTGCCTGCGGTATCGCATATTACAACGTCTGCGCCGCGCGCCTTTGCCGCCTGTATCGCATCGTAAACAACCGATGCGGGGTCTGAACCGTCTTTATGCTTTACAATATCTATTCCCGCGCGTTCAGCCCATATTTCAACCTGCTCGATAGCGGCGGCTCTGAAAGTATCCGCTGCGGCGATAATAACTTTTTTGCCCTGCTGCTTTAAAAGGTTTGCAAGCTTGCCTATCGTTGTGGTTTTTCCAACGCCGTTTACGCCCACAACAACTATTACGGACGGCTGCGTGTTTATTACAAGCTCGTTTTCTCCCGTCATTTTTTCTGCGATTATATCGCGCAAAACGGTTTTAAGAGTCTGAGCATCTTCAATCTTTTCGAGTTTTGCCCTTTTTCTGAGCTCTTCTATTATTCCTTCGGCTGTTTCGTAGCCGACATCCGAAAGCAGAAGAAGCTCAAAAAGTTCGTCAAGAAACTCTTCGTCAACTTTTCTGAACGATGAGAATATTTCGTTTAACCCGTGCTGAATGTTTTCCTTTGTTTTGCTCAGCCCGGCTTTTATTTTTTCAAATAATCCCATTAAAACCCTCCTTTTGCCGCTATTCTTCGTTTTCCGCGGCCTCAGATATATCAATGGTAAGTATTTTCGATATGCCCTTTTCGCGCATCGTTACACCGTATAGTCTGTCCGCAGCTTCCATAGAGCCCCTTCTGTGGGTTATGAGCAAAAACTGCGTTGTATCGGCAAATCCGCGAAGATACTGCGCATATCTCGTTACGTTAACGTCGTCAAGAGCCGATTCGATCTCGTCAAGCAGACAGAAAGGCGACGGACGCACCTTCATAAGCGCAAAATACAGCGCAATTGCCGTAAGCGACTGCTCGCCGCCCGAAAGCGATGACAGATGCTTTATTACTTTTCCCGGAGGAGCAACGTAAATCTCAACGCCCGATTCAAGCGGATCGTCCGGGTCGGTAAGCGTCAGCTTTGCGTTGCCGCCGCCGAAGAGCTCTCTGAAAACCTGTAAAAACGCTTCGTTTATCTTTTTAAACTGCGTTTCGAAAATGCCCGTCATTTCCTTTACAAGCTGTTCGATTATCTTTTCAAGCTGCTCTTTCGAGGTAATAAGATCGTTTGTCTGCTGTTCGAGAGAATCGTGGCGCTGTTTTACCTGCGCAAACTCTTCAATCGCATCAACGTTTACGCTGCCGAGCGCCTTAATCTGGGTTTTAAGCTCGGATACGCGCTTTCTCGATGAATCGATATCTTCGGGTACGTTGTTTTTTGCAAACTCCTCCGCTTCGGACATCGTCATTTCGTATTCGTCCCACACTTTTGCGGAAACAGAATCGATTTCCGTTTTTAACGACGTTTTTTTAATAGTTATTCTTTCCGATTCTCTGCCCAGACGGTCTTTATTTGCGAAATACTTCTTTTCTTCTTCGAAAAGTGAGTTCTTTTCCGCCTCGATAGCCGTTCTTCTTTCGTTTTCGACGGTAATCGCCTTCGCTTTTTCTTCCGAAGTGAAACGGACGGATGCGAGCTCTTCGGTTTTTTCAAGAGCTTTTTTGCGAAGATCGTCTATGTTTGAGTTAATCGTTTCTATTTCGTCTTTCAGCCTTGCTGTGAGCTCTTCGCCCTCTTTTCTGCGGTCTTCAAGTCTCTGCGTGATATTGGCGATATTCTCTATATCTTTCAGTTTTTCAAGCTTCTGCATGTCCTTTTCGTGCAGACGTGCGGAAATCTCTTCCTGTATCTTTGCGAGCGCCTCGTGTTTTTCGTTGAGAGCGGTAATCTCTTTTTGCTTTTCGGCAATTGCGGAAAGCTTCGTTTCAAGCGAGGATTTTGTTTCCTCAAGTTCCGCAAGAGTTTTTTCTTTCTCTTCGGTGTTTGCCTTTACGGTGCTTTCAAGTGTTTTTATCTGTTCGGACACATTGAAAATATACTGTTCGCTGTGCTCCGTTTCGGCTTTAACCTTTATATGCTCGTCGCTTACCGCCTGATTTTCGGCAATAAGTCCGTCAAGCGCCGCCTGCGCCGACGCAAGCTCTGCGGTAACGGTTTTAAGACGGGTTTCTTTTTCGCGAAGCTGTTCGGAAAGCGTTTCTATTTCGCCTTCAAGTTTCTTTATCTCGTTTGCTCTGCTTAAAATACCCGTATTTTTGCCGACGGAACCGCCCGTAAGCGAACCGCCCGGATTTACAACCTGTCCGTCAAGCGTAACCGCTTTAAACGAATATCTGTTTGCCCTTGCGATATCTGTTGCGTCGTCTATTGTTTCAACTATTACCGTTCTTCCGAGAAGCTGCTCGATAACTCCTCTGTATTTCCCGTCGTATTTAATCAGATCGGAGGCAATTCCGCGGTAGCCGCGCGCGCCTCGAAGATGTGTTTCGTCAAGCTTTCTGCCCGTGACGGTGGAAACGGGAAGAAACGTTGCTCTGCCCAGGTTTTTCGATTTAAGAAAATAGATGCAGTCTTTTGCCGCGCGATCGTCTTCCGTTATTATATTCTGTATTGCGGCGCCGAGCGCGATTTCCGTTGCAGTTGCGTATTCGGAATCAGCTTTTATTACCGATGCAACCGTGCCGTGAACACCCGTAAGAATTCCGCGCGACGCTTCATTCATTACGCTTTTTACGCTTCCCGCAAAGCCTTCGTAATGTTTTTCCATATCTTCAAACATCGTTTTACGGCTCTTTTTTTCGGAAAGGTTGAATTTAAGCGTATTGTATTCGCTGTTTGCGCTCTCGAGTTTCTTTCTTGCGCCCGCAACCTTCATTGAATATCCGTTGAAAATATTTTTGTTGTCGGCAAGCTTCTGTTCGAGTTCCGCAAGCGTCTGCATGCCCGATTCCCTGCCCTTTTTAAGGGAATCAAGTCTCTCTTTTGCGTCTTCAAGCTCCTTTTTAACGTTTTCGGTCGACTCGTCAAGCACTGCAGTTTTTTCGGTGCAGCGGCCTTCGTTAACGCGAAGAAGAGTTATTTCGTCTGAAAGAGCGTCGTATTCGCCCGTCAGTCTGTCTGAGTTTTCCGCGTAGTTGCGGTCGTCTCCGAGTCTTTCGTCTTTTTCCGCATTTATTTTTTCAATTTCCGAATCTATTGCCGAAATATCGTTTTTCAGCTCTTCGGTTTTTGCCGCCTGCGTATCTATTTCTTTTAATATTTCCGCATCGGAACGGCTTCCCGAAAGTATTTCGGAATTTATTCTTTCAATATCTTTCTGCGCGTGCTCGATATCGTTGTTTATAATCAGAATTTCGGAATTTTTCTGCTGCAAAAGCTCGTCAAACTGCTTGCTTTCCGCGCGCATCTGCTCGATTTTTGCGGTAAGCATTGCAATATCGTCGGCAAGCTGTTCCATTTTATGCTCGCATCTTAAAATTTCCGCGTCGTTTTTCTCGGTTGATTCAATAAGCGCGGCTTCGGTTTTTTCGATCTCTTCAAACTCTTTGGTGAAGCGGACAAGATCGGAAAGCCAGAGAGATATTTCGAGCTTTTTCTTTTCGTCGAAAAGCTCAATGTAACGTCTTGCCTTTTTCGCCTGCTGTTCAAGCGGCCCCAGTCTGTCGGCGAGCTCTGCGATTATATCCGAAAGACGGACGATATTATCCTGCGTTGCGGTAAGCTTGCGTTCGCTTTCCTCTTTTTTGAATCTGTATTTCGCAATTCCGGCGGCCTCTTCAAAAACGGTCCGCCTGTCTGCGCTTTTTGCGGAAATTATCTCGGTAACCGAGCCCTGTCCGATAATTGAATATCCCGTCCTGCCGAGTCCCGTATCGCGGAATAAATCGTGAATGTCTTTGAGGCGTACGTTCTGCTTGTTTATGAAATATTCGCTTTCGCCCGAACGGTAATATCTTCTTGAAATAACAACTTCGGAGTACGCTTCGGGTAGTTTCCCGTCACTGTTGTCAAGCGTAAGAGATACTTCGGCAAAGCCGAGCGGACGGCGCGACTGTGTGCCGTCAAATATTACGTCTTCCATTTTAACGCCGCGAAGGGATCTGGAAGAGGTTTCGCCCATTACCCAGCGTATCGCATCGGCTATATTGCTTTTTCCGCTTCCGTTCGGACCGACTATCGCCGTTATGCCCGAACTGAAATTGATGAGCGTTTTATCGGGAAACGATTTGAATCCCGTAAGCTCAAGGCTTTTTAACTGCATATTTTCTCCTGTTGAAATGCCATATTTTATCAGTATAATTATAGCACATTTAAAGAGAAATTTCAACCTTTTAATGATAAAATTACCGTGAAATTTATACTTTACGCAAATATTTCGGTTTATTTCGGAACATTTTCACGCTCTTTCCGTCTAAAAAGACAAATGCAGAAGATTTTTCTTATTTTACGGAGGCGTTAACAATGAAAAACAGTTTTAAATTCATAGCCGTAATTATCGTAATATCGGTTCTGTTCGGCATATTGTCCGTAGGATGTTCCGCAGAGCCGAACAAACCCTTTACGGTAAAAGACCCTGCGGCATCGCAGAGCACTCAAACCGTTGAAAACACGGATAATACGGAGGTTTCCGAAAACAACGGAACTTCAGAAACTGCCGATAATTCAGAAAACACCGAAACGGCAGAGAGCACGGAAAACAGCACGGAAGAAAATCAGAGCTCCCCGGTAACTACGCTTGAAACAAAGAATCTCGACACGTTTGAAAGCGAAGAAGAACTGCTTGATTTTATAAAAGAGCATTACATAAACAACATTATATATTATGGGTATGCAACCGACGATATGGAAATTTTGGAAGAGGCAACTGCGGAAGTCGCAACCGAAACAGCACCCACCGCAACGGCTTCATATAATAACGGCGGTGTTAATACGGACGGCGCGAAAGGCGAAGACAGAGACGTATCTTCAACGAATCTTGTTGATGAAAACGTGGACGAAGGCGATTACGTTAAAACCGACGGCGATTATATCTATATTATCCGCGATAACGAGCTTATAATTGTATCCGCAAAGGGAAAAGATACGGATGTCCTTTCGTATTACAAGCTTTTTGCGCAGGGAGAGGGCTCCGTTGCGGAAATGTATATAAAAGGTGACAGAGCGATAGTAATTGCAAACGTTACATATTACGAAAAGCCCGATTTTATTTCCGATACGTCTTTCGGCAAACCCGTTGAGGACGTTGAAGACGGCGAAATAACCGACGGTTATTTCTACGGCTATTACAGAGATCCTTACAAATCGTACGCTGCGGTTTACACAATAGATATTTCGGACCGCGAAAAGCCGAAAGAGGAATCTCTCGTTCTTGCGGAAGGATATCTTCTTTCCTCCCGCGAAACAAACGGAAAAATCTATCTTGTATCGAATAAATCTTTCGGTTATTACTATTGGGGCGGACCCGTTGCAACGGCAGACGTTCTTCCTGAAATATACGATACCGAAAACGGTTTTCATACCGTTGAGGCAACAAGCGTAGTCCGTCCGGTTTTTGAAAACGTTTATCCCAATGTTATGACGCTTTGCGCTATAGACTACTTAAACGGCGGAAAAACCGAAACTGTTACCGTTCTCGGCTCCGGCTCCGATATTTATATGACTGCGGAAAGCCTTTACATATTCAGCAACATGGGCGACAGCACCTGCGTTGCAAAATACGCCGTAGGCGATACGCTTTCCTACGTAGCGTCGGTTAAAGTTCCCGGTTACACCGCAACGGACTTTTCATACAACGAATTCGGCGGCAAATTCCGCATTGCAACCACAACGTATTCCTATAACGACTCAAAGACGTGGAACGGCACCGAAAACAACATTTATGTTTTTGATGAAAAACTCGAAAAAATAGGCGAACTTACGGGCCTTGCCCCGCTTGAACGCATTTACTCGGTCCGTTTTTCGGGCGACGTTGCGTATCTTGTAACATTCAGACAGGTTGACCCGCTTTTCGTTATAGATATGAGCGAAAACAATCCCAAGGTAATGGGCGAGCTTAAAGTTCCCGGATTTTCCACGTATCTTCACCCTGTAGGCGAGGGACTTCTTCTCGGTATAGGCAAAGAGACTAAAGACAACGAATGGACCGACTATTACGGCAACAAATATACGTCCACTTATACGGACGGCGTAAAAATCTCGCTTTTCGATGTATCAGACCCGTTTAACCCGATAGAAAAAGACGTTGAACCGGTAATCCCTGCCGGCGTTGCTGTAGCTTTTCAATATCTCCGATACCGCGAACGTCTCGAACATATTGCCCGCCACAGCAGAATTTTTGAGGGCGTCGGGCGAATTCCATTTTGTAAGATAACAGGCAAGCCCCGTGTCGCGGAAATACAGCTTGGGCATTTTGATCGCCCTTGTGAGCGCCCCGGCGCTGTACGGCTGAAGAACGTATACGAT
>CAMZEM010000025.1 GCA_947305805.1 uncultured Clostridia bacterium | reverse complement strand
CCCTGCCAGTTGGAGTATCTGACAGAGACGTACCATGTTTTCTGTTTTTCGTCCTTATAGACAGCCATTGGCTTATACCTCCTGTTCTGCTTCGCTGACCGGAACGGAACTGCCGACGTAACCGTAGACTTTCTCCTCAAGGTATTTCCTGCTTACGCGGCCGGAGATAACCATATAGCCGTTCGCCTTTAATTCCTCGTTCAGCCTTTTGATAATGCGATATGATTCCGTGCGGGACACTCCAAGGAATTCCTGCACCTCTTCAGCCTTCATAAAAATACTGTTTGCCATGTTGAGCACCTCCTTCATATTCCGAAGGGCGTTCAGGTCCCTTCACCTATTCGGAGATTTGGAGGGGTAAAATTCAACCCAACTCAGGAATATTTTTATAAAAACTGTGTTGCCGTGCTGGTATCACGCGGTACTGGGTACAAAACGGCTTGTTTGTGAACGAGAGTAAAAAAGCAACAAAAAACGCCCTCGTTCTGAACCCCTTAAGAGGGAAAAACGAGGGCGTAAAGCCACTTTGGAATTATTCACTTAATCAGAAAAGTGGTACTGGAATGGTATCACAGATACCTTTTTGGCCTGTTTTTTGCTTTTCCAGTGTCCGAAATCCCTTGATTTTACTGGGGTTTCCGAACTTGAGTAAAGCCACTTGTCTCTACTCCCACTCTATCGTTCCTGTGGGCTTGGGGGTGAGGTCGTAGAGGACGCGGTTTACGCCTTTTACTTCGGTGATTATGCGTCTTGTGATTTTGTCGAGAAGATCATAGGGAACATGTTCGATTGTGGCGGTCATGGCGTCTACGGTGTTGACGGAACGGATGACGACGGGCCATTCAAACGAACGCGCGTTGTTGCGGACGCCTACCGATTTAATATCGGGGATAAGCGTGAAATACTGCCAAACTTTGCCTTCGAGGCCTGCGGCGGCGAATTCTTCACGCAAAATGGCGTCGGATTCTCTTACGGCTTCAAGTCTGTCTCTCGTAATTGCGCCGAGGCAGCGAACGCCGAGACCGGGGCCCGGGAACGGCTGACGGTAAACCATATTGTCGGGAAGACCGAGCGCTTTGCCGCAAAGTCTTACTTCGTCCTTAAAAAGCATTTTAAGGGGTTCGACAAGCTCAAATTTAAGATCGTCGGGAAGTCCGCCTACGTTGTGATGGGCTTTGACGGCTTTTGCGGTTTTTGTGCCGCTTTCGATGATGTCGGGGTAAATGGTGCCCTGCCCGAGGAAGTTTATACCGTCAAGTTTTCTTGCTTCTTCTTCGAATACGCGGATAAATTCGGCGCCGATTATCTTGCGTTTTCTTTCGGGGTCGTTTACGCCTGCGAGCTTGTCAAGGAAGCGGTCAACGGCGTCTACATAAATGAGGTTGGCATCCATTTCGTCTCTGAATACCTTAACTACCTGTTCGGGTTCGCCTTTTCTCAGAAGACCGTGGTTAACGTGAACGCAGGTGAGGTTCTTGCCTATTGCTTTTATAAGAAGCGCGGCAACAACGGAGCTGTCAACGCCGCCCGAAAGAGCGAGGAGGACTTTGCCGCTGCCGACCTGTTTTCTTATAAGCTCGACCTGATCGGCAATGAAGTTATCCATATTCCAGTTTTTATCGCATCCGCATTTGCCGAAAACGAACTCCGCAAGAGCGTTTGCGCGGCAGTGGGGACAGTCGCCGAGAGAAGGAACTGAGGGGCATTTGCCGTTTGTGTTATGATCAACGGCAAGGATGGGAAGTCCGCAAGAATAGATTTCGTCTTTAACGTCTATTGCAACGCCGTCAACGATTCTGTTTTTACCGCCGTTAAGGATAATGCCTTTTACGGACGGAAGTTTTTTCAGCTCTTCAAGGGTAATATCGTGGGGGTGAATCTCGGTGTATACGCCGAGAGCGCGGATTTCGCGGGCAATAATAACGTTTTGCTCGCTGCCGAGGTCGAGAATAAGAATCATATCCTGCTTCATAAGTTTCTCCTTAAAAATTTTATTCATAAATGTATTTTTTATACAGTTATCTCTTTGCCGTTTAAATACTGAAGGATGCCCGCGTCGGTTTTGAAATCGAAACGATTTTTTTTGCCGTCAGGTCCTGATGCCGCATTTTTACGGGTTTATCGCGGAAGTATTCTCTGTTTTTTGCAAGACTGCCGTATTTTGTGTCGCCCAGAAGCGGATGGCCGAGATACGCCATATGAGCTCGTATCTGATGCGTTCTTCCCGTATGAAGTTCCACGAGCAGTTTTGACGTTTCGCCGTCCGTTTCAATAACTTTATAGCCGGTTTTTATAAATTTATAGCCGTTTTTTTCGGCGTAGTTACTGTCTTCCGTAATTTTTACGAAGTTGTCTTCGCCGTTTCCGTCACCCGTTTTTTTAAGGTATGCGAAAACGGTTGCCTCTTGTGGCTGAGGAATTCCGAAAACGGTGCATTCGTAAAATTTGTGAATCTCTCTGTTTTTGATTTTCTCGTTCATAATCCGCATGGCTTCCGCATTTTTGGCGGATATAACAAGCCCTGCGGTGTTTTTGTCGAGACGGTGACAGAGAGCCGGAACGAAAGCGCTTTTTTCGGGGGAATACTCCCCTTTTGCAATAAGATATGCGATAATATGATTTACGAGCGTGTTTCTATTTTCCTTTGAATCGCTCTGGCAGATAAGGCCCGCGGGCTTGTTGACGACAAGAACGTTTTCGTCCTCGTAAACAACGGAAAATGATACTTTTATGGACGAATAGTCGATTTCCGTCTTCTGAGGTCCGTCAAAAAACTCGTCACTTATATAAAGAGTTAAAACGTCGCCCGCAGAAATCATCTCTTTGCCGTCTGCGTGTTTTCCGTTTATCTTAAAGCATTTTTTACGGAAATATTTGCGCATGAGCGCTTCGGGAAGCGAGGGAAAACGCTTTGAAACGTATTTATCGAGCCGCTGTCCCGCATCGCTTTTGGAAATTACAATTTCGCGCATATTTCACCTTTTTAAAGTAAAGCAGTGCCAGCCGCGCTTTTCTTTTTCGTTAATAACCGTAAAACCGTTTGCGGCAAACGCGGCAAGAACGTCGTCGCGCCGTTCCGTAATAATGCCGGACGTTATCAGTACACCGTTTTCGGCAAGGTTTTCGCCGATAAACGAACAGAGACGGATTATGATATCCGCAACGATATTTGCAACTATAACGTTGTATTTTTTACCTTCAACGGGCTGTCTGTTTTCAAGAATATTAGCCGTTTTAGCATCTAAAACGCCCGTAAAAACGTTGAGCGAAGCATTTTCTTTTGTAACCTTAACCGCATTGGGATCTATATCAAACGCAGTAACGCTTGCGGCGCCGAGAACAAGGGACGTTATTGAAAGAATGCCGCTTCCGCAGCCGACGTCAAGAACTCTGTCTCCCGTTTTTACTGTTTCCTGCAATGTTTCAACGCAAAGGGACGTTGTTTCGTGAGAACCCGTTCCGAAAGCCATGCCGGGGTCGAGAGTAACAACAAGCTCGCCTTTCTGCTTTTCATATTTTTCCCATTGCGGAACGATTACGATTTTTTCGCCTATGTGAAGCGGTTTGTAATACTGTTTCCACGATTCGGCGTAATCTTTTTCGTCAACGGAACCGATCTCGCATTTAAAGTCGATTTTTTCCGCGGTAAAGCGCTCGCGCAGAAATTCAACGGCTGCGGGAATTGTGATATGTTCGGGGAGATAAATATGCAAAACCGCTGTTTCCGTATCTTTTTTAAGCAGTTCTTCGTCGATAATCCCAACGTTTTTTACTATCTCGCAATCGAGCATATCCGAGTAGTCTTCAAGGTAAAGTCCGCCTATATCAAGCATTGAAGCGATTGCGCAGGCGGTCTCTCCGAATAACGACGGTACGGTAAGTCTGATTTCGGTATATACCATTTTTAACCCCTCTTGATTTTAACCGTTTTAATTTCGAACGGTCTGAACGAAAGTGTAAAGGTGTTATTCTTTACTGGAACGGACTTTGTTTCGTTTTCGAGAAGATCGCACTCGCAAACCTCTTTTATTCCGAAATACGCGCCTACGGAAAGATCGGTTCTTGCTCCGACAGGCTCGTATACTCTGACGATGATATCGTCCGAATCTTCCGCTTTCTTTACGGTTTCGATTACCGCATTGCCGTCAATAAAAGCGAATGATTTTTCAGTAACTTCCGATACGGAATTATCCTCTGCGGCTTCAAACGCGGTAACGGGAACGTTTAATCTGTACGCTTCCTTTACAACGCTCATTTCGTCCGTATGAGGCATAACGGAATACGTGAAAAACTGTTCTCCCCTGTCTGCGTCTTTTCCCGGATACGAGGTTGATCTGAGGAGATTCAGTTCTGCCTGCGCACCTTCCGCATGAACGCCGTATTTGCAGTCGTTCAGAAGCGCAGCGCCGTAGCCCGTTTCTCTGAAATCTATGTATTTCTGAGCGCAGATTTCAAAGCGCGCGTTATCCCACGAAGTGTTTTTTGTGGTTGAACGTCTTATTTCGCCGAACTGAATATTGCAGCAGGCTTCGGAAGTATGAATATCAAACGGGAAGAAGACACGTAGCATTTTGAAATTTTCATGCCAGTCAACGTATACTCTGAAATCGACTCTGTCTGCGCCGTCCGCAAGAACAGCAACGCAGACAATCTCCGATTCGCCGAATTTATATCTGAATTTTGCGCATGCTTCGGCTCCGTCAACGTAAAAATCGCTTTCGCAGGCGTCAATTTCCATACAGAGATCGTCTCTGTAAGTAAATTTCATATCCCATGCATCGCTTTCATCGTTGTAAAGGCGATAAACATTGCCCGGGGCGGAAAGAAGTTCTCTTCCGTTTATTTTATCGAATATCGAAACCGCCTGTCCTTTTGCGTTGAACCGGACTTTGATTTTTTCGTTTTCTATTCTGTTTGCGGATGCTTTGACGCTGAATTTTGCACCGTATGCCGTGGACATTGCAAACGGATCAAGCGTAACTTTTTTCCATTCGCCGTTTTCGACTACGTTTTCGGTTCGCTCAAAACCAGTCGGGTTTGCGTATACCGTGCCTGTAAATCCGTATGCTTTTGCGGCGTTTGCATACGCCTTTTCCGTCATTTCTCTTGCTTTCGCAAGTATTTCGCGGTAACGGGAAACGCTTTCTTCGTATACGCGCGCGATGGACGACCCGGGAAGAATATCATGGAACTGATAAAGAAGAATTTCTTTCCACATTGCGTCTAATTCTTCCTTTGGATATTTGCCGGAAAGAACGGACGCAAATTCAAGCTCGGCAAGGGCAAACTCGCATTTTCTGTTATAGTATTTGTTTCTTGCCTGCGTTGTATACGTTCCCTGATGTTTTTCGAGATAAAGCTCGCCGTTCCATACGGGATATCTGCTCTGTTTCTTTTCTATTCTTTTGAAAAACTCTTCCGAAAGCTCCTGCTTTACGGGAGGAAGTCCCGCAAGGTTTTTCTCTCTCGAAAGACGTTCAAGGTGATCTTCGCCGGGGCCTCCGCCGCCGTCACCTATGCCGAATAAAAGCAGCGCTTCGGGGCAGACGCCTTTTTCGCTGTAATTTCTCTCCGCGCTTTTAATGCTCTTAGGAGATGCGGCGCTGTTGTAAGTTCCTTCAGGCGGCATATGCGCAAGAACGGAAGAACCGTCTATACCCTGCCATGTAAAAGTATGGTGCGGGAATTTATTGTGTTCGCTCCACGAGAGCTTAATTGTCATGAAATAATCCACGCCTGCGTTTTTGAGAAGCTGCGGAAGAGCGGCACTGTAACCGAAAACGTCCGGCAGCCACAGCGTTTTTATATCTTTTCCGAATTCCTTCATAAAGAAACGCTTGCCGTAAAGAAGCTGTCTTGCAAGCGCTTCTCCCGAAGATATATTCGTATCGGCTTCAACCCACATGGCGCCCTGTGCTTCCCATCTGCCCTCTGCGATACGTTTTTTAACTTTTGCGTAAAGCGCGGGATAAAGCTCTTTCATCCATTCGTAAAGCTGCGGCTGCGATGCGCCGAAAACGTAGTCAGGATAAAGCTCCATATTTGCAAGCGCGGTGGAAAACGTTCTTGCGCCTTTTCTTTTTGTTTCGCGTATCGGCCAGAGCCATGCGAGGTCAATATGCGCATGTCCGATTGCGGAAATCGAAAGCGACGGGTCTCCGCCTTTTTTTCTGAGTTCGGGGGCAAGGATTGCCGCCGCCTTTTTTACGGACGTTTCGTTTATGCCGTTTCCGAGCGCGGATGCGGCCTCGTAAAGCGAATATACAATTGAGATTTTGCGCGGATCGGCGCCGTCAAGCTCTTTTTCGAGCGTTGAAAGTACCGCAAAATCGTATAAAAGGCTTTTAACGTCTTTATTTACGGTAACAAGACGCATCATTTTTATTTTGCCGTCGCCGCAGTAACTGCCGAAAAGGTCGTTCATTCCGCAGTCAAGCCAAAGAGACACTTTGCCTCTCTTTACGGTTGCTTTGTCAAGCTCAGCTTCGATTTTAACGGGTTTGCCGAGCGACATATCAAAGCCCGAATCAACGTTTGTTAAACCTCTTACGGGGCATCCTTTCTCATCAAAAATGCATGCTTCTCCCGAAACGTCTATCAGAAGCGCAGTGTTTTCGACATCGGTTTTTGCTGGGATTCTGCCTTCGATGTAAAACCAGGCGCAATCCCAGAGTTCACCCCATTTAACGCCTTCCGCAACATCGATTTTCGTGCCTGACGTTTTTTCGGAAAAAGGAACGGGCTCTTTCGTTACGTATCCTACTCCGGAAAGCTTTGAAATCTCCGTATAGACGTTTCTCGAAAGTCTTTCCGTTGCTCTGCGGATAATATCGTTCATTTTATCGTAGTTGTAATGCATAAGGCGTCTCCTGTCATATATTTTTTTTACATATTTTATTTAAAGCACACTTTTCGCATGCGGGGTTTCTTGCGGCGCAAACCTCTCTGCCGTGAAGGACTATCGCATGGCAGAAATCAAGACTTTCGGCGGGGGGAATAACTTTACGGAGATCGTCTTCGATTTTTTTCGGATCTTTGTTTTCCGTAAAGCCCATTCTGTTTGAAAGACGGATGCAATGAGTATCAACGATTATTACGCCCGGAGCCCCGTATATTTCGCCGAGAAGAAGATTTGCGATCTTTCTGCCCACGCCCGGAAGCGCAAGAAGTCCCTCCATGGTATCGGGAATTCTGCCCGTTTCGCTTATTATTTTTGATGCGGCGATTATATCACGCGCCTTCGTTTTTCCGAGACCGCACGAGCGTACCAGGGGTTCAAGCTCATCAACGGAAAGAGAAGCAAACTCTTCGGGAGTTTTGTATTTTTTAAACAGTTCGTCAGTTACGATATTTACTCTTACGTCGGTGCACTGCGCCGAAAGGCGGGATGCGACAAAAAGTTCGAACGGCGAGGAATAGTCGAGAGCGCAGCGTCTGTGCGGGTATAAATCAAGCAGAATTCCGTGTATCTCAAGCTTTTCTTTTTTTGTAAGAAGCTTCATTTCCCTCTCCGTCCGTATAAATTATTTCTCATTTTATAATTATATATCATGGTATTGTTTTTGTCAATGAACGCGAAAAAAATGTAAAAAAAAATTGCCGTATACAAAACGCATACGGCAATATTCTCAGTCGCAAAGGTGGCTTCTTTTTTTTATTTCTTCAAGCTCGTCCAAAAGAGACGAAAGAAACGTTTCGTCATTGCGGGAAAGGTCGAAATGGCTGCTTTTGCTTGCCGAGTTAAACTCGTCCGCAAGCTCCCGAAGTTCGGGCGCATGCTCGTAAAGCACGCCTCTTTTTTCATATATAAGCGCGGAACAAAGCTTCTTGAATAATTTCCAGCACCTGGCCCTGTCCGCCCCCGAAAGTTCCGACCAGACATCCGTCATAGTTTCCATAACGTCACCTCAGAGCGCAAACTGCGGAAGCGATGAATAAATAACTTTTGCTATATCCGCGGGACTGCCTTCGGAATTAATTAAAACGATATTTTCGTTTTCGAGTTTTCTGAAAACTTCCGCGTATTTTGCCCGCACGCGTTCGAGGGTGTTTTGCTCGCGCTCGAATATTTCGCGGAATCCTCCGCGTTTGTCTACTCTTTCCTTGCAGATTTCCGTAGGAACGTCGATAAAGAAGCAGACGTCGGGTTTTGTGACCGAAGGACACTTTATATTCATGTCTATTACCCAGTCAATGTCGCAATCCATACCCTGATAGGCAAACGAAGAATAGTAGTATCTGTCGCATACGACATCCGTTCCTTCGGAAAGAAGATTTATAATTCCGTTTTTCGGGTTTACGTTATGGGCGATCCGGTCCGCAAGAAAGAGCGCGGAAAGTTCTTCGGGGCTTCTTTGATAATTGCCCGCAAGCGCGTCGCGGATTATCCCGCCCGTTGTAAGCATGGTCGGCTCGGCGGTTTTAACAACGCTTCTGCCTTCTTTTTTAAGCCGTTCGCAAAGCAGGTCGATCTGCGTTGATTTGCCCGATCCGTCAAGACCTTCAAAAACTATAAAACGGCCCCTGTTTGTGTTTTCTTTTGTCATATCATCTTAAAGCAGTCCTTAAGGGACGTATAAAGCTGTTTGTAAAGTATGTGATTTTTAGTATATATTTCGGTGTTTTCGCGAATCGGAGCGTATGTTTTCTTAACGCTTATGGTAGCATCGCAAGCTTCGGGAACGGATGACCATATACCCGTGCCTACGCCCGCAAGAAGCGCAACGCCGAGAGCTCCGCCTTCGGAAGAGGAAAGAACCTGTACGCCGCAGCCGAACATATCCGCCTGCATCTGTCTCCATATCGGGGATTTTCCGCCGCCGCCCGATACTCTTACCGCAGAGGCGTCAACTCCCATTCCGCGTATAATATCCATGCAGTCGGTAAGCGAATAGCAAACGCCTTCAAGTATGGCTCGGATCATATCCGCTTTTGTATGTATTGCCGAAAGACCGAAGAAAACGCCGCGGCAGTCTGCATCGAGATGCGGTGTTCTTTCGCCCATAAGATACGGAAGATATATGAGTTTATGAGCCGTAATGCCCGTTTCTTCCGCCATTTTATCCATAATAACATACGGATCGACACCGAGTTCTTCCGCCTTTGCCATTTCCTCTTTGCAGAAGTTATCCCTGAACCATTTGAGAGAAAGGCCTGCTGCCTGAGTTACGCCCATCATATGCCATGCGCCCGGAACGGCGTGACAGAATGTATGCACACGGCCGAGAGGATCGATTGCGGGCTTTTCGGAATGTGCGAAAACAACGCCCGAAGTGCCGATCGTAGAGGATACAACGCCGCTTTTTACTATGCCGTTTCCTACCGCGCACGCTGCCTGGTCGCCTGCGCCGCCCGCAACGGGTGTACCGACGCAGAGACCTGTAAGACCGGAGGCGTATTCGTTTACTTTTCCGCTTATTTCATAGCTTTCGTACATTTTCGGAAGAAGCGCTATGTCTATACCGAGCATTGACAGAAGCTCTTTTGACCAGCAGCGGTTTTTAATATCCATAAACTGCATGCCGGAAGCGTCGGAAACCTCAGTTGCGAATTCGCCTGTGAGCATATAGCGGATATAGTCTTTGGGGAGCATTATTTTAGCGCATTTTTCAAATATTTCGGGCTCGTTGTTCATTACCCAGCGGAGTTTTGATGCGGTAAAGCCTGTAAGCGCGGGGTTTGCGGTAATATCAATCAGTTTTTCCTTTCCGACGATTTCCGTTATCTCGTCGCACTCCTTCTGCGTGCGCTGATCGCACCAGATTATAGAGCGGCGAAGAATTATGTCGTTTTTATCGAGCATTACAAGCCCGTGCATCTGTCCCGAAAGACCGATACCTTTGATTTGTTTCGGGTCTGCGCCGCTTTTTGCTATTACGTTTTTTACGGATTTGCATACGGCGTTCCACCAGTCGAGCGGATCCTGTTCCGCCCAGCCGTTCTGCGGCTGATAAAGAGGATACTCCTGAGTGTCGGAAGCGAGAGCGTTTCCGTTAAGATCGAAAAGAACCGTTTTGGTACCCGAAGTACCGATATCTGTACCTATAAGCATGATTTATTCTCCTTTAATATTTTCCGAGTTTATGTACGCAGTCGGATATTGCCCTGAAGTTTTCGAAACTTACCGAATTGGGAATGGAGTGGTCGGACGAGAAAATATAGCCGCTGTTTTCTTTAAGTATGGGAATTACTCTCTCAAGCTCCCCGATAATCGCCTCTTTGTCGGGCCACAGCACGGCGTTTATTCCTCCGCGCATTGCAAGTTTGTCTCCGTAATTTTTCTTTATACGGACGGGGTCCATGCCCGCTTTTACTTCTATGGGATTGAGACAGTCTATTCCGATTTCAATCAGATCGGGAATAAACGGCTCAACGTAACCGCAAGAGTGAAGCTCAACGAACATTCCCCTCTCGTGCGCCCAGTCGCACGCTTTTTTATGGTACGGTTTAAGTATATCCCTGTACATATCGAGGGAGAAGAACGTCGAGTTTTTATATCCCATATCGTCGGGCCAGTGAATTGCGTCGAATTTATACCCTTTTGCAAGCACTTTATCGAATAAAGCGAGCTGCAAATCAAGATAGTGACCAAACATATCTCTTATCCAGTCCGGGTCTTCATACATTCCCACAAGGACGGTTTCCGTACCCGTTGACCACGAATGGGTAACGTCGAACCCGAACCAGAAGCCGAGAGACATAAAGTCCTGCGCGTCACGGTATTTCTGATACTCGTTTTCAAGCCATTTCCAGTTTATTCTGTCGTCGGTAGGAGTCATTCTCTGTTTTGCGATCTCCCAGTGCTCCCTATCGGAAATGAAGAAATCAAGGAATTCGGGTGTGGAATCAAGCTCCTTGAACGACTTGAGAGTAGCGCCCCAGGAAGTGGTGTGTATTATATATCTTTCGGTTTCTTCAAGCACTTTGCTTTCAAAACGCGGAGAATTGTCTGCTCCGAAATCGATACGTCTGTCAAAACCGAAATAGTCTGCCCATGCAACGTTTTCGGGCAGTCCTTCCCTGTGCCAGCGGGCAAGCGTGCCGTTCCAGGGACTGTCCATCATAATTATGCGGTCAATTTCTTGATGTTTAAGAGTTCTTATAAATCTCTCTCTGCTTGTCAGTTCCATAATACGCCTTTCAACAAACCGATTATACTGATATGATATCACAAAAAGGTGTCTTTGTCAACATTTTACTCTATTGACAAATAATAAAATATATGATAAACTGATTGCCGAAGTGAGGAATAATTATTATGGATAATATAAAAATCGGAGTTGTCGGTCTGGGAGGCCGCGGCTCTTACCATGCTCAGCTTCTGGCAACGTTTGACGAGGTTGACGTAACCGCCGTATGCGACGTTTACCCTGACCGCGTTGACAGTTCCGCCGCTGAGGTTGAAAAAATATCGGGCAGACGTCCCGAAGGTTATACCGATTACAGAGAAATGTTTGAAAAATCGGGCATTGACGGCGTGCTTATCGCCTCTTCGTGGACCACGCATTCGCGCATAGCGGTTGCGGCAATGAAGGCGGGAATAATACCCGCATCGGAAGTGGGCGGCGCGGCTTCAATAGAAGAGTGCTATTCACTCGTTAAAACTGCGGAAGAAACGGGAATAGACCCGATGTTTCTTGAAAACTGCAATTTCGGCAGAGAAGAGCTGACGCTTCTTAACATGGCGAGAATGGGGCTTTTCGGAGAGATAGTTCATGCGCAGTGCGGATACGAGCACTGTCTTCGCGACGAAATTACGAGAGGAAACGAAAACAGACATTACAGATTCAACAATTACGCCCACAGAAACGGCGAACTGTACCCCACTCACGGCCTCGGACCGATGGCTAAAATACTTAATATCAACAGAGGCAACAGATTTGTTTCGATAGTATCCGTTGCTTCAAAACAGACGGGACTGAATACTCACGCAAGAAAGCATTTTTCCGCCGAACACCCGGCAAACAACGTTATTTTCACCGAAGGCGACGTTGTAAACTCGATAATAAAATGCGCAGGCGGCGAAACGATACTTTTAACGCACGACACGTCGACGTTCCGTCCGTATTCAAGGGCGGGCAGACTTCAGGGCACAAACGGAATATGGCTCGAAGACAAAAACGCAATCTGTCTTGAAAGCGAAAACGCAGGGGAGACGTGGAAACCGTTCGGCGAATATATGGATAAATACGACCACCCGATCTGGAAGAAATTCAGCGCCGTCGACCTTGAAAAATACGGTCACGGCGGTATGGACTATATAGTTGACGCCGCATTTGTGGACTGCGTTAAAAACGGACATCATCCCGCAATAGACGTTTACGACTGGGCATCGTGGATTGCGGTAACGGTTCTTTCCGAGCAATCCGTGGCTCTCGGCGGCGCGCCGCAGCTTTTCCCCGATTTTACAAACGGAAGCTGGCTTGACGGAACAACTCCGAAAGGCGAAGGGGAATTCTGTCTGGACTGATAAACGAATAAATAAAGAAGCCTTCGGCGGTTCCGAAGGCTTCTTTTTTATAAAAACTCATTTAAAAGTTGCAAGATAGTTTATTGCCTGAATTGTTACGATTACCATTGATACGGGCTGCATGGCGATGGCTATGATGCCGGAAACGAGACCGGTTTTGCGAAGAGTCTGGGAAGACTCGCTTGCTTCCGCGCTTTTTTTGAACAGCACTATCGCAACTACGGAAAAAACGATAATCAGGACGGCATAAAGATATCCCGAAACGATGCGGTAAATATTAAAAGCGTAAAAAAAGCCTTCAAACCCGGGAATGAAATCGCCTCTCACTATGGGGCGCACAAAATTCCAGATCATGCCTATAATTGCGGCGAGAAGCGAAAGTCCGCCGTATACAAAAGACATTTTTGCGGGTGAGCGTCCGGTCCCGGTTTTTCGGGTTCGTTTTTCCTTCTCACAGATATCTCCTCATTTCGGAAAATCACGGTTAATACATTTTATTTACATAAAAAACAAAAAAATTCTATTTTTTCAAAAAAAAGTATAGACAAACAAAAAAAAGTTTGCTATAATAATTAATATACGGAAAGTGTTATAAAATTACACTTTTTCTTTATTCCGTAAAAACGGTTTTTTTCTTACGGGATTATTATATCATATTATTCCGCCGAATTCAAACTGTTTTGCAATATGTCGAAAAATATTCGTATATTTCAGGCATTTAACCGTGAGCACTTTAAAAATTTAAATATATTTCAGGAGGTAAATATCATGGCATTCTGTCCCAAATGCGGCGCGCAGGTAGAAGACGGCGTAAAAATCTGTCCTACATGCGGCGAAAATCTTGAACCGAAAACCGAGGATGTTTCCGCAAAGGTTGCCGAGCTTACAAACACGGCTGACTATACGGCTACATACGACCCGAACGACATTCAGAACAACAAGGTAATGGCTATTCTGGCTTACTTATCCTGGCTCGTTCTCATTCCCCTCTTTGCAGCAAAAGATTCTCCGTTTGCACGTTTCCACGTAAAACAGGGTCTTCTTCTTGCGATTGCTGAAATCGTAGTAGCTATTGTATTCAGTATTCTTACTTCCATAGTAAGCGGAATCTTTGTTCTCTGGCTTATCTTCACACTTATTCAGGCCGTATGCAACATATTCTTCTTTGTTATTTCCATCATGGGTATCATCAATGCCGCTCAGGGCAAAGCTAAAGAGCTTCCCATCGTTGGCAAACTGAAGATACTTGACAACGTAATCAAATAATCTGACTGACAGATAAAAAAAACCGATGCTTTCCGCATCGGTTTTTTTCTGTTTATTATTCGTTTATCAGTCGATATCGGGGATATTGATTTCAACTTCTCTGCCGAGCTCTGCGGATCTGACGATACCGTCGAGGATAGCCTGATTTCTGATAATCTGGCTTGAAGGAACGGGAGAAGTTCCGTTGTATTTAACAGCGTCGAGGAACGAACGGACTTTCTTGTCAAAGAGATTTCCGCCGCCGCCGAGAATGGGAACTTCAAACTGAGTGCAAACGCCCGCAACGTCGCGGTAAATCTTCATAGGACCGCCGACAGAGCCGTTCCAGCAGTCTGTTGAAGGAATTCTGAGACCGGCTTTCTTACCGAGGATGAGAGTGTCACCCGGAGTATCCATATGCATAGCCCAGGAGATTCTGAAGTCAAGGATTATGCCGCCTTCGAGACGGATGAAAGCAGCCGCAAAGTCGTCAACGTTGAAGCGTGCGGCATCTTTCGGGTAAAGCTCGGGGTTTGTGCCGAAGAAGTCGGATTTGTAAGCGGATACGGTAAGGGGCTTCGGATAACCGATTGCGTTAAGAACCATATCGAGAGAATAGCAGCCGATGTCGCCCAGAGCGCCGATGCCTGCGGTGGATTTTTCGATAAACGTTGAGCCGGGGATACCGCGTCTGCGTCCTCCGCCTGTCTGAATATAGTAAACTTCGCCGAGTTCGCCTGATTGAACGATCTTTTTGATCATCTGCATATTCGGGTCGAAACGGGGCTGGAAACCGATTGAAAGAACTTTGCCGCTCTTGAGTTCGGCTTTTCTGATTTCTACGGCTTCTTCGAGAGTAACGCACATGGGTTTTTCGAGAAGAACGGGAATACCTTTGTTAAGGCAATCGATAGTACATTCCGCATGAGTCATATTGTAGGTACAAACCGATACTGCGTCCAGCTCTTCGGCTGCGAGCATTTCGGTATGATGTCCGTAAATATGGGCATGGGGAACACCGTATTTTTCCGCGAACGCAGCTGCCTTGCCTGGAATGATATCCGCAAGCGCAACAACCTCAACGTCGGGCATACGCTTGTAGCTGTCGATATGAGCTTCTGCAATCCAGCCCGTACCGATAATGCCTACGCGGAGTTTTTTGGAAGTGTCTACTGCTTTCGCTTCTTCCGCTTTTTTGAACATTGAAAGAATCGAATCTCCTGCCATAATAAAAATCTCCTTTGATTTGAATTTGATTTTTTATTCTATTTTATTACCTCGGCGCCGTTTTTGTCAACGCCGAGCGGCAATACGAACCAAAAATGACTGAACCCCGAAACGAGCTTTTCGAGTTTGGGCTTTATATCCGAGCCTCTCGGAGCAACAACCATTATTGTGGGACCCGCGCCGGAAAGATATGCGCCGTATGCGCCGAATTCAACGGAATGTCTGATAATGCTTTCCATACCGGGTATAAGGATTTTTCTGTAGGGTTGATGTATTTCGTCCTGCATTGCTACGGAAAGAGCGCCAAAGTTGCCGCTCATCATTGCCGAAACGAGAAGAGCCACGCGCGAACAGTTGAATACCGCCTGCTCTTTTGTATATGCGCGGGGCAAAACGGCTCTTGCGTCCTCTGTGGAAAGCGGAAAATCTGGGATTACGGCGAAAAACTCAAGTTCTTCGCTTACGTCTATTCTGACGTGCTCAAATCTCTTGCCGTCCGAAGCGCCTACGACCATTCCGCCGAGAAAAGCGGGAGCAACGTTATCGGGATGCCCTTCAAGCTCAACGGACATATTGATAAGCTCGTCTTTGGGGATGTTGCTTTTCGTAAGCTCGTTTGCAATCAGAAGCCCCGCGACAACGCACGCCGCAGAGCTGCCGAGACCTCGGGTAAGAGGAATGGAGTCGGTCTGGCGGATTGCGAAAAACGGCACGGGAACACCAACCTTTTCGCAGAAAAGGTTTACGGTCTGCCAGACGAGGTTTGTTTCGTCGTCGGGAATTATCTGATTTGCGCGTATGCTTTCCTCGATTGCGCAGTTAACCTCGATAAGCGGACGGGGATTTGCCTCGATATCATTTTTATCGAATACTTCAGTTTCATTGTAAAGCGTGAGCGCAAGCCCGGCAGTGTCGAAGCAGGGGCCGATGTTTGCGCTTGTGGCGGGAACTCTGACTTTAAACATAAAAAACCTTTTTAATAATATATTACTGTCTGATTATCTGTGAAAGAACGTCAAAATCGGGTTTTGCGTGGATTATTTTATCTTCCGCGTCGCCGTTGCCTATTATTACCGAAGTGTCTTTAAGTCCGTTGCCCGTAAGGATGCAGACTATTTCGAGATGTTTGTCTTTTTCAAAACGGTTCTCCTTAGCAAACTTTACAACGCCCGCTATTGATGCGCACGATGCGGGTTCCGCAAAAATACCCTCTTCGGATGCAAGGAGCTTCTGAGCTTCGAGAATTTCCTCGTCCGTAACGGCGCTTATCGAGCCGTTGCTTTCGTCTCTCGCTCTTACGGCTTTATCCCAGCTTGCGGGATTGCCTATACGGATTGCGGTTGCTACGGTTTCGGGATTTTCTATAATGCGGTTTTCAACAATGGGAGCCGCTCCCGCCGCCTGAAATCCCGTCATTTTCGGAAGAGCGGATATAATACCGTTTTCGTAGTATTCCTTAAAGCCCATCCAGTATGCGGAAATGTTGCCCGCATTGCCAACGGGAAGGACGAGGTAGTCCGGCGCATGACCGAGATCGTCGCAAATCTCGAAAGCTGCCGTTTTCTGTCCCTGAAGTCTGTTTGGATTTACGGAATTGACAAGCGTTACGGGCTCGGTTTTTGCAAGGCGGATTACCATATTGAGCGCATCGTCGAAATTGCCGTCAACGGCAATTACCTTCGCGCCGTATACAATTGCCTGTGCAAGCTTGCCGAGAGCGATTTTTCTGTCCGGAATAAGCACGAACGCTTTCATTCCCGCAACCGCCGCGTATGCCGCTGCGGAAGCGGAAGTGTTGCCCGTTGAAGCGCAGATTACCGCGCCCGAGCCCTGCTCGTTTGCTTTTGTGACCGCCATGGTCATACCGCGGTCCTTAAAAGAACCCGTCGGATTCAAGCCTTCGAACTTGATATAAATATCCGCGTTTTTAAGCCCGAGTGCGCTCGGGAGATTGACGAGTTTGTGAAAGAGAGTTCTTCCCTCGTTCATTGTGACGATTTTAGAATCGTCCTCAATATTCAGATACTGTCTGTAACGTTTTATGACGCCGTTATACATATTTTTTTTCCTAAATAATTAATATTCTAAAGTTTTGCTAATTATAGCATTAAAACATTGCTTTGTCAAGGAGAAAAATGCCGTTTTCGAATTATCCGATTGTAATTTCAGCGGCGAAAATCATATTCGGGTCGCTGCGCTCTTCAACCGTTTTCTTAATGTAATCGAGTGAGGGCGTTACGGTGTATTCTTTTGTTTCTCCGTTGATAACTACTTTAACGGGCTTGAAGAGATCCACCATTTCGTCGTTGAGCATTATTTTAATTTCGCCTTCAACGGTATTCTGCTCAATTGTAACCGTATTTGTATCTTTATCGTAATTTGCAACTATAACGCCCGAGCGTAAATCGGTAGATGCTCTGAGCCAGTAGAAAGATTCGGTTGAAACCTCGTCGGCTCTGACGGAAAGATCCCATACAACGCGCTCGGGAACGGGGTCTCTCTTGAACTGTTCAACAAAGTAAATGGAGTTTGAGTTAACCGCCGTGGGAACGGGCATTTCACCGTAATACCACTGAATGGGGTTGGACATAACGCCCTGTTCGCTCATATTCGGATCGTTATCGACAATACCGTGTTCGCGCATGAGGTGAATGTTTACGTTGTGGATATATCCGCCGTTGTAAGTTTCGCGCAGTTTGTCGAGAACTTCGCAGTAGTATGCGTTTACGGTGTTTCTGTTGTAGGAAGAGTCGTTCTGACCGCACTGAATCTGGAAGGGAACGTTGTAAAGGTTTGTAAGATTAACGCCGTTAGGATGCCCCGCAGACATGTTTGCGGCTGCGAATCTGTCGGCAAGACGGGGAGTTATCTGATATACGCCGTCACCGCCTGCGGAATAACCGACGATATACACGCGGTTTGTATCGATTCCGTAGTAGATTGACAAATCGTCTATCAAACGTTCGTAAAGAGGATAGCTTTCGGGGTTGAAGTGAGTATCCCACGTATCGCGAACGCCTCTTGTGGCAACGTATAAGCCGTTTGTTACGCTGTCAAGATAATAAATCTTCATATGCTCCCACTGCTGATCGTTAACCTCTTTCGAGCCGCCTCCGCCGCCGTGAAGAGCGATAATGAGGGGATAGCCGTCCGCCCCTGCTTTTCCGACGATTTTTAGGTCGAAATGCATCGTTGCCTCGCCGTAAGTTATGGCTTTCTTCGTTATTTCTTCAACTCTTTCGGGGTCTTTGCGCTCTTTTTCCTTATACTCTTCCCATATAAGATTGCGGACCGCTTTGACGGCGATGTTTGAATCGAGTTTTATCTCTTCGGGAGATTTTTTCATAAGCTCGTTGTAAAGCTCGTCAAGCTCTTTCTGATTTGAGCCGGAACATGCGGACAAAACCGAAATGAACATAACAAAACAGAGAAATAAACCTATAAACCTTTTCATGAATATGCCTTCTTTCGAAATCATACGTTATTGTTTTTACTGTTTAACCGGGTGAGGCAAACCGGCGCCGGGAGGAGGCGCGGGTCTGTCGCGGTTTTCTTTACCTTCATCATCGGGACCGAGATTTTCGCCTATATTGTCTATATAGCGTTTTGCCTGGGTATTGAAAAGTTCCGCATATTTGCCGTCTTTTCTGATAAGGTCTTTATGCGAGCCCTCCTCAACGATACTGCCCTCTTCAAGGACGACTATTTTATCGGCGATTGTTGCGGACGAGAGACGGTGGGAAACGAAAATCGTTGTTTTGGGCGCTCCTCCGTTAGACGGATGCGCAAGTTCGTCAAACTGATTGAAGATTTCCTGCTCTGCCATCGGGTCGAGAGATGCGGTAGGTTCGTCGAGAATCATGATTGAGCTGTCTCTGAAAAACGCTCTCGCAACGGCGATTTTCTGCCACTGACCTATTGAAAGCTCTCTTCCGTTTTCTTCAAATACGCGGGTGAGCGCGGTATCGTAACCGTTATTGAGTCTGCCTATAAACTCCGTGGCGGCGCTCTTCTGAGAAGCTTTTTCGACACGTTCGCGGTCATCTATGTATTCAAGCTGACCGAATCCGATATTTTCCGCAACGGTAAAGGCATATTTGCCGAAATCCTGGAAAATTATACCGAAAACGGAGTAAAGCTCGTTTACGTCGTATTCGCGGATATCGTGTCCGTCAAAATATATAACGCCCTCCGTCGGATCGTAAAGACGTGTAAGGAGCTTTAACAGCGTTGTTTTGCCTGCTCCGTTAAGGCCTACAAGAACGATGGTCTGACCCGGCTCTATTTTAAGATTTATGTTTTTAAGGACTTTTTTCTGAGTTCCGGGATAAGAGAACGAGCAGTTTTTGAATTCGATAAAGTGAGGCGCCTTTTTGTCTATCTTTCTCGGTTCGGCAAGGGACGACACTATCGTTGTGGGTTCGTCCATAAATATAATCATATTGTCTATGTAAAGCGTGCCCTCGTAAATACCCGCCGCGGTATTGACTATCGACGATACGCTGTTGGATATTGAAAAGAGCGCATTTGTGTAAAGCGACCAGTCACCGACGGTGAGAATTCTGTCAAATACCTGACGCGCTATGCGCAGGAAAATGAAAGCGGAAAGCCCCGAATTGAGCACCGAAAGACCGATTCCGATAAAACTTTCGGTCATTATCAGGTTTCTGACGCCTCTGAAATAGTTAAGAA
>CAMZEM010000024.1 GCA_947305805.1 uncultured Clostridia bacterium | reverse complement strand
CGTTGCCGACCTTGCAAAGGGTACTCCCGAAATGGACGCAAGAATAAACGAACTGTTTTTAATCGTCCTTTTCCTGTTTATCATCAACACGTTCCAGAATATCGTCGGCGCATTCCGCGGATATATTCTGCGAATCGCTTCGGAACGCATAACGAATACGCTGAAAACGGAGCTTTACACAAAAGCTCAGTATCTTCTGATAAAATACTACGATAAAACGTCTACCGGCTCGGTTATATCCCGTATAAACGGCGATACCGCAAATCTCAACAGCTTTATTATGCGTATTTCTCAGGAAGTGCTCACGCAGGCGATACAGCTTGTGGGTATAGTTGTTGTAATGGTATCAATGAACCCCGTGCTGTCTCTTCTGTCGCTTCTTCCGATACCGATAGTAGTTGTAAGCGCAAAAATCTTCTCAAAATTCATTCATCCGTATTATTACCGTATCTGGAAACGCGGCGCAAAGATAAACTCCATTCTTGCCGATACGCTTCCGGGCATAAAGGTAGTAAAAGCGTTTACGTCAGAAGAGAAATCGATAAACAATTTTACTTCCACAAATAAAGACCTTATAAACGAAAACCTGAAAACCGCGCGTATTTCCTCAATTTACAACAGCGCTACCGGACTTGTTATGATGATGGGCAGCATTGTTATCTGGGGTCTCGGCGGATATATGGTTTTAACAAAATCCACGTTCCTCGGCTCATCCGTCCTTACCGCAGGCGGACTTGTGGCATTCATAAACTATATGTGGATGTTCTACAATCCCGTGCAGTTTTTTGTAAGCTTAAACGAAACATTTATCAGCGCTTTCACCTCCGCGGAGCGTGTTTTTGAAATACTTGACGCGGAACCCGAGGAGGACTTCGGCAAAGGCAATATCCCCGAAGGCGGAATAAAAGGCAAAATCGAGTTCAGAAACGTCTCTTTCAGCTACGAAAAAGGCAAAAAGATTCTGTCAAACGTAAATTTCGTTATCGAACCCGGCGAAATAGTGGGAATAGTCGGTACGACCGGTTCGGGAAAATCAACTATCGTCAACCTCCTCATGCGTTACTATGAAAACCACGAGGGCGAGATTTATATCGACGATACGAATATAAAAGACATAGATCTTCAGTATTACCGTTCGTCCGTCGGATACGTTTTGCAGGAACCGCTTCTTTTCAAGGATACGGTTTTCAGAAACATAGCGCACTCCGATCCTACAACTCCAGTAGAGGACGTTATCTATGCTGCGCAGGTTGCAAACGCCCATAAATTCATCACAAAGCTTCCCGACAGCTACGATACCATGCTCGGCGAACGCGGCGTAGGACTTTCGGGCGGCGAGCGTCAGCGTATTTCCATTGCCCGCGCGGTTCTCAAAGACCCTGCAATACTAATTCTTGACGAAGCAACCGCTTCCGTGGACTCCGAAACGGAGAGCATTATTCAGGAAGCGATAGAGCGTATTATAAACGGCAGAACAACCATTATGATTGCCCACAGGCTTTCAACGCTGAAAAAAGCGGATAAGATAATAGTTGTTGAAGACGGCAAAATTTCCGAAATGGGCTCGCATAACGAGCTTATGGAAAAACAGGGCAGATATTACAGGCTCGTCAAAATACAGTCCCTCGCACGCGAGCTTTCCGATGAAGGCGGCATTTTTGAGGGAGACGGCAAGTAATTTTCAATCGGTGATTATATGGATAATTCAGTAAGATTTTTCAGCGGAAGAAACATTCGCATAAAACCGGGCTCAATGGGCGTTTTTCTTAACGTTACCATGCCCGACGGAACGGTTTATGAAGACGTGGAGCCGCGTCGTTATTTCCCGATTTCCGATATTTCAAAAAACATAAGCATTGTCCGCGTAGAAGAGGATGAGCGCGGCAAAGACAAAATAACGGAGTATCTGATTATACGGGATATCGCCAATCTTGACGAAGAATCGAGAAATGCTCTCACGGATTCTTTAAACAAGTATTACATGATCCCCAAAATCCTCGATATTTACGACCAGAAAAACGTTTACGGCGTCCTTCAGTGGAAAGTTCTTACCGACCGCGGCGAGTTTGCGTTTGACATAAGAGATATTTATTCAAGCATTAAGCAGCTGAGCAGCGGCAAAATACTGATTATCGACTCTTACGATAACCGGTATGAGATAGACGATATCGACAAACTTTCCAAAAAAGGCAGAAAACTGCTTCTGGGTTACCTGTAATTTCAGAAAACCGACGCATAGCGGTTAATATATATTTATTTTAAAGGAGAAAAGAAAGAAATTGAAAAGAATTGTTTTGGGACTTATTGCCGCAACGATGCTTGTTGCATTGCTTTGTTCCTGCGGCTCTTCAGGGGCTACAACGCTCAGAGTATACAACTGGCAGGAGTATATGGATCCTGAAGTAATTGAATTGTTTACGGAAGAAACGGGTATCGAAGTATTATACAACGTTTTTGATACAAACGAGAATATGTATAACAAGATCAAGAATATGAAGGGTTATTCCTACGACGTCATATTCCCGTCCGACTATATGGTAAAGAAAATGGCGGACGAGGGCATGCTTGCCGAGATTAATTTCGACAATATCCCGAATTACAAGTATATTGACAGCAAATACAAAGGCATGGCTTACGATAAAAAGAATCTTTTCTCCGTGCCTTATATCGGCGGAACCGTATGCATCGCATATAATCCCGATTACGTAGACGAAAACGAAGTAAAGTCCTGGGATGTTCTGTGGAACGAAAAATACGCAGGCAACATCTTTATGATGGACAGTGAGCGCGACTCCATCGCCGTTGCTCTTCTCCGTCTCGGATATTCGATCAATACAAAGAATATGGACGAGCTCAACGAAGCAAAAGACCTCCTTATTCAGCAAAAACCGCTCGTTCTTGCATATACCTCCGACGACGTCAAGGAAAAAATGGCAAAAGAAGAGGGCTGGCTTGCCGTTATGTGGTCCTGCGATATAACGTTCATCCGCGATATGAACGATAAAATACAGTTCATCATCCCCGACGAGGGCACAAACATCTGGTGGGATACCGCCTGCATCCTCGAAAATGCGGAACACAAAGAAGAAGCCGAAATGTTTATCAATTTCCTCTGCCGTCCCGACATCGCGCTTATGAACGCAGAATATCTCGAAAGCTCTACCCCCAACTCCGCTGCTTACGAAGAGCTTGACGAAGAAATAAAGAACGACCCCGTTATTTATCCTTCTGACGATGTTATTGCAAAGAGCGAAGTATTTGACGACCTTGCGGACTATATGTCAACCTACACCTCAATCTGGAACGCGGTTATCAACTCATAGTCTTACATAAAAAATCAATATGCTGCCGGGTATGCGTCCGGCAGCTTTTTTTGCTCTTTGCCGCCTGAACGTTGAAAATTCTTTTATCAAAAATTCACAATCTTGTTGTTTATAAATCACATTACACTGATATAATGTATAATGAGGTGGGATTGGACTTCCCACGAGATTATTTACATCAATATTATATTATATGTGGTATAAATTACCGGAAAGGGCAAAAAATGACAAACAACAAAGCTGTTCTTGCCTGGATAGACGAACAGGTAAAACTTTGCAACCCCGATAAAGTCGTATGGATTGACGGAAGCAACGAACAGAGAGACGCTCTCCGCTCCGAGGCTTGCGCCACAGGTGAACTTATCAAATTAAACGAGCAGAAACTCCCCGGATGCTATCTTCACAGAACCGCTAAAAACGACGTTGCCCGTGTTGAAAGCAGAACGTTTATCTGCACGGAAACTCAGGAAGAGGCGGGAAATATCAATAACTGGTGCGATCCGAAGGAAATGCACGCAAAACTCAACGCTCTTTACAAAGACTGCATGGTCGGAAGAACCATGTATGTTATTCCCTATTCCATGTGCATGCCCGAATCTCCGTTTGCAAAAATAGGCATAGAGCTTACAGACTCCATATACGTCGTTCTTAACATGATTATTATGACAAGAGTCGGCAAAAAAGTTCTTGACGTTCTCGGAGACAACCCCGATTTCGTAAAAGGTCTTCACGCCAAAAAGGATATTGACGAAGAAAACAGATATATCGTTCATTTTCCGCAGGAAAACAGCATCTGCTCGGTTAACTCCGGTTACGGCGGAAACGTTCTTCTCGGCAAAAAATGCTTTGCTCTTAGAATCGCTTCCTACCTCGCAAACAAAGAGGGCTGGCTTGCGGAACATATGCTTATTCTCGGTATCGAATATCCCAACGGCGAAATTCACTATATCACCGCCGCATTCCCGTCCGCATGCGGAAAAACGAACCTCGCAATGCTTATTCCGCCTGAAATCTACTCAAAACAGGGCTATAAAGTATGGTGCGTAGGCGACGATATCGCATGGCTTCGCATCGGTCCCGACGGACGTCTCTGGGCAGTAAACCCCGAAAACGGATTCTTCGGCGTTGCGCCCGGCACGAACCTTAAATCCAACCCCAACGCTCTTTACGCAACCAAGAAAGAAACCATATTTACAAACGTTGTTCATAATCTTGAAGACAATACCGTATGGTGGGAAGGACTCGATAAAAATCCCCCGAAGAATGCGGAAAACTGGCTCGGAGAAAAATGGGACGGCACAGACGGAACAAAAGGCGCTCATCCCAACTCACGCTTTACCGCAATGGCTGAAAACTGCCCCTGCATCTCCAAAGAATTCAACAATCCCGCAGGCGTTCCCGTTGACGCAATCATATTCGGCGGCCGCCGCGCAAAAACCGCACCGCTCGTATATCAGTCGTTTGACTGGAATCACGGCGTATACGTAGGCTCCGCAATGGCATCCGAAACAACAGCCGCAGCCGCAGGCGCCGTAGGCGTTGTCCGCCGCGACCCGATGGCTATGCTCCCGTTTGTCGGCTACAATATGGGCGACTACTGGGCACACTGGATCAATATGGGCAAAAAGATACCCAACCCGCCGAAGATCTTCAACGTCAACTGGTTCAGAACCGACGACGAAGGCCACTTCATTTGGCCCGGATACGGTGACAACCTCCGTGTCCTTCTCTGGATACTCGGCAGAGTTGCGGGAACCGTTGATGCCGTTGAAAGCCCCATCGGATATCTTCCCAGACCCGAAGATATCAATATCGAAGGCCTTGAAGACAGCGGTATTACACGCGAAGTTCTTGCAGGACTTCTCTCTGTTGACAAAGACCTCTGGAAAGAAGACGCTGACGGCGTTGAGCAGTTCTACAACAAAGTCGGCTCTCACACACCCGCAGAGCTCCGCGAACAGCTTGAATCATTCAGAAAGAGACTCGATAAATAATTCCGTAAATATCAAAAAAAGGTGTAACCCTCAAAGGTTACACCTTTTTTTGTTTATAAAAGTATGACGGTATTTGCTTTATTCTGCTTGTCCCAACGGTTTTTTATGCAGCGGATTCCATTTGCCCGAAGCATAGTAAACAAGAAACATTAAAAACAGCGCCATGTTGTGAAGAATCATGCATGCCCATGCTGAAACAAGCCCGTAAGAAAGAAGCTGTGTGCAAATAAACGTTCCCACAATGCGAATTCCCCACATACCGATAATATTGCATATAAAGGGCATAACAGTTTTGCCCATACCCTGTATCATACCTTCAACGATAATGGAAAATCCGTAAAAAGGCTCGGAAACCGCCACCATACGCAATACGGTGGAGCTGAGAAGAATTACTTCATCGCTTTTTGAAAATATCCGCATCATATCCGGTGCAAAAATGAAAAGCAGCGCCCCCGAAATAATCATAAGAAACAATTCTATCGGAAGTATCATTTTAGACAGATCTCTGATTCTTTTCCTGTCTTTTGCACCGAGCGCATTTCCCGCAAGAGTTGCCGCCGCAGTCTGCATTCCGTAACCGGGAATATAAAAAGCGGATTCAACGGTGTTTGCTATCGTGTGAGCCGCCGTTGACACTTCTCCAAGCGAGTTTACCATGGCGGCAAAGCATACGTATCCGAAAGACGTTGCAAACCGCTGAACCGCATTCGGCAACGCCACTCTCAGACACGGTTTCAGTACCGTTGCGTCGGGCTTTAAGGACTGCCCTCTGGGCGAAAGCTTCGGATGACGGAGGATAACCGTCAGAATTTTTATTCCTCCGACCGTAAATGCAATCGCGCTTGCCGCAGCCGCGCCTATAACGCCCATTCCCGCGCCGGGGATTGTTATATCCAGCGAAAAAACGGTAACCGTCCGCGTAGGGTAGATAAGAAAGAAATTAAGAATAACGTTTATGGCATTTACAAGAATTCCTTCGCGCATCGGCGTTTTCGTGTCTCCCACCGCGCGAAGAACAGTGCCGAAAATAATAGACGCGGTTCTCGCAAGCATGGGAAGATAGAGAATAAAGAAATACTTAGACGCAAGATCCCGTATTTCTTCGTCAACCTGCATCAGTTCAGGCACAACACCGCTTAAAGAAAGAGTAAGCGCGGTAAAAAACAGTCCGCATACTATTACGGCAAGCATTGCCTGCGAAGAGGCTTTTTTTACCGCTTCTTTATTGCCGGCTCCGTCCGCCTGAGCTATATAGGCAAGAAAACCTACGCTTATTGCGGAAATCGTGCTTCCGATAAGCCAGTTTACCGTTGTTGTCGAGCCTACCGCGGCAGTCGCCTCCGTGCCAAGAGAGCCTACCATCGCAGTATCTATATACTGTACCGCCGTGTGCATAAGCTGTTCAAGCATGGTAGGCCATGCAAGAGCGAAAATTGACGGAACAAGCTCAAACGGCAGTATGGATTTCCTTTTCATAAAGTCCTCTCAATACCTTAATATCTCCGTAAAACAGTATAACATAATTTTCAGGTTTTTACAAGATTATTTCTGCCTATTGCAAAAAATTTCAAAATGTGGTATTATATGCCATATTATTCCCCTGACGAGGTTTATATGAATTACGAATTACTGTGCTCACAGCTTTATTCTCTCATCGGAGGCGTTCCGCACCGTATCGCAAACCTTGCAAATGCGGCGGCGCTTCTCTTCAACACCCTTGAAAAAATAAACTGGGCGGGCTTTTACTTTATCGAAAACGGAGTTCTCGTCCTCGGTCCGTTTCAGGGAAAACACGCCTGTATAGAAATTCCTTTGGGTAGGGGCGTGTGCGGAACGGCTGCGGAAAAGAACGAAACCGTTACCGTAAAAAACGTTCACGATTTTCCGGGACATATCGCATGCGACTCGGCATCGGCATCGGAAATAGTTATTCCCCTCAGGCAAAACGGAAAAGTTATAGGCGTGCTTGATATAGACAGCCCCGTTTTGAACCGCTTTTCGGAAAGCGACCGGCAGGGACTCGAAAAATTCGCCGAAATTCTCGAAGAAGAGCTTTTTAATATATAAATATTGTTTGGAGCATTATATGAACTACCGCAGCGACAAATACGGCAATCCTCTTTCAATTCTCGGTTTCGGATGTATGCGTTTCCCGAAAAAAATGGGCTCAACGGATGTGGAAGAAACGGAACGCGAGATAATGCTCGCCATTGAAAACGGCGTAAATTATTTCGATACGGCTTATATATATCCCAAAAGCGAAGCGGTTCTGGGTGAAATCCTCGAAAAAAACGGCGTTCGCGAAAAAATAAACATAGCTACCAAACTTCCGCATTATCTGATAAAAAAACGCGAAGATTTCGACAGAATCTTTAACGAGGAGCTCAAACGCCTGCGTACGGACCACGTTGATTACTATCTTATGCATATGCTGACGGATATCGATACCTGGCAAAGGCTCGTATCTATCGGTGCGGAGGAATGGCTTGCAGAAAAAACGGCGAGCGGCGCAATAAGACAGGTGGGATTTTCCTATCACGGCAATTCCGATATGTTCTGCAAACTCGTTGACGCAAGAAACTGGGATTTTTGCATGATTCAGTATAACTATATGGACGAGTATACTCAGGCGGGCAGACGCGGACTTGAATATGCAAACAAAAAAGGCCTTCCAGTAATGATAATGGAGCCGCTTCGGGGCGGCAAACTCGCTTCCCCGCCCGAAAAAGCGAAGCATATTATGGAGCGTTACAAAATATCCCATACTCCCGCGCAGTGGTCGTTTTTATGGCTCTGGAATCAGCCCGAGGTTACGGTTGTGTTATCGGGCATGAATAGCGAGGAAATGATTCTTGACAATATCAGAACGGCTTCCGCTGCAAAAACGGGGGAGATAGGCGACTCTGAAAAGGCAATGCTTGCCGAAGTTGTAAAAGCAATTAATTCCAAAATGAAGGTTGGCTGCACGGGATGCGGATATTGCGTTCCGTGTCCCAAAAACGTTGATATTCCGGGAACTTTCGCCGCATATAACAGAGCAAGCAGCGAAGGAAAAATACCCGGTCTTATCGATTATTTCATGTGTACCGCTCTGCGTCCGACTCCCACGTCGGCATCGCAGTGCGTCGGATGCGGAAGATGCGAAAAGCACTGTCCGCAAAAGATCGAAATCAGAAAATATCTTAAAGAAGCGGAAAAATCGCTTGAAGGACCTCTCTACAAAATGGGCAGAAAGGTTGCAAAGCTGTTTGTAAAAATGTAAGTATAAAAAAATAAAGTCTGTCGGATAAAAACCGACGGACTTCTTTTTAATCTCATTTCGCCACAAAATATTTCAGTTTCACTTTAATCGCTTTTTCTCCGAGTGCGGTTGAAGTTATCGAAATATCTTCAATAATTACTTTTTCGCCGTATTGCTCTCCGATTGACGACTCGACTATATCCGCAATGATATCGTCCGCCCCGATAAACGAAAGCGTGCTTTGGTCCAGACTCAGCCCCGCAACCGAAACCGAGCTTATCCCCGCAATTATTCTCCCGTCTTTTACCGTCGGGTTTGCGGTTATCGAAATATCAAGATCGTCGGGCAAAAAAATCATTACTATCGCCGGCAGTTCCGTGCCTATAACTTTGGAAAGGTCGTTTTTATTTACCGCCCCGTCAAGTTCAATTCCTCCCGTCTGCGGAAATGTCAGTCTGACGTTTTTCAGCGGTTTCATTTTCTCCTCGTTTTGCTTTATCACCGTGTTGAGCTGGCTTTGAGTTATTTCAAATTCCAGGGGGAGCTCTGTTATCTCTTTCAGCCTTTCTCCCGCAATTTTAACGATATCAGGCATTTTTATGTTAAGATCCGTTTTCGTGCTGCCGATATATATTCCGCAAAGCAGCGCAAAAACAGGCAGAATAAGCGCGATAATTATTATCAGTATTGCAATAACCGCCCTTTTCGCTTTTGTTTTTCCGCTGAATGCATGTCCGCAGAAAGGACAGAGCCGTGATTCATCCGCAATTTCTTTCCCGCATTTTTTGCATATCATATTTATGTCATCCTTTTTCTTTGGTTTATTCAGTCTGCGCGGCGCTCCCACTTTTTACATTATACATTCAAAAATGGGGACGGTCAAGGATATTTTTGTTAAAATTTGTGGCAAAATGGTGAACATATATGCCTTTCGGCAAGTAATTGTGCCAAAAAACTTGACAAAACGGATAAAAAGGATTACAATATAAAATGATATATTATTACTGTAAGTATGTATTTTCCGTTATTATATATTATATCGGATAGATACGTCTTTTGGGAGGTATTTGTTTGGTTAAAAGCATGACCGGCTTCGGCAGAGCTTCTGCAATTAAAGACGGTGTGACAATCACCGTTGAGATAAAGTCGGTAAATCACCGTTATCTTGAAATGAACGCGCGTATTCCGAGAGCTTATATGCAGCTTGAAGACAGTATCCGCACATACGTTTCAACACGAATTTCCAGGGGAAAGCTCGATATAAACTTAAACCTTGATTTTTCCGAAGCGGAAAGCACAAAAACCGTTACGGTAGACCGTAAACTTCTCCGCAATTATCTGGACGAGCTCACCGCGGTTGCCGATGAATTCGGACTTACAAACGATGTTACCGCAAGCACCGTTCTCCGCCTGCCCGACGTTGTATCGCTTACGCAAAACGAAAACGATGCTTCTGAAATGTGGCTTTCCGTAAAGCCCGTTCTTGAAGAGGCGGTTGATGCGCTGATAAGTCAGCGCGAGGCGGAAGGCAAACGTCTTTACGCAGACATTGCCTCGAAGCTGGAAACAATCAGGGACCGCGTGGCTTCAATAAACGCAAGAGTTCCCGCTCTTACCGAAGAGTATTGCGCTAAGCTCAGAAAACGCATTGAAAAACTTCTCGGAAGCGCCGATGTCGATGAACAGCGTCTTCTTACCGAAGTGGCTATTATGGCGGATAAAACAGCGATTGACGAAGAGGTCGTCCGTCTCGGTTCGCACGCCGAAGCGCTCGAAGAGGCTCTTCTTGCCGAAAAGCCCATAGGCAAATACATAGACAACTCCATTCAGGAAATGAACAGGGAAGTAAACACCATTTCATCCAAAATAGGAGATCTGGAAGTAACAAGAACGGTTCTCGAACTGAAATCGATAATAGAGCAGATAAGAGAACAGATACAGAATATAGAGTGAGTTTATGAAACTGATAAATATCGGTTACGGCAACAGCATTGCCGACAGCAGAATAATCGCGGTAATCGCGCCGGATTCGTCCCCCGTAAAAAGAATAATTGCCGATGCAAAGGAAAAGGGTTTTCTTGTAGACGCAACTTACGGACGTAAAACCAAGTCGGTTATTGTTACCGACAGCTCGCACGTTATACTCAGCGCCGTATCTCCGGAAACGATAAGCGGACGAGTAAACGATAATATCGGAGAATAATCAGAATAAACTATACAGGAGAAACAGATATGTTGTATCCAAGCGTAAACGAATTAATCAAAGGCGAACACAGATGTCGCTATTCACTTGTTATAGCGGTTGCCAAACAGGCGCGCTATCTTGCCGAAAAAGCAGAAGAAAACGGCGAGAAACTTGAAGAAAAGCCCATAAAACAGGCGGTAATCTCATTTGAAAAAGGAAAAGCAACCTATTCCGAGCATGTCGAATAACGCTCCCCTTTATGCTCTCGTTGCAATAAAAGGACTTCCCGTATCGGCAGACAGACTTTATACGTATTCTGTCCCCGACGAGCTTTTAAGCTCCGTTAAGGCAGGGCTTCTTTGCAGCGTACAGTTCGGCAGAAAAGCAGATGCGGAAGGCATTATAGTCTCCCTTTCGGAAACAACGGATGTTTCGCAGGATAAAATAAGATGCATTAATTCTCTCGGAGAGGACGAACCCGATATTTTATCTCTTTCCGATTCGGGACTGAGCCTTGCGATGTATATAAAAGACCGTTATTTCTGCACTTACTGGGATGCGGTGTCTCTCGTTTTGCCTTTCGGAAAACTGAGAGTTAAAAAGGGAAAACAGCAACGCGTAAAAGATCCTCTTGCAAAGCTCGACAGGCATCCTTATGTTGAAACCGTTCTCAATTCCGAACAGCAAAAAGCGTATGAAGAGATAAAAACGGGGCTTTCGGGCGGCGGGGCGCATCTTCTTTTCGGCGTTACGGGCAGCGGAAAAACACACGTTTACATTAAACTTATAGACGATGTTTTATCCGTCGGAAAAACCGCGCTTTTCCTCGTTCCCGAAATTGCACTGACGTATCAGATAGTTTCCCGTCTTTATGACCGTTACGGAGACAGTCTTGCCGTGCTGCACAGCGCATTGACGCCTGCGGAACGCAAGCATACTTTCCGTCTGATAGCGGAAGGGAAAAAGAAAATAGTCGTCGGTACCCGCTCCGCGCTTTTTACGCCGATAAAAAATCTCGGACTGATAATTATTGACGAGGAGCAGGAAAACTCATATAAATCCGAAATGACCCCGAAATACGGAGCGCGCGAAATCGCGGCTTTCAGGGCAAACCGTGAAAAAGCTCTTCTTCTCATAGCTTCCGCCACTCCGTCTTTTGAATCGTTCCGGCTTGCGGAATCAAAAGTAATCGGATTTTCCGAAATAAAAGAGCGTTTCAACGGCGGACCGTTGCCAAAGGTTGTGCTTGTGGATATGCACGAAGAAATTGAAAAGGGCAATTCAACCCCGTTCGGTTCCCTTCTTGCAGAAGAAATAGCGCAGAATCTTAAAAACGGCGAACAGACGGTGCTTTTTATGAATCACAGAGGGTATAATACCTTCGTGAGCTGTCTTGACTGCGGCGAGGTTATAGTCTGTCCTTACTGCGGAGTCACAATGCCGTATCACAAAAAAAGCGAACGTCTTGTCTGCCATTATTGCGGATATTCTCTTCCCGTTCCCGAAAAATGTCCCTCTTGCGGCGGAAAAACCATGAAATTTTCGGGCGTAGGCACTCAGAAAGCCGAAGAAGACCTTGCAAAAATATTCCCCGAAGCCCGTATTTTAAGAATGGATGCCGATACCGTATCCGAAAAAGGCAGCCGCGACGCTATCCTGTCTTCGTTTTCGCGCGGAGAGTGCGATATTCTTCTCGGTACCCAGATGATAACAAAGGGGCTTGATTTTCCGAACGTTACGCTCGTAGGGGTATTGCTTGCCGATACAATGCTTTTTTCTTCGGATTTCCGCGCATTCGAAAAAACCTTTTCGCTTATGACGCAGGTTGTGGGCCGCGCGGGCAGGTCTCAGAAAACGGGCAGGGCGATAATACAGTCGTTTTATCCGTCTCACCGCGTTTTCCGCTATGCGCTCGATCAGGATTATATCGGTTTTTACAGAAACGAAACGTCGTTCCGCAAAACAATGCTGTATCCTCCGTTTTGCGATATCTGCCAGGTTTCGTTTATCGCGCCAACCGAAACAAAAGCTTTTGACGCCGCGGAACGTTTCGAAAACGCTCTCCGCCTGGCGCAGGGCGAACTTCCGCTTCGCGTTATTCCCGCAAAAGCGACACACGTTCCCATGGTTGATACGAAACCGCGCGTAAGAATACTTTTAAAATGCATAGACAACCGCAAACAGAGGTCGGTTTTAAGCGGCGTTTATCTTTCTTTCATCAAAGATCCCGCGAATAAGGAAATTCGTGTTGATATAGATATGAACCCGGCAAATATCGGGTAAACAGGAGTAAAAAATGGCACTTCGCGAAATTGTTACCGAAGGTTATGAAAGCCTTTCAAAAATATCAAAACCCGTTACTTCGTTCGATCCCCGTCTTGAACTTCTTATAAAAGATATGAAGGATACTCTCGTTAAGGCGGACGGACTCGGACTTGCCGCTCCGCAGATAGGAGTTTTAAGACGCGTTATCATTATCGTTGACGGCGAAACAGATCAGCTTGTAGCGCTTGTAAACCCCGAAATCGTTTCCGCGTCGGGAAGCCAGAATGCAAACGAAGGATGCCTTTCCATACCGGGGGTATGGGGCAGGACAGAGCGTCCCGCAGAAGTAACCGTTAAAGCGCAGGATGCACAAGGCGAGTGGTTCGAGCTTACCCGCACGGGTATAACGGCAGTCTGCCTTTGCCACGAAATAGACCATTTAAACGGAATTCTCTTCCGTGAACATGTCATAGAATACTTAGAGGACCGTGACTGATGCGCATTTTGTTTATGGGTTCTCCCGATTTTGCGGTAGAGTCGTTAAAAGCTCTTATTGCTGCGGAATTTGAAATATGCGCGGTTGTTACTCAGCCCGACAGACCGAAGGGCAGGGGATACGCTCTTTATCCCACTGCGGTAGGGGCGTTTGCCGAAGAACGCGGCTATGCCGTTTATAAGCCGGAAAAGCTGAAAAACGGCGAACTTATGCCGGTTTTGGAAAAACACAATCCCGACGTTATCGTTGTTGCGGCATACGGAAAAATTCTTCCCGAATACATTCTTGATTATCCGAAATACGGCTGTGTAAACGTCCACGCCTCGCTTTTACCCAAATACAGAGGCGCGTCTCCGATTAATTTTGCCATAATAAACGGCGAAAAGGAAACCGGAATAACAACAATGCTTATGGATAAAGGGCTTGACACAGGCGATATGCTTTTGCAGAGGTCAACCCCGATATTCCCCGACGACAACGCCGAAACTCTTCACGACCGCCTTGCGGTTATAGGCGGAGAGCTTATATGCGAAACGCTGAGAGGCATTGAAAACGGAACAGTCACTCCCGTTAAGCAGAGCGGTGAGTCTTCATATGCGCCGCTTATAGGCGCAGAAACGAAAAAACTCTCTTTTTCCGATATAAAAGTAAATATAATAAATAAAATAAGGGGTTTAAGCCCCGTTCCCGGCGCGGTTGCGTTTTCGGAAGGAAAAACCGTTAAGGTTTTTTCCGCAAAAGAAGTTGACGCTCCCGCGGAAGGCACGGTTACCGTTAAGGTTGCGGACGGTTTTATCCGCATTACCGAGCTTGCCCCCGAGGGAAAGAAGAGAATGTCCGACGAAGCGCTTCTTCGGGGCAACAGAAATTTTAAATTCGATGATTAACGTCCTTTTACGGAGGTAGAAAATTGCCATATATCGATACATGGTATATTGTTCTTGTTATTCCGGCGGTTATTCTGTCACTGATAGCGTCAGCATCGGTCAGAAGCACATACTCAAAATACTCCAAAGTGCTTTCCCTTCGCGGTATGACGGGAGGAGACCTTGCTTCCGAAATACTCAGAAGAGCCGGTATTTACGATGTCAGGGTTGAACTTGTCCGCGGACAGCTTACGGACCATTACAGTCCGAAAGAAAATGTCATACGTCTTTCGGAAGGCGTTTACGGAAGTTCATCCGTTGCCGCTCTGGGAGTGGCCGCTCACGAAGCGGGGCACGTTTTACAGTATTACGGCAATTATGCGCCTATACGCATAAGAAATTCGATTCTGCCCGTCGTCAATTTCAGCTCCGGACTCTCCGTTCCGATATTGCTGCTCGGTTACTTTTTGGGGTTCCGTCTGCTTGTAAATATAGGCATAGCCCTGTTTTTCTTCGTTGTACTCTTTCAGCTTATAACTCTTCCCGTTGAATTCAACGCATCGTCAAGAGGCATGCAGCAGCTTGAATCCTGCGGTGCTCTGTCAAGCGAGGAGCTGCCGCTTGCAAAAAAAGTCCTTTCTGCGGCCGCAATGACGTATGTTGCTTCTCTTGCCGTATCTCTTGCACAGTTTCTCAGACTTATTCTTATTTCTAACGGAAGACGAAGATGAAAACAGATCTCTCATCGCTTGATTTCGGTTCGCTTAAAGCTTTTGTTGCTTCAAACGGTTTGCCCGCATACAGGGCGGAACAGATTTTCCGCTGGATATCAAGAGGTGTTTCGTCTTTTGACGAAATGACCGATATTTCAAAACCGCTGCGCGAAACTCTCTCCGAAATATCGTTTATAACTCAGCTTAAAACAGAAAAAAAACTTATTTCTTCGGACGGAACGGTAAAATATCTCTTTACTCTTGCCGACGGCGAACATATAGAAACCGTATTGATGAATTACGAACACGGAAATTCCGTATGTATTTCATCGCAGGTAGGTTGCAGAATGAACTGCGCTTTCTGCGCAAGTTCGTTAAAAGGACTGAAACGTAATCTTACCGCAGGCGAAATGCTTGCGCAGGTTGCAGCCGTAAACAGAGAATACGACGTTGCATCCGTTGTTGTAATGGGTATAGGCGAGCCTATGGATAATTACGCCAATCTGCTGGTTTTTCTCGAAAATCTCAGCGATCCCCACGGCCTTGCAATGAGCCTTCGCCACGTTTCCGTTTCAACATGCGGAATCGTGCCTAAAATAAACGAACTTGCTGAAAAGAAACTTCAGCTCACGCTTTCGGTTTCTCTTCATGCGCCGGATGACGAAACGAGAAACAAAATCATGCCGGTCAACCGCAAATGGAATGTTGAAACGCTTATTGAGGCGTGCAGACGCTATACGGAAGAAACCAAACGGCGCATTTCATTTGAATATACTCTCATCAAAGACGTAAATGATTCGGTTGCCCACGCGGAAACGCTTGCAAAGCTGCTTCACGGCATGCTTGCGCACGTAAATCTTATTCCCGTAAACTACGTTACCGAGCGCGGATTTTATCCGTCGTCCCAAAACAGCGTCCGAAAATTTTACGAAACGCTCAAAAATAACGGGATAAACGTTACCGTAAGAAGAACTCTCGGCAGCGATATAAACGCAGCATGCGGTCAGCTGAGACATAAAACCGAAGCTGCGGAATAAATTACAGCATATATTTTCAGACTATCAGGTATTATTTTCTTCATCGGAGGAGACAAAAATGACTATTTTCGGAAAGACCGATGTCGGCAGAGTGCGTCAGTCAAATCAGGATGCATATGCATATACCGAGCTTGGCGGCGGAAACTTCTGCGCCGTTGTATGCGACGGTATGGGCGGCCACGTAGGTGGAAACGTTGCTTCCGAAACCGCAATTGCGGCATTTCAAAAACAGATAAGTCAGGCGCAGGAGGATTCGCTTAAAGAGAGGGATATAGCCCAGTTGCTCGAGTATTGCATTCTCAGGGCAAATGAGGCAGTTTTCTCGCGTTCCATAAACGAACCGTCGCTTCGCGGCATGGGTACAACCATCGTAACGGTTATGTCTTACGAAGGAAAGAGCTTTATTGCCCATGTCGGAGACAGCCGCGCTTACTACTTCAACGGAGAAAAGATAGTCAGACTTACAAAAGACCACTCGGTCGTTCAGGAAATGATAGACCACGGCGAACTTACCGAAGAGGAAGCAGAAACGCACCCTTACAAACACGTAATTACCCGCGTTCTCGGCGTTGATTCCGACGTCTCGGTTGAGGTTGCACCGATAGAAATAGCGTCTCCGGGCAAACTCCTCCTTTGCTCCGACGGACTTTCCAATATGATTTCCGATGCTGAACTCGAAGAATATCTCAAACGTGAAACCGAACCCGCAGCGCTTTGCGACGAGCTTATCGCCTGCGCAAACGAACGCGGCGGCAACGATAACATTACAGCCGTTGTCGTTTCTCTTTAAGCGGAGGTTGACTTGGAAAAAATGACGAATGCCGTTTTGGGCGGCAGATACAAAATCCTCGAAACAGTCGGGGTCGGCGGTATGTCGGTAGTGTTCAAAGCGTTTGATTCCGTTGAAAACAGATATGTTGCAATAAAAGTACTTAAAGCGGAATTTCTCAGCGACGAGCGTTTCCGTCGCCGTTTTCTGAACGAATCACGCGCGATAGCAATGCTTTCGCACCCGAATATAGTTGACGTTTACGACGTTAATTTCGAAGGCGATATTCAGTATATCGTAATGGAATACATCGAGGGAAGAACGCTCAAGGAATACATGGATTTCACGGGCATTATTCCCGAAAACGAAACGATCGGCTATATAAAACAGACGCTTCGCGCTTTGCGCCACGCGCACGAACGCGGAATAGTTCACAGAGATATAAAGCCGCAGAATATAATGCTTCTTGATGACGGCACCATAAAGGTGATGGATTTCGGCATAGCTCACGTTTCAAATTTTGAAACCATCACAATGACCGATACCGCCATCGGTTCGGTCCACTATATCTCTCCCGAACAGGCGAAAGGTCAGCAGACCGACGAAAAATCGGATATATATTCAACAGGCGTTATGCTTTACGAAATGGTTACGGGCGAGCTCCCGTTTACCGGCGAAACGCCCGTTTCGGTTGCGCTTAAACAGGTGCAGAGCAATCCGCGCCGTCCCTCCGAGATAAATCCGAATATTTCCAGGGGCATGGAGCAGATTATACTTAAAGCAATGAGAAAAGACCCGGGCGAGCGGTATCAGCACGCAAAGGAAATGCTCATTGATATAAAAATTCTCGAGGACGACAAAAACTGGGTTTTCGATTATCCTGACGGCCCCGTGGAAAGTCAGCCGGAAGAGACAAAAACCGAAGAAACACCAGACGAAACGGAAACAAAGCCCGAAGAACCCAAACCCGAAAAAGAGACCGTTGCTCCGCCTAAGAAGAAGAAAAAAAAGAAAAAACAGTCCGCAAAGGCAAGAAAGTGGCGACATATACGAAACGTCTTTCTTTCAATTACCGCCGGCATATTCCTCGCGGTTATTCTCGTTCTTATCGGACTCGGCGCAATGTTTACCGTTGTTGAACAGTTAAACGACGACCTTATCGAACTGCCCAGCTTTGTAGGACAGGTTGCATCCGAGATAACCGCAAATCCGAAATACAACAATTATTTCGAGTTTACTCAGGAATCGCGTTACGACGATACGATCGGCGCGGGACTTATTGTCGAGCAGACTCCCGAACCCGGTAATTACAGCAAAGGCACAACCGTAAAGCTTATTGTGAGCAACGGCAAGCGTACCGTCACCGTGCCCGACGTTCAGGGCTGGGACGAGGCGCAGGCAATAGTTAAATTAAAACAAAGCGACCTTCTTTACGAAACTATTCAGACTCAGAGCGAAACGGTTGCGGCAGGTAAGGTTATCCGAACTGAACCCGCTTCAAAAACCACGGTCCCCGTAGGCACAACAATAAAAATATACGTTTCCTTCACAAGCGAGGCCACAAGAGTCCGCGTTCCGGGTCTTGTCGGATATAAAGAAGATCTTGCAAGACAGATACTTCTCAACTCACAGCTTTACTATTTCTCCGTTAAATATCAGTATGACGATTTCGTCGAATCGGGATACGTAATATCTCAGAGTATAGAAAAAGAAACGATAGTTGACGTCAGCGAAGAAATTATCGTTGTTGTCAGCTTAGGCAGCGTAGCTGACGCGATAGCAAACGGCACGTACAAACCCGAATATAACGAAAGCTCCGCATTTGACGACTACTACGATACGGGCGAATGATATGACGGGAACGGTTTATGAATGCGTAGGCGGTCTTTATTCCGTAAAAACGGAAAACGGGATCGAATTATGCACTGCCCGCGGCCTTTTCAGAAAAGACGATACTCTTATTTTTACCGGTGACAGGGTTAAAGTTGAAGACGGAGTGATTACAGAAATACTTCCGAGAAAGAATTCGCTTACAAGGCCACCCGTTGCCAACGTAGACAAGCTTTTTCTCGTTGTCGCCCTTTCTTCTCCCGACCCGAATCTTTACAATATCGATAAAATGCTTGCCGTAGCAGAATATCACGGCATAAAACCGGTAATCGTTTTCAGCAAATCGGATCTTGACGACGTTATAGGAGTTGCCGAAATCTACCGCGGTTTACCGTATAAGGTTATCAGTATTTCTCCCGATTCCGAAAACGGCATTGATGAAATCCGCGAAGAAATAAATAACAGCGTCTGTGTTATGAGCGGCCTTTCCGGCGTAGGAAAATCAACGCTTTTAAACCGTCTCGCGCCGGACCTTGATCTTAAAACAGGCGAAATAAGCAAGAAGCTCGGCAGGGGCAAAAATACAACCCGCTCATCACGGTTTTTTGACGTTTCGGGAGGCGTAATCGCCGATACTCCGGGATTTTCAAGTCTGTCGTTCGAATCTTACGATATTAAAAACAGAGCTTTTCTTGCAGACTGTTTCCCCGAATTCGAGGATTATAAAAAGGACTGTTTATTTACCGACTGTTCGCATACAAAAGAGAAGGGCTGCGGAGTGCTTGCGGCGTTAAAAAAAGGCAAAATAAAACCGACCCGCCACGAAAACTATTGCAGAATGTATGAGGAGCTCGGGGTATATAAGCCCTGGGAGGACAAAGAGCAGAAATGAAGGAAAGACGCGCAATAATATACTGCTGGTCCGAAAGCGACCTTGTTCCGTTTGAAAAAGAGGACGGGGACTATATTATATGTGCCGACAGCGGAACGGAATACGCAAAACGGCTGGGAGTCAAACCCGACGCA
>CAMZEM010000023.1 GCA_947305805.1 uncultured Clostridia bacterium | reverse complement strand
AGGCTCGAACTCGCTACCTCAACCTTGGCAAGGTTGCGCTCTACCAGATGAGCTAATTCCGCATATGCTTTATCGCGCCTTAGATACCGGTGTTGATAAAGCATGGTGCCTCCGGTCGGAATCGAACCAACGACACGAGGATTTTCAGTCCTCTGCTCTACCAACTGAGCTACAAAGGCAAAGTATGGCGACCCGGAACGGGCTCGAACCGTCGACCTCTAGCGTGACAGGCTAGCGTTCTAACCAACTGAACTACCGGGCCATACTGGTGGGAACTACAGGGCTCGAACCTGTGACCCTCTGCTTGTAAGGCAGATGCTCTCCCAGCTGAGCTAAGCTTCCGAAACACCCAACATTTTCGTCGGCCTAAATATAATATCACAAATCAAATGATTTGTCAACACTTTTAATCAAATTTTCTCAAAAAATTTTTCGTTCAAAAAATCCCATAACCGTGCGGTTTTTTTATTTTTTGTCACAAAAAGACAATATTTGTTTGCAATTTAATATTCTGTTTTTTTGCCGTCCGTATTGCGTTTATCGGCATAATATGTTATACTTAACCGGTAAAAATCTAAACGGACGGTAAAAGAAATGACGGTTGAAGGCGCAATTTCCGTAAAAGCTGTTCTTCTTTCGGGGTCAAGACCGATAGAAGAGATATACATAGACAAAACGAAAAAGTCAAAAGATTTTTCGTTTATTATCCGTGAAGCAGAAAAGAGAGGCGTTAAAACCGTTTTTCTCGATTCTGACGGAATCTCCGAAATCGTTAACGGACGCACTCACGGAGGCGTTGCGGCAACGGTGGGAGAAAGAAAATATATTTCCTGCGGTGAGCTTTTTGCGGTTGAAAATCCGTTTATCGCGCTTCTTGAAGGAATTGAAGACCCCTATAATTTCGGGGACGCTCTGCGCTCTTTTTACGCTGCGGGCGCAACCGGACTTATAGTTCCCGCAAGAAACTGGCTTGACTCCGCGGCAACAGTAGTAAAATCGTCGGCGGGAGCATCGGAATTATTACCCACCGCATGCTGTGAAGATCTCTCTGCCGCTGTTATCGAAGCAAAAAAATACGGAATAAAAACTTTCTGCGCCGAACGACGGGATGCGCAGCCGCTTTACGGCACGGATCTGACGTGCCCACTTATTATTGCAATAGGAGGGGAACTGCGCGGACTTTCACGCAAAATAACGGATAACGCAGACGGTAATATTTATATTCCGTACGGCTCGCAGTTTAAAAACGCTCTTTCGGCATCCGGCGCAAGCGCCGTATTCGCTTTTGAAATAATGAGACAGAGAAACAAAAAAAACGACGGATAAAACGGCGTTTGCCGATTGAAATAAAGCATAAAAACACTCCCGCAATGTTTAACAATGCGGGAGATTTTAATTTATTCGGGAAAATGCTCTATTTATCTTCTTTACATATTTCCATATATACCGAAGACGGAACATCGCCGTTTTCACATAAATACCCGGGCATGGCTTTTGCCCTGAAACCGAGTTTTTCATACAGCGCAATTGCCTTTTTATTTTCGGGATTGGGGTCAACCCATACTCTTTTTGCGCCGTGTTTAAACGCCTCTTCAATTGCAAAAGACAGCGCTTTTGCCGCGATACCTCTGCCCCGGGCAAAAGTATGAAGCTTTATATCCATAGCGGCGCTGTTGCCGTGATTTTCGTCTATTTCGTAAAACGCTTCGCCGCAGTAAATACCGTTTTCAAAAACAGAATAGTGATTTATCAGCGGTCTGGAGGATTCAATCCATTTATACCAGCTTTTCATTTCTTCTCTGTTTTTATGAAGTCCGTCCGGAAATCCCACAAAGCGCATTACTTCTCCGTCCGCCCAGAGCTGACGGATGTTTTCCAGATCGTCTGCCGTTGTTTCGTTGATTGAAAGAGCGGGGCAGACTGTTTCGACTTTACAGTCGGCAAGCGAAAGGCACCCCTCTGGACCGCCTAAAAGCGCTATGCCGGGAATATTGCAGTGGACTGATAAGAGAGCATCCTTTTCCAAGAATACCGATTCTGCGCCTTCAAGAAGAGGAAGCGCGCATGCGGACGCAACGGCTGCAACACCGTAAGCGCGAAGAGAGCATACGGATCCCGTATTGCGCGTCACCTGCCACAGAAGCGCAACGTCGGATGCGCGGTATGCATCGGGAGTGTAGTGAAAAGTTGTAAAAAACCGCTGTTCAACCGATATTTCGGCGCCGCCGTATTCACCCGTTCCGAAAATGTCTCCGCTTACGAGCGCAGTGTTTTCGCAAAGCAGTTTTTTAACTTCCTCTCGGTCGAGAATATCCTTGCCTTCTCCCCCGATAACAAGACAGACGCGTTTGCCGTCCCATTTTTCGGGAATAAGACGGACAAACGGAATCATTTCGCCGTGCGCGCTCATTGCAACACTTTTTTCAATGCGTATTCCGTCGTAATTATCAATATTAAAATCTGCAACACGGACTTTTTCTCCGATACCCGTCATCCAGGCAAGCATTTTGCGCTTTTCGGAAACAGAAAGTTTTTGGACGGCGGCTTTTCTGCGCTCGCGGTCAAGAGCGAAAAACTCATCGTCGCCATCAACACCCGGCGCGTGCCCTTCGTCTCGGAACCACGTAAGATCCTCAACATCGCATATCTCCGCGTAACGCTCTTCCCACACCGTATCCTTACCCATCAGGTGTTTTGCAAAGAAAGAATAAACACGTCGGCGTGTTTTTTCGTTATACTGGTGTTCCGCAACCTGATAATACGTTTCGAAGCTGTCCTCCGCGCCGTAAAGACGGTAAACGTCGCGGATTGCGGGCGCTTCGAGAGTTTCCTGCTCGCGTGTCCAGTCGCCCGTGGAGCCGGCAAGGAAAAGAGGGCGCGGAGCGATAAGCGAACACATCTCGCAGTTATCCGTTATTCGGCGAAGTCCCGGCGCATTTTCGCACGGACAGCCGCCCTGCATAAGAAGCGAAATCATATTTATGGGAGCCGCGGCGCGTATTCTGTCGTCTAAAAGCGTGAGGAAAAGCGACTGAGATCCGCCGCCCGACGCGCCCGTAACGCCGATTTTTCCGGCATCAACCTCCGGCATGGACTGCAGTAAATCGAGCGCGCGTATATTGTTCCAAAGCTGAACTCCCAGACCGTTTGAAAGCCAGAGTTCCTTTTCGCCTCCGCCGTATCCGTGTGAAATCTGGCGGCTGTCAACCATTCCGATCATATCCGTAACAAGACAGACAAAGCCCATACGGGCGAAATTTGCAAGCTGAGTGGGATAATCCGCGCGGTCCTCGCGGGTAAGACGCTGGCGCTGCCAGTGGCCTATAACGTTTAAAATCGCAGGACATTTCTTTTGCGGCAGCGGGTTCGGAAGATAGAGATTTCCCGTTGACCGGAAGCCCGGTTGCGTTTCAAACATTATTTTTTCTATGCGAAAACCGTCGAACGTTCCCACGGTCTCGCGTCTGACGTTAAGCGGAGTTTTTTCGGGCCACGGGTAAAGACCAGCCGCCATGCGAAGATTAAAACGCAGCTCTTCACGCCGCGCATCCGCCTCTTCGCGCGAAATAAACCGCGCAGGTGAAAAGCGGAAGTCTGTATGACGCTCTTCCGTTAGACGGTGATCGGCGGGAATATCCGCAAGAACGCGGTATGCGGGATTTTTCATATAAAAGACCTCGTTAAGTATATTTGCGGTGTAAATCGGTATTTATACCGCTATTATACACTGTCGGGTATGTTTTTGTCAATATACGGCGTCGGTGATTTTTCTGCCGTTTTTCAGGACGGTCAAACTCCCGTAAAAAACAAAAAACCATGCGGAAGATTGCCTTCTGCATGGCATTTTCTGTTTTTCGATTAATGCGTAAGCAACAATCAAACAACCTCGATTATATTCACAACGAGAATTATAAGAACGAATAATATCGAGAAAATAATGGTTGCTCTCTTAAGGAAGAGATCTTTCGCCGCACTTTTGTTTCTTGCCGCAGAACTGCCGAGGCCGCCGCCTATAGCGTCGGAAACGTTTGCATTTCTTCCGGACTGGAAAAGAATAATAGCAACAAGCGCAACGCTTATAACGATAAGAACTATCGTCATTACCAATACCAGAGTATCCATCTTTTAACCTCCATCCTTTCGCATTTTCAGTCTAATAATTATATCACACCGATTCGGTGATTTCAAGTGTGTTTTGTGAATTTTTTCTGAATTTTACGCTTTAACCGCTTTTTACCGCCTGCGTCGGACAGTTTTTTTGAAATATTTTTGTGTCAGCAAGCAAAAACTCTTTACAAAAGGCGGATATGGGTGTATAATAAGAATGGTATAGTTTGCGGTATAATCATTTTTTTACGGTTACGGAGGACAAAGTGATACTGGAACTTATTATGGGCGGCGCAGGCGCATCTTTCGGCGAAACGGTTGCGGTAATTATACTTACGCTTGTTATCGCTCTTTTGTCGATAACTTTCCGCGAGTACGTAAAAGACCGTGTTACGGTAAAGCTCGGCGGCAATGCTTCCCCCTCTCTCAATCCCGCAAAACATCTTAATATACAGGACCTTTTTTCCGTTGCGGTTATTGCGCTTTTTTCCGCATCGTGGGTAAAGGCGAAAAATCCCGGACTTTCACGCGGGAAAACCGTTTCCGCGGCTCTTTCCGCTCCGGCTGCAAATCTTGCAGTAGCTTTTGTTTCCGTTTTTATATACAGTGTTCTGGACCGGATCAATGCCGCAATCATCACGCACACGGAAAGCCCTTCTGTTGTAATTATCTGGATTGCCATGATTTTTCAGATATGCGTGCTTGTAAACATTGCGTATGCGCTTTTTGATCTTATACCTGTACCGGGCACAAACGGAGGACTTATTCTTGCGCAGCTTCTGCCCGAAAAAGCAGCGGAAAAATTCCTTTATTTCGATAAATTCTCATATATTGTTCTTCTTTTCCTCGTGGTTGTTTTTGCGCGCTCGGGCATTACGGAAACGGTTGTAAACGCCGTTGCAACCGCAATGCAAACTCCTTTTGTTGCTTTGTTCAATCTTCTTTTCCCGATCGGATAATTAATTAAGGATACATTTATATGATAGTTAACGCACTTTTATCGGGAGGTTCTTTTACCGATATTCTGAAAGCGATAGTTTTCGGCGCAATTGCGGTATTGCTCTCGATTTCCGTCCACGAATGGGCGCATGCGGTTGTTGCTTACCTTATGGGGGACTATACGCAGAAATCGCTCGGCAGAATGACCCTGAATCCCTTAAAGCATCTCAATCCGATAGGTATGATAATGTTTCTTATATTCGGCTTCGGCTGGGCAAACCCCGTTGTGATGGATTCAAGAAACTTCAAGCATCCCAAACTCGGCATCATCCTAACAGCCCTTGCGGGTGCATTCGCCAATTTTATAAGCGGTTTTATATGGCTGCTTATTTATGCGGTTATTTATGTTGTTTTCCCGGAAGGCGGAGTATTCTGGGATAATCTGCAATCCCTTCTTTTTATACTTGCGCTTTACAATCTCTCGTTCGGTATTTTCAATCTTATCCCCATTCCGCCGCTTGACGGCTCGAAAGTTGTGGCTGAACTCCTGCCTTACAAATATAAATACAAATATCTGAGCATTGAAAGATACTCGATGTATATTTTCCTTGCGCTGATTTTAATTCTTAACAGATTCAACTTCATTTCCTCGCTTACATACGGACTCATGTCGGTCTTTCTAAACTTAATAGCTATAATCTTACAACCGTTTATATAATATGACTACTCTTAATTTCAAGCTTGAGATATTCGAAGGTCCGCTCGACCTGCTTTTGTCTCTGATAGAAAAAAACAAAATAGATATCTGCGATATCGAGATAACCGTTTTGCTCGACCAGTATATGGATTATCTTGAAAAAGCGAGAATGATGGAGCTTGACCTTGCCGCAGACTTCCTTGAAATGGCGTCTACGCTCGTTTACATCAAATCGAGGACGTTGCTGCCGAAAGACGAAAACGAAGACGAGGAAGACCCGAAGCTCGTTCTTGAACGCAGACTTGCGGAATACGCAAAATGCAAAAAGGGCGCGGCTTATTTAGCCGAAAACAGTTTGTGGGGCAGGGTTTTTTTCAGAGAAACCGAACCGCTCGATCTGCCGACTCTTTCAAGAGAATACAGGTCGTCCGCGCAGCGTCTTACCGAAGCGTATTCAAACGTTTTAAGACGGCTTGACGGCAAAAAACCGCTGAATCCTAAAACGTTCTCCAAAATAATCGGTGCAAAATTCATCTCCGTGGGCACAAAAATCATCTCTCTGCTCAGACTTCTTATTAAAAATACGAAAGTTTCTTTTAAAAAGCTGTTTAAAGGTATGTCGGGCCGTTCGGAAGCGGTTGCAACGTTTCTTGCGGTGCTTGAACTTATCCGCTCGGGAAGAGTGGATATTTCCGACGGCGACGACCCCGATATTACTCTGATAAGGAAAAAACAATGATCCTTGACGACAATCTTTCACTCACGGAAGCGGTATCCGCAATACTTTTCGCCTCCACAGCTCCCGTTGAGGCGGCAAAACTCGCATCGCATTTCGAGATAACGCTCGAAAAGGCGCAGGAAGCGGTAAAAGAGGTTTCCCAAAAGCTCGAAGAAGCAAATCTCGGAATCCGCATAAAAGAAGTGGACGGGCGTTACACTCTGTCAACAAAGCCGGAATACGGCGAATCGACGGCTTCGTATCTCGATTCGAGACGCGCGGCGTTTTTATCGAATGCGGCGCTTGAAGCGCTCGCGATAGCGGCATACAATCAGCCCGTAACGAAGGCGTACGTATCGCAGGTAAGAGGCGTTTATTCGTCGGAAGTTGTTGAAAGCCTTGTGGATAAAGGACTTTTGCAGGAAGCGGGACGTCTCGATTTGCCCGGACGTCCGATGTCGTATATAACAACGGACAAATTTCTTACGGTTTTCGGGCTTGACAGCATAGAAGACCTGCCTGAAAGAGACAATCTTTCTTCGGACGACGGCGAAACCGAAGAATATGTTCAGACAAATCTTACCGAAAGCATATGAGCGTTTTTTTAACAGTTTTATCCGTAATCGGAGCCGTTATCGGCGGAATTTTAACGCTGATACTGATCGTTTTTCTTGTGCTCCTGCCGATTAAAGCCGAAATTGATACGGGATACAATAAAGACGACGGCTTTTTTCTGCGCGTAAAATATTTTGCGTTTTCTTACGGCATTTTTCCGAAGCAGGAAAGAAAGAAAAATAATAAAGAAAAACCCGAAGAGACGGACGGAAAGCCGGACGAAGGCTCCGAACAGTCCGAAAAAAAAGAAGATAAAGAAAAAAAGACAAAAAAAGAGAGCTTGCTGGAAAAAAAGGTCAGACAGCTCGGAATGTCCGATTATCTTACTCTTTTCGGTTACGTTAAAGACATGCTCGGCAAAATACGTTTCGGAGACCTTTGCATAAATCTGATTTTCGCATCCGACGACGCGGCAAAAACCGCCGTAATTTACGGCGCCGCAAACGCAGCGGTTTTCCCTTTTATAGGAAAGGTTTACAGCCAAAAAAAAGCGGACTGTATAGACGTGCATATAAATGCCGACTTTGCTTCGGAAACAACTTTTGCCGATGTTTATGCGGAAATATATTTAAGAACCGTACACGCCGTTGCGCTTTTGTTTAAGGCGCTCGTTTACATAATGAAAAAAAAGGAGAATGAAAATGGAAAATAAACAGCATCCCGTTCAGAACGTTATGAACACCGCCATGCAGAACATCAAAGATATGCTTGACGTTAACACGGTTGTAGGCAACCCCATAACCGCGCCCGACGGAACGGTAATAATCCCCGTTTCGCGCGTAGGTGTCGGCTTTGCTTCCGGCGGATCGGATTTCAATTCCAAAGCATCGCCTGAAAACCCGAATTTCGGGGGAGGAAGCGGCGCGGGTATTTCGATAAATCCCGTTGCTTTTCTGGTTGTTTCGTCAAAAGGCGAAGTATCCATTATTCCCGTAAACTCAAACGGAGTCGGTTCGGGCATAGACAAACTCGTAGCATCCGTACCCGAAGTAATTGACCAGGTAAAGGGCGCATTCGGCAAAAAAGGCGGAGACAAATAAAAGGGGCAAAAAAATGTCATCTGAAATAGAAACAAAATGCATTCATGAAGGATGGAAGCCGAAAAAGGGAGAGCCCAGACAGCTTCCCATTTACCAGAGCACCACTTTTAAATATGACAAAAGCGATGAAATGGGCAGACTTTTCGATCTTGAAGAGGACGGATATTTCTATTCCCGTCTTGCAAACCCGACAACCGACGCGGTAGCAAAAAAAATATGCGAGCTTGAAGGCGGATATGCCGCAATGCTCACGTCGTCGGGTCAGGCGGCAAATTTCTTTGCTGTTTTTAACGTCTGCGAAGCGGGAGACCACATTCTCTCTTCCTCCTCGATATACGGAGGAACGTACAATCTTTTCGGCGTAACGATGAAAAAAATGGGCATAGACTGCACGTTTGCAGACCCTACGCTGCCCGAAGAAGAGCTTGCAAAACTTATAAAGCCGAACACGAAAGCCGTTTTTGGCGAAACGATAACAAACCCGACGGTAAGCATTCTCGATATAGAGAAATTTGCGCATCTTGCGCATTCTCACGGCGTTCCGCTTATTGTTGACAACACTTTCGCAACCCCCGTAAACTGCCGCCCGATTGAGTGGGGCGCAGACATCGTTGTTCATTCCACAACGAAATATATGGACGGACATGCCGTTACTCTCGGCGGCTGCATTGTAGACAGCGGCAATTTCAACTGGGCAGACCACGCCGAAAAGTTCCCGGGGCTGACAACGCCCGACGAATCGTATCACGGCATCACTTATACCGAGCGTTTCGGCAAAGGCGCATACATTACGAAGGCCACGGCGCAGCTTATGCGCGACTTCGGTTCGGTTCAGACACCGCAAAACGCATTTTATCTCAATCTCGGTCTTGAAACGCTGCCGCTGAGGATGAAAAAGCATTGCGAAAACGCTCTTGCCGTTGCAAAATTCTTAAACAGCCACGAAAAAGTGCTATGGGTTCATTATGCGGATCTTGAAGGCGACGAATTTCACGAACTCGCAAAAAAATATATGCCTGCGGGCACGTGCGGCGTTTTATCGTTTGCAATAAAGGGCGGAAGACAGAAATCCATTGATTTTATGGACAAGCTGAAATTCGTATCTATCGTAACGCACGTAGCGGACGCCAAATCGTGCATTCTTCACCCCGCAAGCCACACGCACAGACAGATGACGGACGAACAGCTGAGAGATGCCGGCGTTGACCCCGGTCTTATCCGTCTTTCGGTGGGAATAGAGAATACAGGCGATATTATCGCGGATATTGCACAGGCGCTTGAATAAAAGAATAAAAAAACAAAATGCAGGAGAGTTAATCTCCTGCATTTTTATTTCACATTGCTGATTGGCAATCAGTCAAGTCCGTATACAGCCATTCTGCCCTGTAACTGGGGAGTTATGTATTCTTCGATAAGTTTGTCGTAGTTGTTTTCAAGTCCTTCAACTATCGAGGAAACGGGGTTTGAAGAGCTTGTACACTGCTCTATCGCGCTTCTTCCGCCTTCCCAGAAATAGATATATTCGGTGTTTCTTATCATATTAACGATAATTGCGGAGTCTCTACTGTCAAAAAAGACCTGATCGTCCATATAGTCGATTATATCGTCTTTCGTTTCGTAACCCTCAAACGGTTCGTACATTTCGGAAATGATTTTCGCGCATGCTTCGGCATCGTTTGCGGTGATGGGTATTGAAGTTACATACGGAATCTGCTCGTATGACGAGAAATACTTGCCGGGCGTTGCGTTCGGGCCCTGCGGGAACGGAACCACGCCGACGATATAGTCCGTATTGTACGGAATAGAATCTGTGCCGCCTATCACCGAGCTGTGGAAAGCGACTATCATTGTTACGTCGCCGTTAATAAACAGATTGTGCGTCTGGCTTGTGGACGAATCGGGATATCTGTAATCCTTGCCCGTTTTTGTATAAATTGTCTGCGCGCGTTCGAGAGCCTGTTTACCCGCTTCGGTATATACGCCGCAGGTTATCTGACCGTTTTCAAATGCGGACATCGCAACACCGTTTGAAAGGAACATGCCGGTTGCAAAATATGCGTCGTGGCTCTGAAAAGCGTAAACCGTTCTGCCCATATTGTCAAACGTGTATCTGGGAAGAACTTCTTCAAACGTATCCCACGTCCACTGATTGTTTTCTACGTAGTCGCGCGGGTCCGTTTCGCCGAGCTTTGCAATAAAGTCTTCGTTTACTACAAAAATATGTCCCGCATAGGAATAAAGAAGATCGGGCCATGCAAACGGAACGACGCCGTAAACGTCGTCGATATGGCACATCGTCATAAGCATACCGGGAGTGCCGAATTTTTCGGTATTCGAAACGTCAAGCAACGACGAAAGCGGAGTGAAGCCGCCGCTTTTGAGAAATACGTTAAGGCTGCTGCTGTCTGCGGTAACTATGTCAAAAACATGGGAACCCGCCATAAGAGATGCGTTGAGATTGCTTCTTACGATATTGGAGTCCGCCATAAAATCCGCATCGATAACGCAGTTGAGGTCTTTTTCAACCTGTTTTTTCCTTTCCATTGCGGTATCGGCAAATACGGAATTCGGAATGTAGCCGAAAACATAGTCGTCATCGGAAGACGCATATCTGCTTCTTGAAAATGCCCAGACTACCTTCGTTCCGCCCAGGTCTACGCTTCCGCCGCCCTGCGAAAACTCCGGAATAATCTCCGGTTCTTCGGTCGCGCATGCGCAGAATACGAAAATGAGAGCAAGAACGAGCGATAAAATTTTTGCGGTTGTTTTCATCTGTTTACCCCCTGTATAAAATAATCGGGTATTATTCGTTTTTGTATATACATTATTATAATGTATAATCTGCGGATTGTCAAGGACTGTTTTGAAATTTAGGAATAAAATATTCGGCACGGCCGTTTTTCACAGCCGTGCCGATTTTTAAAGGTATTGCTTAACGATTATTTGCCTCTTGCAACGTACGTGGTGTGAAGCAGATGATGCGCCTTGTGGCTTCCGGGTTCGCCGAGATATTCCTCATAAACTTTCTTAACAATCGGGTTGTCGTGAGATTTACGGTATACGCAGGCTTCGTCTTCGGAATAAAGGGCTTTTGCGCGAAGAGTTTTAAGATCAACGTGCGCTCTGGTGTATGCGCTCTGCAGGGGCTGTCCGCCGCCGTTTACGCATCCGCCGGGACAAGCCATTACTTCGATAAAGTGGTAATTTCTCTTGCCCTCTTTTATTTCCGTAAGGAGTTTGCCCGCATTTGCGGTTCCGCTTACTACAGCTACCTTTACTTCGGTGCCTGCAACGTTGTAAGTTGCTTCCTTTATGCCTTCGATACCGCGGACCTCGTGATAATCGACGCTTTCCATAGTCTTCTTTTCGAGGATCTCAACAACGGTTCTGAGCGCTGCTTCCATAACGCCGCCGGTAGCGCCGAATATGTGAGCGGCACCGGTTGCTCCGCCGAATATGGGGTCGAATTCCTCATCGGGAAGAGCTGTAAAATCAATGCCCGCAAGTTTGATCATGCGTGAAAGTTCGCGTGTGGTGATGGAGATATCAATATCTTCCAGACCGTCAACGATGTTCTGTTCGCGGGTGCGTTCAAACTTCTTTGCCGTGCAGGGCATTACGGATACAACGCAGATCTTGCTGGGGGCTACGCCCATTTTTTCTGCATAGTAGCTCTTCATAAGAGCGCCGTACATGCCTTGCGGAGATTTTGCGGAAGAGAGGTTGGGTATAAATTCGGGGAAGTAGTGTTCGCAGTATTTAACCCAGCCCGGTGAGCAGGAAGTGATAAGGGGAAGAGGACCTTCTCCGCCGAGACGTTTGATAAACTCCGTGCCTTCTTCCATAATTGTGAAGTCTGCGGCAACGTCAACGTCAACAACGGCGTCAAAGCCGAGTCTGTGCATTGCGGCAACCATTTTGCCCTCTACGTTTGTGCCGATAGGCATATCGAAACATTCGCCGAGAGTTGCTCTTACGGAAGGAGCGGGAGCGATAACAACGTGTTTTTCGGGATCCGCGATAGCGTCCCAGACCTTCTGAGTATCGTCTTTTTCATGAAGAGCGCCAACGGGGCAGTGAACTATGCACTGACCGCATGCGATACAGGGAACGTCTTTGAGATCAAGTCCGAAAGCGGAGCCGATATTCGTTGCAAATCCTCTTTCGTTAGCGCCTATAACGCCTACGCCCTGGTTATGTCTGCATACCGCAACGCAGCGGCGGCAGAGTACGCACTTGTTGTTGTCTCTTACGAGATACGGGTTTGTGTCTTCGATTTCGTATTCGGGCTTTGTGCCTGCGAAACGGTCAACGTCTTCAACGCCGTATTCGTTACAGAGAGTCTGAAGCTCACAGTTCTGGTTTCTTACGCAGGAAAGACATTTTTTATCGTGAGTTGAAAGGATAAGTTCGAGGGTTGTTTTTCTCGATTTTCTTACTGCAGGGGTGTTTGTGAAAACTTCCATGTTGTTGGCTACGGGATATACGCAGGATGCTACGAGAGACCTTGCGCCCTTTACTTCAACTACGCAGATACGGCAGGCGCCGATTGCGTTTATGTCTTTAAGGAAGCACAGCGTGGGAATTTTTATACCAACGGAGTTAGCCGCGTCAAGAATAGTCGTTCCGGCAGGAACAGTAACGGGCAGACCGTTTATTTTTAATGTTACATCAGCCATTATTCTTACCTCCGATTATTTCTTGATTATAGCTTTGAAGTTACAGTTATCCATACATGCGCCGCACTTGATGCACTTCGACTGATCGATAACGTGTTTCTCTTTTACCTTGCCCGTGATTGCGCCTACCGGGCAGTTTCTTGCGCACTTCGTGCAGCCGCGGCAGTCGTCGGTTATCTCATAGCGGACGAGTTTTTTGCAGACGTGAGCGGGACATGTCTTATCAACGATATGAGCAAGATATTCGTCACGGAAGTAACGGAGAGTTGAAAGAACGGGGTTCGGAGCAGTCTGACCGAGACCGCAGAGAGAGTTGTTCTTTATATAGAGGCAAAGCTCTTCCATCTTGTCAAGGTCTTCGAGTGTTCCGTTGCCGTCGGTTATCTTGTTGAGCAGTTCGAGAAGACGCTTGTTGCCTATACGGCAGGGAGTACATTTACCGCAGCTTTCGTCAACGGTGAATTCAAGGAAGAATTTAGCGATATCAACCATACAGTTGTCTTCGTCCATAACGATAAGTCCGCCCGAGCCCATCATTGAGCCGATAGCGATAAGGTTATCGTAGTCGATCGGAGTATCGAGGTGCTGAGCGGGGATACATCCGCCGGAAGGACCACCTGTCTGGGCTGCCTTGAACTTCTTTCCGTTGGGAATGCCGCCGCCGATATCTTCGATAATCTCACGGAGGGTTGTACCCATGGGTACTTCAACGAGACCGGTGTTCGTGATTTTTCCGCCGAGAGCGAAAACTTTTGTGCCCTTGCTCTTTTCGGTACCCATTGCAGAGAACCATTCGGCGCCGTTGAGGATTATCTGGGGAACGTTTGCGTAAGTTTCAACGTTGTTGAGAATGGAGGGTTTGCCGAAAAGACCTTTTTCTGCGGGGAACGGAGGACGGGGACGGGGTTCGCCTCTGCGGCCTTCGATTGACGTCATAAGAGCGGTTTCTTCACCGCATACGAATGCGCCGGCGCCGAGACGGACGTCGATATCGAAATCAAATCCGCTTTCGAAAATGTTTTTGCCCAGAAGTCCGTATTCGCGAGCCTGATTGATAGCTATTTTAAGGCGTTTAACGGCAATCGGGTATTCGGCTCTTACGTAGATGTAGCCCTGAGACGCGCCGATGGCGTAGCCTGCGATAGCCATTGCTTCGAGAACGGCGTGGGGGTCGCCTTCAAGAACGGAACGGTCCATGAATGCTCCGGGGTCGCCTTCGTCGGCGTTGCAGCAGACGTATTTCTGATCTGCATCGGGAACGATTGTGCGGGCAAGAGACCATTTTCTGCCTGTGGGGAAGCCGGCGCCGCCGCGTCCGCGAAGACCGGATTTGAGGATAACGTCTATAACCTCTTCGGGAGTCATTTCGGTAAGTACTTTTCCGAGAGCGGCATAGCCGTCGCGAGCGATATACTCTTCAATGTTTTCGGGGTTGATAACGCCGCAGTTGCGAAGAGCGACACGGTGCTGTTTTTTGTAGAAATTGGTATCGTTCAGAGATTTAACTCCGCTTTCGGTAACGGTTTCTTTATAGAGAAGACGGGTTACGACTCTGCCTTTGAGAAGATGTTCGGAAACGATTTCGGGAACGTCTTCAACGGTTACTCTGCTGTAAAAGCATCCTTCGGGATAAACTATCATTATCGGACCGAGGGCGCAGAGGCCGAAACAGCCGGTCTGAACTACTTTTACTTCGTTTTCGAGACCCTGTTTTTTGATCTCGTTTTCCATTTCGGTGCGTATTTTTGCGGAACCTGACGATGAACAGCCTGTGCCTCCGCAAACGAGAACGTGTGATCTGTACATATCTTTATCTCCTTATTCTGCGCTGCCGATTGTATACTCGGAAACAATATTTTTGTTTACAATATGATCGTTAACAACTCTGACTGCCTTTTCGGGAGTCATTTTGATATAGGTAACTTTTTCTTCACCGGGGAGGAATACGTCTACGAGCGGTTCGAGTTTGCACATACCGATGCATCCCGTCTGAGTTACGGTTACGTTTTCAAGTCCGCGTTTTGCGATTTCGTCGAGGAAAGCTGTCATAACGGGACGCGCGCCTGCTGCGATACCGCAGGTTGCCATACCGATAACAACTCTGATTTTATCGGTGTTGTCGTTTCTGTCGTTAACGCTTGCCTTCATTTTTTCTTTTATGGCTCTAAGTTCTTCAAGAGATTTCATCTCGTTCGCCTCCAAATAATTCGTTTAGATTTTCGTGAATGTAATCATGTATGTAATTAAGGACTTCGGGACTGTCTATGGGCGTGTCTTCAATAACTTCCTTTATGTCTTTCGTTGAAAAAACAAATTCGTTTCCGCGCCATATATGCCTGTATATAAGGTCAAAGTCCTGCGCCTTTGCGGAGAGAAGCATCATTGTGCCCGAAATGTCTCCGAGTGGCATGCGGTCGATGCTGCTGTGTCTGAAAACCGCCGTTGTAACCGTGCCCTCGCCTTTTTTTGATTCAAGGGTGAGATATCCGTCGGAAAGCTCTGCGGCAGCCCTGAAAAGAGCAATGCCCATTCCTATTTTTCTCGTGGTCCTTGACGTTGCGAAAGTTCCGTTTACACGCGCAAGAGTTTCTTCGTCCATACCGCATCCGTTATCCGATACGGTTATTTTCAGCTCGTCCGCGTCAATGTCCTCCGATATCTCAACAGTAATCGTATCCGCTTTTGCGGAAATACTGTTCTGGACGATATCGAGAATATGAAGAGACAGCTCTCTCATTACATGTTCTTATACTTTTCGAGTATCTTGGGCACGTCGTCGGCTGTGAGACGTCCGTAAACGTCGTCGTTGACGGTCATAACGGGAGCAAGACCGCAGCAGCCTATGCAGCGGGTTGCTTCAAGCGAGAATTTGCCGTCATCCGTAACGTCGCCGCTGCCGATGCCGAGCTCCGAGCAGGCCTTGTCAAATACGTTCTGAGAACCTTTGACGTAGCATGCGGTACCGAGGCAAACGCCGATTCTGTACTGACCTTTGGGGTTAAGTGTGAACTGCGCGTAGAAAGTGGCTACTCCGTAAACCTCTTCGAGCGGGATATTCAGGGAGTCGGCTATTATCTTCTGAACTTCGATGGGAAGATAGCCGTAAATCTCCTGCGCTTCCTGCATTATAGGCATAAGCGAACCCTGGACATCCTTATTCGCCGCGATATACTCACGGAGTTTCTGTTCCTGCTCCGCAGTCCCTTTGAAAGGGATTTTGGAAATAGTAGATTTACCCATTTGGTTTCGTCCTCTCTGATTTTTATTTTATAAACGAAATAGAATTTTCGAAAGCTCTTCATATCAAGAACTGTCACAGAATATTATATCACATTTTTTATCGAATTTAAAGGGGGTAAATCAAATATTCCGTGAACTTTTTTCGTATTTTATTACAGATAAATATATATAATAATAGCCGCGGCGGATTTCGCTGTCCGTATTCGAAAGAAAAAAGCCGCAGCATAAGCGCAGACACCGCATTTCGGAAGAGCCGGAGCAGCCTTAAAAAATCGAATAAATTTCAAACAAGACGGCATATTTTACGAAAAGACTTGAATTTACAGTAACAATATGTTATAATATAATGTGATTATGAAAAATAAACCGCAAATAAGGGGTTGAACATACAAAAATGGAATTAAACATCAAAGAGCAGCTTGAACAGATCCGCGCTACCGCCAAAGACAGACTTGCGCAGATCGGATCTTCAGAGGAGCTTGAAAATCTTAAAGTAAAACTTCTCGGCAAAAAGGGCGAGCTGACAAACGTACTTTCGCAGATGGGCAAGCTTCCGCCCGATATGCGTCCCGCCGTAGGACAGGCCGCAAACGAGGTACGCGCTTTTATCGAAGAGAGAATAAAAACCGCAAAACAGCAGCTTGAGGAGCGCGAGCTTCTCAGAAAGCTCGAAAACGAGAAACTCGACGTTACTCTGCCCGGCAAGGCGCACCGCGCAGGCAAAAAACATCCCTGCTCGGTAGTTCTCGACGAGGTTAAGGACGCCTTTATTTCAATGGGCTTTACCGTTGCGAGCGGTCCCGAAGTTGAATACGACTATTACAATTTCGAGGCTCTCAACATTCCCAAATATCACCCCGCAAGAGATACTCAGGATACTTTCTATTTTACTGACGACATTCTTCTGAGAACTCAGACAAGCTCCGTTCAGATAAGAACGATGGAAAAAATCAAACCGCCTATAAGAGTTATCGCCCCCGGCCGCGTTTACCGCATAGACGAGGTTGACGCAACGCATTCGCCTATTTTCCATCAGATCGAAGGTCTTGTTGTAGACAAAGGCATTACCATGTCGCACCTGAAAGGCTCCCTGGACATCATTGCGAAAAAGCTTTTCGGCGAAAACATAAAAACACGCATACGTCCCGACTATTTCCCGTTTACCGAACCTTCGGCGGAAATCTCGATCTCCTGCTTCAAATGCGGCGGCGAGGGCTGTAAATTCTGCAAGGGCGAAGGCTGGATAGAAATAGGCGGAGCGGGCATGGTAAACCCGAAAGTATTGGAGCTCCTCGGAATAGACACAAACGAGTATTCCGGCTTTGCTTTCGGCATGGGACTTGAACGTCTTGTTTTAAGAAGATACAATATCGACGATATACGCATGCTTTTCGAAAACGACGTGCGCTTCCTCGAAAGTCTGTAAAGGATAAACCTTTTACAATGTTATTTCTGTGATGAAAGAGATGGAATAAATATATGAACGTACCGTACAGATGGCTCAGAGAATATACCGATATTAACGTTGAGCCGAAGAAATTCGCACATGAAATGAATATGACCGGCACCGAAACAACCGGATTTACCTGCGTTGCAGACACCGTTAAAAACGTTGTTGTCGGTCTTATAGAAAAGATAGAAAGTCATCCCAATGCCGATAAGCTCGTTGTTTGCAGCGTAAACATCGGAAAAAGCGATAACATTCAGATAGTTACCGCGGCGAAGAATATGAAAGAGGGAGACCTTGTTCCCGTTGCTCTCGACGGCTCCGTGCTTGCTTCCGGAAAAGAAATACACACGGGAGATCTCAGAGGCGTAACGTCTTACGGAATGTTCTGTTCCGTTGAAGAACTCGGTATTTCGGTAAACGATTTCCCCGGTTCCGTTGCCGACGGACTGCTCATTCTCAACAACGGCGCATGCGAATTCAAAGGAGTGCCGGGAGACGATATCTGTAAAGCTCTTTCCCTTGACGACACGGTATTTATCGTTGATATCGTTACAAACAGACCCGACTGTCTTTCAATAATCGGCGTTGCGAGAGAAGCCGCATGCACGTTCAGAAAACCCTTTGCGGTACATACGCCCTCTTATACAACGGACGGCGGAAACGTAGCCGACTATCTTTCCGTTTCGGTTGAGGACGCTCAGCTCTGCCCGAGATATATGGCAAGAGTTGTAAAGGACATCAGAATCGCTCCCTCCCCGCTCTGGCTTGTCGAAAAACTCAGAGACTGCGGAGTAAGAGCCATCAACAATATAGTTGACATTACAAACTACGTAATGCTCGAATACGGTCAGCCGATGCATGCGTTTGACTACGAGTGCGTAGGCGGCAAAAAAATCACCGTAAGAAGAGCCGCAGACGGCGAAAAAATGAATACTCTCGACGGGCAGGAAAGATCTCTCGACTCAGACACTCTCGTTATTGCCGATGCGGTAAAACCGATAGCGGTTGCAGGCGTTATGGGCGGCGAAAACAGCGAGATAAAGCCCGAAACGAAAACGATTGTTTTCGAAAGCGCAAATTTCTTTGCTCCGTCCGTAAGAAAAACCTCGAAAAAGCTCGGTTTGAGAACCGAATCCTCCGCGCGTTTCGAAAAAGGTCTCGACCCCCTGCTTGCAAAAGAAGCGCTTGACAGAGCCTGCGAGCTCATCTGCATGCTCGGCGCGGGAACGGTTGTTGACGGCACGGTTGACATAAACAACACTTCTTTTGAAACAAGAACCGTTCCGTTTGAGCACGACTGGATAAACGCATATCTCAACATCAGCGCTTCGAAAGAAGAGATGACGGATATACTCGAAAGACTCGGCATGAAAGTGGAAAACGGCGTTATTACGGTGCCGTCCTTCCGCTCCGACATCGAAAACAAATACGACATTGCCGAGGAAATCGCAAAATTCTACGGATACGACAGAATAGAGCCGCTCTTTTTCAAAGCCGACGTTAAATCGGGAGGTTACACAAAAGAGCAGAAATTCGAAATCCGTCTCGGAGAAGCACTCAGGGCCGCGGGCCTTGACGAGATAATGACTTATTCCTTCGTAAGCCCGAAAGGATTCGACAGAATACGTCTTCCCGCCGACGCGCCCGAAAGAAATGCGCTGAAAATAAAGAACCCTCTCGGCGAAGATACGTCCATAATGAGGACCACGGCGCTGCCGTCTATGCTCGAAGTGCTTGTAAGAAACTACAATTTCAGAAATCCTTCGGCGTATCTTTATGAGATAGCAACGGTATATATCAAAAATGCGGACGAAACAAAGCTTCCCGACGAAAAGAAAGTTATCTGCGCAGGTTTCTACGGCGAAAAAGGCGATTTTTACACGATGAAGGGCATAGTTGAGTCTGTGCTTACCGCCATGAACACAAGGGAATGCGAATTTGTCGCATGCTCCGACAATCCGTCTTATCATCCAGGCCGCGCGGCAAAAATCGTTGCGGACGGAAAAACGATAGGCATTTTCGGTCAGATACATCCGCTTGTTACGAAAAACTACGGAATAAACGACGAGTTCTACGCCGCGGAAATTCCGTTTGATGCGCTTTTCGATGCAACCGCGCCCGAAAAAACGTTTACTCCGCTGCCGAAATTCCCCGCTGTAACAAGAGATCTTGCCCTAATCTGCAAGGACGAAACCACGTCGGGAGAAATAGAAAAGAAGATCAAAGCCCTTGCCGGTCCGTGCCTTGAAAAAATCGAGATATTCGATGTTTACAAGGGCGCTCAGGTAGCTTTGGGACATAAAAGCATTGCATATGCGCTCGTGCTTCGCTCCGAAGAAAAAACTCTGGGAGAAAGCGATATAGAAGCAATTATGACAAACATAATAGACGGTCTTGAAAAAGACGGAATATCGCTCAGAAGATAGCATCGCTCATTCAGAAAGGATGATACCATGGATACGAACAGTACAATCACCTTTTCTCTCAAATCAACAAAAGACGAAGAGATGAAAAAAACGCTGATCGCCATATACGAAGCATTTGTCGAAAAGGGTTACGACAACCCGATTAACCAGATTGTCGGCTATATCCTTTCGGAAGACCCTACGTATATTACGAAGCATAACAACGCAAGAAATCTCGTAAGAAAACTTGACAGAGACGAGCTTCTTGCGGCTCTAGTAAGAAATTATCTGAAGTCCTGAGGAGAAAAGATGCAACAGACAAA
>CAMZEM010000022.1 GCA_947305805.1 uncultured Clostridia bacterium | reverse complement strand
CCCGTTTTCTGATTTTATAGCAGATTGGTATTTCCGCGTTTACCCGAGCGCCACGTCGAGCGCCATCATCAGCATAAAACCCGCCGAAAACATCACCACGCCCGTATTTGAGTGTTCCCCCTGCGACATCCCGGGGATAAGTTCCTCAACTACCACATATATCATGGCGCCCGCCGCAAAAGAGAGCAGATAAGGCATTGCAGGCACAATCAGCCCCGCGGCAAGTATCGTTATCACCGCGGCTATCGGTTCAACGATACCGGACAGAGTTCCGTATAAAAACGATATGCCTTTGCTTTTGCCCTCTGCGTGAAGCGGCATCGAAATTATCGCGCCTTCCGGAAAATTCTGTATTGCAATACCGAGAGCAAGCGCAAAAGCTCCGCCTGAAGTAATCTGCGAAGAGCCGGAAAGCATACCTGCGTAAACAACGCCGATTGCCATGCCTTCGGGGATATTATGCAGCGTGACTGCGAGTATCATCATCGTAGTTTTGGCAAGACGGCTTTTCACGCCCTCCGCTTTTTCGGCGTTCAGGTGCAGGTGAGGGATTACGCTGTCGAGCAGAAGCAGAAATCCCACACCGAGCGCAAAGCCGACGGCGGCGGGAACGAATGTGAGCTTTCCCATACCGTCGGACTGCTGCATGGCAGGAATAAGCAGGCTCCAGATTGAAGCCGCGACCATCACACCCGCGGCAAAACCGCTAAGGGCGCGCTGAACCTGCAACCCGAGCGTTTTTTTCATAAAAAACACGCAGAATGCTCCCGCCGCCGTTCCGATAAAAGGGATAAGAACGCCCCACAATACTTCTTTCATACGCTTTGCCACTTTCTCACGGTCATTCCGCGTTTTTGAGTGCTTCTACCATATCTATCTTTCTGTTCTTACGTGCGACCATCCAGCCGACTAAGATAGAAACGCCGAATGTCAGCAGTATCGAAACCGAATAGGTCAACGGTCCGAGCATCAGCTTCATTTCGTATTCGCCCGCGAGCGCGGTCAGCATCCAGTAAAGCGTTCCGAGCCCCGCGGGAAGCCCGAGAATTACTCCGATAACGGTAAGCCAGATATTCTGCGAGATGAGCAGATGCCCGATTTTTTTGCTTCTGAATCCGAGCACCTTGAGAGTTGCCAGCTCGCGAGAACGCTCGATGTAACTCATAACCCCGAGATTGTAAAGCACTACTATTCCGAGGATTACCGCGGCAACAACAAGGATGAGCACCATACTGTCCATAATCTCTACAAAGCTTGCAAAACTGTCCATCAGCTGCCGTTTATCCTGTTTGCCGGATATAAGCTCCGATGATGGAATCTCGCTCGAATTCCTGTTTGTATAAACTGCGGAAACGCTGTATTTGATGCCGAGTTCATCGGCGTATCTGTCGGTCATGGTGACGCTTTCGGTCATAATCGATCGGTTGTAGCCGACCACTTTGACGCGGTAGGTTTCTTCGCTGCCGTAGGGCGAAAACTCGATATATTCGCCGATCTTTGCTCTGTCGGCAAGACGAAGACAGAGATATACGCCGTCGTCGCTAAGGTCTATCTCTTTATTGTTTTCGTCAATTACGCTGAATCTGCCGTTTTCGTTGCTTACGATATCGAGCGTAACGGTATAACCGTCAATACTGATGCCCGAATAGCTCTCCCAGTCGCCTTCGAGATCGGAAATAAGCTGTTTTGCTTTTTCGTACCCAGTATTATCGGCAAGATTGACCTTCGTAGCATAGTGGGAAACTCCGTTGTCGAGCAGATCGAGAAAGCCCGCCATCGTGTCGCGCATACCGAGTCCGCCGACGAGCAGCACCATACATCCTATGATACCTACAAGCGTCATGGCAAAGCGGCTTTTGTGGCGCATCAGGTCACGAAGATTCCATTTTGCGGCAAAGCCCATTTTAGAAAAAAACGGAAGCTTTTCAAGAACGGATTTTTTCATTTTCTTGGGCGTATAGGGACGGAGCGCGTCAGCCGCAGTGCCCCGAAGCTGTGCGCGTACGGAAAGAAAACTGATGAGCGCGAGAAGCAGAACCGTTCCGACGATAATCGGATAGCAGAATGCGGGCGTAGCCGCGGACCAGTCCGGCATATCGAAGTAAGTGCCCATCATACCGTTTTCGCTCATAACCGCCTTGCAGACGAAGTAGCCGAGCACTGCGCCGAACGCCGCCCCGACAATGCCTATAAACAGACCGTAGAACGAATAGTGTAAAAGTATCGTCCTGTTTTTGAATCCGAGCGCCTTCAGAACGCCGATCTGCGTCTTTTCCTGCGTGGCAATGCGGTGCATCGTTGTTACCATAGTGAGAATGGCGATTGCAAGGAACAGCACGGGCAGAATAGAGCCCATCGCCTTGCCTTCGGTCGCCTCGCCCATCGCCTCTTTATATACGGAGCTGTCTTCCTTCGACACAACCATAAGCGTTTTGCCGAGTTTTTCTTTTACGGCGTCTTCAAGTTCGGTTTTTTCCAGATCCGACAGCAGATTGATCTGCGGGAACGATTTATCAATCGCTTCCGAGAGTATTTCATCGGTCAGCATTGCCTCCGCCTGCTCGTTTATCATCTCATCCGGAACGCCCGCTTTTTGAAGTTCGTCTTTTACGGTGTTCAGCGCCTTTTCGCGGATAATCGCGCTAAGCTTTGCGGGAGATATGTACGCAAAGCCGAACATATTGTAATCCGGCATAACCTGATTGCTGTCCGCAAGGCAGATCATATGCTCGCCTGATTTGATAAGTCCGACAACTTTACTTTCAATATCAAGCCCCTGAAATTCAAGCGTAAGCGTATCGCCGAGCTTTATGTTATTGAGATTTGCAAACTTGTCGGAAAGCCAGATTCCGTCGCCGTTTTCGTCGTATTCCGCGCCGTCAATCAGCATAAATGTCGAGACTGTGTAGTTTTCGGATACGTCGAGCGCGAGCGATTTTTTGCTGTCGCCCTTTATTTCAAGGTTGACCGAAAGATAACGTGTTGCCGCGTCAACTTCTCCTATCGAGGCGATTTTTTCAAGATCGTCTTTTGTAAATCCCGTTTCGGAATAGAGACGGTAATCGGCGTATTTCGTTTGTTCAAAAAAGTTTCCGACGTCGTATTCGATAGTCTTCCATTCCATATTGAAACCGAGAAAAATACCGATTCCGAGCGTCATCATAATAATCATCGAAATAAACTGCGCCTTGTAGCTCCACGCAGTGCGCAGCAGTTTACGGAGAAGCATCACCACTCCACCTCGTCAGCGGAAAGCGGATTTTCCTGCTCGATAACTTCGCGGATCTTTCCGTTCTTGACGCGGATTACTTCATCCGCCATTTTTGCGATATTCTGATTGTGCGTGACGATAACGATTGTTTTGCCGTAATTCTTTGCCATATCCAGAAGCAGTTTAAGCACCATTACTCCGGTTTCGGAATCGAGCGCGCCTGTCGGCTCGTCGCAAAGAAGAATCTTCGGGTTTTTGCAGAGCGCTCTGGCTATGGATATTCGCTGCTGTTCGCCTCCCGACAGCTCCGAGGGGAAATTATAGAGATGGTCGAGAAGCCCGACCTTGCCGATTATATCCCTCGCGTCGAGCGCATTTTTCGATATTTCCGAAACGAGTTTGACGTTTTCGTATACCGTAAGCGTAGGAATCAGGTTATAAAACTGAAACACGAAGCCTACGGTTGACGCGCGGTAATCGGCGAGCTCGTTATTGGTAAGTTTGGATATATCCGCGCCTGAAACGGTGATCGTTCCCTCGCTCGGACTGTCAAGCCCGCCGAGCAGATTAAGAAGCGTGCTTTTTCCGGCGCCGGACGGACCGAGAATTACGACGAACTTTCCTTCGTCGAGCGTAAAGCTGACGTGATCGAGCGCGCGCAGCTCGTGATCGCCGCTTGTATAAATTCTTGAAACGTTGTCAAATTGAACTATGGACATTTATCTGCCTCCCTGTTTGGCTGTAAATATGATGCGGGGATTCAACCCCCTTATTTTGCTTAAAACGCTGGTTAGCATTTGCTAACTGCGACCCCTGAAAAAGACACCGCATTCACGGTGTTAGCTTATGCTAACTATTATAGCACAAATTTCGGAAATGTCAAGGGGCAGAAGTAAATGATTTGGTTTTCTTTCAAAACAGTTATCTGTTAACACCTGTTCCCGATATAATGCATCGCTTGTATTGCGACAGCAGCTTTGGAAAACCTTAAACGTGGATATCGGCGGCATCTGATGCTAATGTTAATTTAATTCGAATTTTTGCGCCTACCGTTGACAAATATGGATTGGAATGATATAATGAAACAGTAATAAATAAAAGGAGTTTTTAAAATGAAAAAAACAATCTGTATGATAACTGCAATATGCATTATTTTTGCATTATGTATTGTTCCTACTCTAACATATACCTATTATTCTGGTGCTACTGTTACTGTAATTCACTGTGGATACAATTGTGAATGGGAGATAGATCCACGACAGCCGCTTGCAGTTGTTCAAATCGAAACGTCAGCACCTATTCAACACAGGGCATGGGCTGCAATAAGGTTGCCGGGAGAAACAGATTGGGAGGAAGATGTCGGAGATAAAGGTTACACGTCCTCACTGACATACTCAAGAATCGCCTACGGATATCCGAGCGGTCTTGAAACCGATTACGGCGCGGTATATGCTTGGAATTAAAAATATAAACCAATACGTTATTATTGTTTTTAAGAAATGTTATGAAAAAAATCTATTTTCTTGAAGCATTCAAAAACATCAAGCAGAACCTTGCAACGTCGGTTCTGCTGATTTTATGTTTTATAGTGCTTTTCTTTATATTCAGCGACGTATCAATGCAGACGGTATTATCTTCAAAAGCAAATGAAGAATCCGAAACGGTTTCGCTTGTAGATTATGCTCAAATAAGCATGGGGCCGTTTACAAACCTGTCTCCGAGGAAACAGGCGGAAGTTCTTGATTCAATTAAGCCGGAGGAAAAGCTCGCCGCAGGAAGAGCAATGGACAACATCATAAACGGACTCCGTAATAATTTCAGCGCTTACGAATGTATATCTATCCAAAGTCTGTACGGACCGGGACCGACCTACGAATTGCTTGGAAAATATTGCTCATACGATATTTATGATGTCTCTTCCTCCATACTGATTATCAAAGAAGGAAAGTGGTTTGAAAAAGGAGATTTCAACCGTTCCGAGCAGGTAAAAAAGGGATATATTGCTCCCGTTATTTTAGGAGAGAAATTTGCGGAAAAATACGGGCTTTCCGTAGGCGATACTTTTATTGCCGATATGGTTTATGATGAAGAAAAACGCCAATTTACAGATGAAGAAGAATACAAAGACGGGCAGACATATACATGGCATGTTATAGGTATATTCGAAGAAGATTCCTCTTTCTTTTACAGAGGGCATTTACAACCTGTAAATAACATAGCTCTTCTCCCGTTTTTTGATCTCCCTACTCTCGATGAGGTGATTAAAGAAAACAACGGCGAGATAAATGATTCTGTTCTGTTTTACATAGATATGATATTTACTTTTTTCCGCAATACCGATTTTTTCATAAAAAGTGATTATATGAAGGACGCCTTAAACTTCGTAAATGGCGAAATTGCAAATAATGACTTTCTTTCGCAGTTTTATATGGCGAAGGAATCGAACGACACTATCACCATGGTTGCGCAGAATCAGAAAAAAGCCTCCGATTTTTATGCTGCAGTAGCAATTATTATCTACGTTATTTCATCCTTCGGCATAATTATGTCCGTAATAAACAAAATACAGAGCAACAGACACAATTACGCTATACATTCGCTTAACGGCGCTTCGGTTTTTGATTTAATAATGTGTTCCGTAACTGAAATTGCGCTTCTGATGCTTGTTGCAGACGCATTTTTCTTTGCATTTCCGTACAGAATGTATTATCACAGGGTGAATATGGGGAACGGTATTTATGTTGGCAGGGAAACCCCGTTATTCGTGCTTGCGGTAAACATAATAACACTCCTGATTGCGGTTATTGTTTCAGTTTTCGTTCTTTCAAAATTTGATACGGTCGGCCATCTGAAGGAGAGGGAGTAACATACGATGAAAAAAATAACGTATTGCAAGATAATACTCGTAATTATGTATGCGCTGGTCTCCCTGTTCGCTCTCATGTTTATAAACCTTGTTATTTCAGCCGCAAACGACGATATGTATTACAAAGAGTTTTATTCTCAGTATATCCGTAAATTCAGCATAAATTACGGCAAGGGCGAGTCGTTTCCGTATAACGAGCTTGGCAGCGACTATGCTCTTTACTTCGGCGTTTCCGAGACTTCAGACAGAGATTATGACAGTATCCGCGCAGTGTATTTCAACGGAAATGCGGCGGTTCCGAACATTCTTGAAGGCAGGTTTTTCGCAGAAGACGAGATGGAAAACGGAGTCGCAGTAGCTGTTTTGGGAACACTCTGCAAACGCAATGTTACAACCGAAAATGGCATAGATTATTATATTTCCGGCAATAAAAAATACGAGGTTGTCGGATATATGGGAAGAGAAGGCGAAGTTACCGATCTTGACAATATGATCTGGCTCAATATGGGCGCATATTTCGAAAAAGCAGCCGCATACGGCAGATTTGCAGTTGACGGCGGCAGCGAAGTTAATACGGACAATGTTGTTAAAGCTCTTTTCAGCCGTCTGCCGGACGAGGAGCTCGAAAATGCCGGGGAAATAATCCACGAAAGAAAAATACGCTCCATAGCGTATTTCACAAGAAGAATTTACAACTATGTTATCCTCGCGCTTATCATCAACATAGCTATCGTTTCGATATACTATATAGACAGAAAAGCATATATTATCGCAGTTAAAAAGTTTATCGGGACATCTTTCGGCAGGATTTCGGCGGAAATAATATCCGAATATGTTTCTTTCGCCTCAATAGGCGTGCTGGTAGGTATAATCATAGCCTTTTTACTGAGATTCACTCCTTTCGCGGACTCCGACGAGGTGTTTCTGATGTCTTTCTCTCTTCCTTCACTGCTTGCAATGTTTGCTGTTACGGTTGCATGCGCGGTTATCATATCGGTATTACCCATAATCAGAATATACAGAAAGGATTTATCGGGTAATATCAAATAGCAGTATTTTTAAATGTATCTTTTACCCAAAACGAGCAAAACAAAATAAGATTTATTATTGATATGCCGGCATAATATCATTTGAGCTTCATATCGGGATTGGTTGGGTGCAATTGTATTTGCATGCTTGTCAAGTACGGTTCAGCAGTATACTGACGCCTGTGCGGGAGGAATATGATTTGGGAACAAAAAATATGACACCGAAGGAGAGGGCAATCGCTGCGCTTACGCTTAAACAGCCTGACGAGGTCCCGACATTCGAACTCGGATTTCATATAGAAGACGAGATGTTCGGGAAGTCCCCGATTGACCGTGACGAATACAGACGGCAGGAGCTTGACAAGCTCACGCCTATTGAGGCGGAGAAGAAGATCAGGGTCTGGGCGGAGCATCACGCGGGGATATTCACAAAACTCGAATATGCGCTGTGGCCGATGATGTATCTTCCCGACATGTGGAACGATGACGGCACGCTGAGCGGATATCAGAAAACCGCAATCAGAGTGCTGCGCGAATACGCCGACAACCAGTATCTGATACAGTGCCACGGTGACGGAACATTCGCGATTCCGGACGGCAACGGTATGTATGAGTTCGCATACAGGCTGGAGGACGATCTTGACGGCGTGCTCGAGGAGGCGGAGAGAAACTGCGTAAACGCAATCGAAAGAAACAGGCAACTCGTCGAAGCCGGAGTTGACGCCTTCATACTGTGCTCCGACTACTGTTACAATATGGGTCCGTTCGTATCCCCGGAGATGTTTTCGGTAATAATAACGCCTTACCTTGCGCGCATATGCGAGAGCGGACGCGAAAACGGCGCATACATTATAAAGCTACGGACGGAGATATAATGCCTGTAATAGACCAGCTTGTATCGTGTCATCCGCATGCGCTGCACTCTCTCGATCCCATGGCGAAGGTTGACATAAAAGAGGTTAAGGAAAAATGGGGCGACAGGGTCGCCCTTTGCGGAAACGTCAACTGCGCCCTGATGCAGACGGGAACGGAACAGGAGGTAATCGAAAGCGCCGAATACTGTCTTAAATACGGAAAACCCGGAGGAGGATACATTTACTGCACCTCCAACGTTCCTTTCAAAGGACTCCCCGCAGACAGGTATCAGCTCGTTCTGGACGTATGGAAAAAACACAGAAAATATTGACAAAACCGCAACCGGTTTGATATAATTATATTGCAATACCGAAACAAACAGGAGAATTTCATATGAAAAAATCTGTTTTTTAAGTTTGATATTTGTTCTCGCATTCGTTATCCGCGACGTTGTAAACGAAGCCATAAAGGAAGCTGTGGAAAACAACGTTATGTGGATATTTGAGGATATTGTTCAGTAAGACCGTCGTTTTCCGCCCATAATTGCAGATAAAACAGCAGATTACAATCCCGCCCTGATTATGATACAACGTATCATATCAGAGCGGGATTTTTATACGGTATTCTTTTAATAATTTTTCCTTTTTGCCTGATTACAGTTAATCCGCAGAAAAAACGGTATTTTTCGGGAAAAGATTGCCTGTTATTGCTTCATGGAGTTCATCAGAAGGCCGAGAAGTTCGCTGCCGTCGTCCCCGTCGTCCTGTTTTCCGCCTCCGAAGAGAGAGCCGAGAAGGCTTCCTGCGCCGGACGATGAAGAGGAACCTCCGAACAGACCTCCGAGAAGGGAACCGAGTCCTCCCGATGTCTGCTGTGCGGCCTGCTGGGTTGCCTGCTGAACGTTTGCCGTATTGGCAGCCGAAAGCGAGCTCATAAGAGCCGGGGCGATGGAAGAAAGAACGGAGCTTACCTGATTTTCGCTTACGCCGGACTGCTGCGCAAGCTGGGCAATATCCGCGCTCTGTTCAGAGCCGAGAATGTGACCGATTATAGCGGCGCCGTCCTGAGTATCTGCATTGGCGATCTGTTCTGCTATATTTGCGGTATCTGTATGCTGGGAAAGCGCTCCGAGAAGAGAAGATGCGCCCTGCTGAGACTGTGCGTTGCTTGTAAGTTTCTTTAAAAGAAGAGGAACCGCTGCGGAGATAAGTCCGCCTATGATATCCGAGGATATGCCGGTTTTTTCGGAAGTAGCGTTGACTGCATTGTCATCGGACAGTCCGCCGAGAAGTGTGGAAAGAAGACTCATATTGTTTACTCCTTGTTAAAATTTAAATTTTGAATGTATTATAGCATAATTATATGTCAAAATCAATAACCGAATATGATGAAAAAATATTATTTTAACGCAGTATCCGTATCGCCATCGGGCTTTTTCTTTGTCTGAACCGCACTTAAAGCGACCATATTGTATACTGAATACACGGGAAAGCGTCGCCGTCAATTCTCTGATAATACACCGTAAGAAGACTGCCGTCGTCAAGTTCCACGGTTGCGGGATAGCCGAGATCCGCGTCCGTCGCATCGTCACGAAGGATATAAAGATCCTGCCACGTTTTTCCGTCATCGTAACTCACGGCCGCCCGTTCTCCGAACGGAGGTTCACGGTGACCGAAAGTAACAATAACCGCTCCCGTTGAATGGCGAATTATGTGCGGCGGAAGTCCGTGATACGGAAACGCTCCGGGGACGGACCACGTTTTTCCTCCGTCGGCGGATTCGGTCTGATATATCATTGAATGATAAGGATGATGGCCGCGTATCATTCCAATCAGTTTTCCGTTTGGCAGTTCGAGAACGTGCGGCTCGTGAAGATGATTCCATGAGATTCCATCAACATCCGGAAGAGGAACGCGCCCCAGTTCGTTCCAGGTTTTACCGAAGTCCCTGCTTTCCATGGCAATAATCACATCGTCTTCGGGCTCTTCACCTGCCGCATGAGGGTTGTGAACATACATCTCCTTGCCGAGATACAAAAGAGAACCGTCGCGTCTTAAAACGGGACCGTGCGGCGAAGAGACGGGCACTCTTACAGTTTCGCCCCAGGTTTCGCCTCCGTCACAGGACAAACGGATGAACGATCCGCCTTCACACTCGTCGGGCTTAAGCGTTTTATACTGTTCGAGAACGCTTTCCGAACCTGCCCATCTTTTTACGAGATCGTCTTTCCGGCTCAGATATTTTTCCCTGCTGTGGCAAAACCACGTGACAAGAAGTCTGCGTCCGCCTAATGACAGTATGCCCGCATCGCGGTCGTCCATCCAGGTGTCGTTGATTACCGTCGGAAAGCTCCAGGTTTTTCCGTTATCCCGGCTTCGGCAGAGACAGGTTTTTCCGAAAGGGCATATATGGTCCGCTCTGAATCCCGAATAAACGGTATACAGAGTCCCCTCTTCATCTCTGCAAACAGACGGCCATCCGTCATATCTGAAAAAACTGCCGCTGTTTCTGTGAACAATCCCGTTTTGCGTTTTCGGGTGTTTTATCATATCGAAATTCTCCTTCCCTTTCGGCTGAGAGTTGCATCAAAGTAAGTATTTTACTGCTTTTTCAGAAATTCTTTTTATAGCCAAAACTATTCACAGATGCTTAAATTTTCCCTGCAGGTACCGTTTGAAGAAAACAGCGGTAAACACTATATTGCATAAAAGAAGCAAAATCCACGATACGGTATAGCATGTGTTAAGGCAGATAAAATCGGGGAAAGCTGGGTATATGGCGTTCATCCAGATTATTCTGAATATCAGTACGCAGAATATGGAACATATCGAACTGACAAGCGGATATCCGAAAGACTGTATGGCATTGCTCAGAACGCCGTTTGCAGCCGCTATAAAATAAACAAGGGTTACAAAGAACATGCGGACCATTCCGAATTCAACCGCCTCGGCGCTGTCCTGCCCGAGAAGCAGTGAAAGCCAGAATTCTCCCGTAATATACAAAACTCCGCCGAGGAGCACTCCCAGGGAAATTGCCAGCCATAAATTGAGAAAAAACGATTTTTTTACTCTGTCCGGCAGGTTTGCCCCTATGTTCTGGCTCATAAACACGCTTGTGGCGTTTGCAAACGATCCCGTAAATGCGCCTGCAATACCCTCTATATTTGTAGAGGCGCTGCTTCCCGCAACAGCCGCGGAGCCGAAACTGTTGATTGCGGACTGTATCTGCAGATTTGCAAGAGGATAAAGCGTATTTGTAACCGCAAGCGGAACGCCGAAACGAAGTATTGCGGCAAGAGAATCAAAGCTGAAAGGCAGATGTTTCAATTTAAGATCATAGAGTTTAAATATTCTTTTTACCGTCAGCGCGGCGCAGAATATCTGCGATACGGCTGTTGCAACCGCAACGGCAACTACCTTTTGCGGCAGAATAAGGCAAAGAATTATGTTTAAAACGAGATTCAGCGCGCCGCCGAAAATCATATAGTAAAGCGGTCTTTGCGTATCTCCGTTTGCTTTTATTACAGACGAGCCGAAATTGTAAAGCAGTATGGCGGGGGATGATGCAAGATATATCCGAAGGTATATTACCGCGCCTTCGTAACAGTCCCCTGGACAGTTTGTCAGATCTAAAAAGAGCGGCGTAAGAAAGAGACCGAGCACGGCGATTATTATGCCGAACACAACGGAGCAGATAAGGGAAGTGCCGACGGAATCAAGTATCTTTTTAGTATCACGGGCGCCTATATACCGCGCCAGAAGTATCTGAAGTCCCGCCGCAATACCCATAAAGCCGTTTATGAGAAGGTAGAATATAGCCGTTGTCGCTCCTACGGACGCTACCGATGTTGAGTCTGCCATATTGCCGAGTATTGCAACATCAACAGCGTTAAAAAGCGTCTGTACGAGCGTACCGATTATCAGCGGAATACTGTACGTTTCACCCGTTTTTTATGATTTTAGCACTGTTAAACCGTAAAGTCAATAGTTTTTTTATCAAAAACATAAATATCGCAAAAGCGTACGGGCTGCGACAGAAAACGCCCTTGCGGAGCAATCCGCAGGGGCGATTTTTTGTTATTGTATTTTTTTGTTTTGTCGCTCCGTTTTTTACGGATAAATGTTTACGCCTTAAATACGCTGATTTCACGCATATCAACGGTGTCTCTTGCTCCGGTAACGAAAAACGTGAGCGTATCGCATTCTGCTCTTACGGGGCAGATCTTGCGGTGGCCGACGGTATTGCCCGAATAGACGTGCTGTCCGTTTGCGTAAAGACGGAAGCTTTCTATTCTCTGTCCCTCAGCGATGTTTTCCATAAGATTTACGTAGCGGACGTCAGTTTTTTCGGGAAGCTTTATTTCGTATTTCGTCTGCGTATCGCTTCCGGTATCTATACGGGTTACTGTAACGGGTACTTTTTTCGCTTCGCCGAGCGACTCTTCTATCTTTTCGCCCAGTTCTTTCAGACGCGCAATGTCGCGGGGATCGAAGCGTCCCGAAGGCATCGGGGGAACGTTAAGAATAAACGTGGTATTCGCTCCGCACGAACGCAGATACGTTTTGAAAAGTCTTTCAAGAGAATGCGGCTCTTCGTTTGCATGGTAAAACCATCCGGGGCGTATCGACATATCTATCTCCGCGCCGGCAAAAACAAGACCTTTCGAATAAAGAATCCTGCCGAGCTCCCCTATCTCCTGATCCGAATTGCCTAAAAACGACAGATCTCCTTCGAGCGGACCGGGGCCGGTCTGAATCTCCGATCTGTAACACAGCTCGTGCGGAACTACCGCCCATTCCTCGCGTCTCGCGTCTCCGCCTTCGTTTCCGCACCAGCGGACGTCCGGACCGTGATCGTTGAAGATGCATGCGTTCGGCTGATATTTGCGGATAAGAGAAATATATCTGTCAAAATCGTAGACCTGTTTCTTGCCGTTCGGACCTTCTCCGCATGCGCCGTCAAACCATACCATAAAGATATCGCCGTAACCTGTAAGCAGTTCGGTGAGCTGGTTGCAGTAATAATCGTTATATTCGGGCGTGCCGTAATATTTTGAGTTTCTGTCCCACGGCGAGAGGTAGAAACCGAACTTGATACCTCCGCGGCGGCAGGCATCTGCGCACTCTTTTACAACGTCGCCCTGTCCGTTCTTCCACGGGGAATTTTTAACGCAATGCTCCGTATATTTTGAGGGCCACAGGCAGAATCCGTCGTGGTGTTTTGCGGTAAGAACGATTCCTTTCATTCCCGCGGACTTGACGGCTCTTACCCATTCGTCGCAGTCAATATCGTACGGGTTGAATATCTTTTCGTCCTCGGTGCCGAGCCCCCATTCGAGATCGGCATACGTTGTTACGGTAAAATGCACGAATGCGTAAAATTCGGTGTCAAACCATTTAAGCTGACGCGCAGACGGCTTTACGTGAGCCGCTGCCTTTAAAAACTTTTTTATTTCCATCTGTTTCACCCTTTTTAAATATGAAATAATATAAAAAATTTGATGAAAAATTAACTATGCTCCGTTTATTCTTCTCCCCAGAGGCTGTCGCACGACTCGTACATGGGGATATATACTTTCTCGTAAAGGTTGTCCATTACTTTGGCGTTCGATTCAAGTATCTGCGATATCGTCCGGTTCCCTTCGGCGTCTCTCATGGCGTCCGGAATAAGATATCCGCTGTCATAATACGGAATATATCTGCAGTTTTTCACGCATTCGAAAACAAGTCTTGTGTCTCGCGGATCGTGAAAGACGTATCTGTCATAGTATTCGTACCGTTCTTCTTCCGTTTCATAGCCGGGAAGCGGCTCGAAGATCGCGTTGACAACCGTTGAAAGCGCGTCTGTTTCCTCGATGTTTGCAATAAAGGAAATCGATTTTTTCAAATCTTCAAACTGTCCTATCCATTTTGATCCCGCAAGATCGTCCGAAAGCGGAAACGGCAGCAGACCGAAATCTTCAACCTCATACTGAACGTCGCGCATACCCCAATACATTTCCATAAGAAGCATTACGGCTTTTCCGCTAACAAACTGCGCTATCGTAGTAAACGTATCGGTGTCGTGGGTGATCGTTTTTTCATAGTTGTTCCAGTATGAATCGTATGCCCACGTCAGCTTGTCGAGCGCGCCGGGTTCAAGATAAGCGTTAGTATACTTTCCGTTACTCTGTTTTACAACGTAATCGATACCGCTCGCTTTTATCGCCATACTGAAATAATGCCCGGGCATGGCGGTAAGCGCGTAAACGGTTTCTCCGTTGTTGTCTTGGTGAGTGTATTCTTCAAGGACCTGTTCGTACCTGTCTCTCGTCCACTCCCCGTTTTCAACGTATTCGCGGGGGTCGGGGGTGTTTAAGCGGGAAATTATGTTTTCGTTAACGTAAAAGAAATATCCGATATTTCTCCAGACGGATTCGGGCCAATACATCGCGGTGAGACCGTAAAGATGATCGTTCCACGCATATCCTATAAGATGTTCTCTGCCTCCCCATTTATTCGTGTCTTTATAATCGATACCCGTGCTGAACGTATCTACGGGATACAGAAGATTTGCTCTTATCTGCGTGCGGAGAACGACGGGGTCGCTGAACATAACGTCTACCGGCTTGATTCCGGAGGATACATACAGCATAAGATCGTATACTATATCGGAATTTTCGTTAAAAACTATATTAACGTCATATTTTTCGCTGACTTCCGAGACGCGCTGTCTCGCAATATCTCCGAAAAGAGAATCCGGATCGTAAATGATGTCGGGACCGGTCATGAAAGTGAACGTTGCGCCGCCAAACGTTACGTTTTCGGCTTCGGTAACGTAATCGGGAACGATTTCTTCCGGACCGGATGAACATGCAACAAGAAAAACAGCAAGAAACAGGATAACGAGCATTCTTTTAATGTAATGCATAACAATCCTCCTTTTTCGGGTCTTCTTTGCTTTGATTGGAAACGTTGTTGATATTTTTACGGAAAAACGAGACTGAAAATCCCTGTTTACGCCCGGTATACGCTGATTTCACGCATATCAACGGTGTCACGCGCTCCGGTAACGTAAAACGTGAGCGTGTCACAGTTGACCTGTACGGGACATATCTTGCGGTGGCCGACGGTATTGCCCGAATAGACGTGCTGTCCGTTTGCGTAAAGACGGAAGCTTTCTATTCTCTGTCCCTCAGCGATGTTTTCCATAAGATTTACGTAGCGGACGTCAGTTTTTTCGGGAAGCTTTATTTCGTATTTCGTCTGCGTATCGCTTCCGGTATCTATACGGGTTACTGTAACGGGTACTTTTTTCGCTTCGCCGAGCGACTCTTCTATCTTTTCGCCCAGTTCTTTCAGACGCGCAATGTCGCGGGGATCGAAGCGTCCCGAAGGCATCGGGGGAACGTTAAGAATAAACGTGGTATTCGCTCCGCACGAACGCAGATACGTTTTGAAAAGTCTTTCAAGAGAATGCGGCTCTTCGTTTGCATGGTAAAACCATCCGGGGCGTATCGACATATCTATCTCCGCGCCGGCAAAAACAAGACCTTTCGAATAAAGAATCCTGCCGAGCTCCCCTATCTCCTGATCCGAATTGCCTAAAAACGACAGATCTCCTTCGAGCGGACCGGGGCCGGTCTGAATCTCCGATCTGTAACACAGCTCGTGCGGAACTACCGCCCATTCCTCGCGTCTCGCGTCTCCGCCTTCGTTTCCGCACCAGCGGACGTCCGGACCGTGATCGTTGAAGATGCATGCGTTCGGCTGATATTTGCGGATAAGAGAAATATATCTGTCAAAATCGTAGACCTGTTTCTTGCCGTTCGGACCTTCTCCGCATGCGCCGTCAAACCATACCATAAAGATATCGCCGTAACCTGTAAGCAGTTCGGTGAGCTGGTTGCAGTAATAATCGTTATATTCGGGCGTGCCGTAATATTTTGAGTTTCTGTCCCACGGCGAGAGGTAGAAACCGAACTTGATACCTCCGCGGCGGCAGGCATCTGCGCACTCTTTTACAACGTCGCCCTGTCCGTTCTTCCACGGGGAATTTTTAACGCAATGCTCCGTATATTTTGAGGGCCACAGGCAGAATCCGTCGTGGTGTTTTGCGGTAAGAACGATTCCTTTCATTCCCGCGGACTTGACGGCTCTTACCCATTCGTCGCAGTCAATATCGTACGGGTTGAATATCTTTTCGTCCTCGGTGCCGAGCCCCCATTCGAGATCGGCAAAAGTATTAATGTTGAAACACACGAACGCATAAAATTCGGTATCGAACCACTTGAGCTGACGCGCCGTGGGTTTAACGTGAGCTGCCGATTTCAAAAATTCTTTAATCTCCATTGTCTGCTTTCCTTTCCGGATGAATTCTGTCTTATTAAAATAGCAGTTTAACTGCTTATCAGTTTTTCTCCCAATGTCCCGGATAGCCGTCTTTCCATCTTCTGAGCACGGCTTTCAGAGGTTCGTCAAGGTAAGAAATTGCTTTTGCCTTTATCCGTTCGGGTATTCCGTAAGCGGCTTCCGCTATGCTGCCGGTAATTGCGGCAAGAGTATCGCTGTCGCCTCCGAGAGATATTGCATTTCTTATTGCGTCCTCAAAACCGGTGCTTTCAAGAAAAGCGATGATTGCCTGCGGCACGGTTTGCTGACACGTTTCGTTAAACCGGTAAGTCGGACGGATTTCGTCAAGAGTTTTGGAAAGATCGTAGCCGTATGCGCTCTCAATATGCGCTTTTATGCGCCTTTTGCACTCCGCGGGGTCGTTGTTTATCGGGGTTTCATAATCTCCGTAAAAACCTCCGAAGTAGTAGCGACTAAGGAAAATGGCGTCCGCGGTTGCCATAGCCCCTTTTATTCCCTCGGGGTGGTTGTGTGTAACTTCTGCGGATTGCTTCGCCATGGCGCGCGCTTTTGACGGCCACATTCCCGTTCTTGCGCAAAAACCGCAGTCCATCATCCAGGCGCAGGGCGATACGCGCATTGCAGAGCCGTTGCCATAGCTGTAATACGGTTCGCGGGTGTCGGATACAATCCACGTTCCGAATCTGCCGCCGTATCCCGCATCCGGATACATTCTGCCGTATTTTTTCATTGCGTTTATAAAATCGTCACGCTCTCCGCCGTTCATAACCGCTTCCGCCACGGCGCACGTCATTACCGTGTCGTCCGTGAAGAAACAGTCATCGCGAAAAAGCGGAAAATCTTTTGTTTTTATGTTGTGCCACTCGTATACCGAGCCTACGATATCGCCTACTATTGCTCCGAGCATGGTTTTTCTCCTTAAAATTTACGGAATTATTCGTGGAATCTGTCCTGATATTCAACAATCGTAAGGTATGCGGGAAGAACGTATTTTTCAGCCGCCTCGTAAACCGAGCTTTCGTAGCTTGCAAGCCCTTTTGTTACTCCGCTATTCGGTATCTGGTCAAACATGCTGCTCATGCCGTGCATGTGGTCGCTGTAAAAGATATGTTCGCCCTTTGTTCTTTCAACGTAAAACTCCGCATCGCGTCTGTCTTTAAAATAATTTCTCTGAAGGTAGTCTATTATCTTTTCGTCCGTTTCAAGACCTTCAAACGGTTCAAACAGTCTGTCAAGCACGAGCGCCGCAGTTTCGGGGTCTTTTGCGGTTGTGGGTATGCACAGAGAGAAAAGAGCGGAAGTATAATGTCCTACGTATTCGTCCTGTTTTGCATTGGGACCGCACGGGAACTGAACGAGCCCGAAATCGTCGGAAAGAAATACGAGCGAATCGGTAGTGTTAAGCACCTGCCAGCTGCTTATAACCGAAAGAGCCGTTTCGCCGTTTACAACCGCGCGAAGTTTGTCATCCCACGATCCCTGGGAATTGACGTTTGCCGCCGTTTCGCCGAAGAACCATTCGTAAGCTTTTTCGCACGCCTCAACTGCGGGAGGAGTAAAATAGCCGAGCGTAAACGAGTTGTCGTCGTTTAAATAGAAAAAGTCAACGCCGTTTGACATTAAAAGATCTTTTGCAAACGCTCCGTAAGGCGCGCAGAGAGAATATATGAACTCGTTTGTCAGCGGATCGTTATGCGCGTAAGTTTTTAAACATTCCTCAAAAGTATCCCAGTTCCATTCGCCGTTGTCAACGTAATCTCTCGGGTCGGTTCCGACAACCTGACCGATGACCGTTTCGTTAAGCACCATGGTATCACTGATTGAACAGCCTACTCTCATAGGCAGCGCGGCAGGCAGAACTCCGAAAATATGTCCGTCAAACATTGTGGACATAATCATATATCTGCTGCCCCATTTTGATTCGTCAAATACGTCAATGGTGTTCAGCATTGCAAGGTCTGTAAAGGCACTTGCCTTCATATAGTTGATAAGATAAAACGATTCGTCGCATACGATATCGAAAACGTAGGTTCCCGCTATCGCACAGTTGAATGCGGTAGCGCCGCAGCCGTCCTGGAAAAGAAAATTGAGACTGCAGTTGTATTTGCTTTCAACATCTTTTACCCTCTTCATTGCAAAGTCACCCATATCGGTGTTGTTTGTATAAGTAAGGGTAGACTCTTCGCCCTCAAAATAATTGAGCGCTCCGTATGCCATATTAAAAACGGCGCCTTTAAGATCTACAACGTCTTCGGACGTAAATTCCGGATAATCGGGCACCACTTCTTTTTCCGCAGCGCAGGAAACGCAGATTGCGGAGAATATCAAAACAAGAGTCAGTGCGAAAATACGTTTTTTCATAAACAATCTCCTTTTCCGAAACAGTTATAATCGTTTTTTTGAGATTTTCACCGTAAAAAAGTATAACATAACGGCATATTATTGTCAATACTTTTACCGCGCGTCTGCCGCACTTTTTCCGTCGCTTTTTGCGCTTTCAGCTTGACATAACGGGACGGATATGCTATACTGAAAAAAATCCGATTTTGAAAGGAACGAAGTATGACAGACACATTGTATATCGCCGCGGCGGACTCTTCCGACAGAGATAAAGCCGAAGCCGATCTTGTTTGCGCGGGTAAAAACGACCAGGAAGTGTTTCAGGAAGCCCTTGACAGAATTTATACGCCCGTAAACGGCGAAATACGAGGCGGAAAGATTTTTCTTGCGCCGGGAAACTACCGTATAGACGCATTCCCGAGAAGAAACGCCAACGGGCGCGTCGCGGTTATGTCCAAAGCGGCATCAAACCGTTTTGCCCATATAGGCATTCTTTTCGCAGGGTCCGAAAGAACGGAATCAACCGTAATTCAGATTACGAAGGAAGCATACGATTCCGTAAAAGAGGACGAAAGCTGTTCTCTTTTCGCCACGGAAGGGCACAACGGAAATCACCATATATTCAGGGATATTTACGTTACCGTTTACGACGATCAGAAAAATATAATCTGTTTTGACGGCAGATTTATGGGCTCGCTGGGCATGCGCCGCTGCAAATGTCTCTGCGAAACGCGAGGAAATTATTCAAACGTTAAAAACCGTCTTCCCGCCGAAGGATTTGTTGCCTTTATGGGTACATACGGCTCAAACAATATGTTTGAATATAAATGGGAGTTTTGTCAGGCGGAAGGTTTCGGGCAGGGATTTGCCGTCGGAGCGGAACATCTGCTTTTGAATAAATGCGCCGCGCTTTTCGGAAGATACGGACTTACGGTAAACAATTACGAACAGCCGTGCGGAGTTTACGCACACCCCATTACGATTTTGAAATTCATCGACGAAGCAAACGCATATCTCTGGAAATTCTGTTTAAATAAATACAGACAGTGCGTCAATTCCTACAATACAAGCTTTGAAGCAGTCCCCCACTGGCTTGCGCTTGGACAAAAACTCGCGTTTGAGGAAAGACCGGGGGATTACTGCGGACATATAGACTACGTTGCAAATCAGGGCTACTTTACCGAAAACGACCCCTCTCAGGCGTTCTGGGAAAAAGGCAGCGGTATTAATTTCGAGACCGTAAACAATACTCACAAAAAAGTGTGCACCTCCGCCGAAAGGCGCGGATATGCTGCAAATATCGGGCAGGAGGTTTTTGATACGGACCTGAAAAAGAAGCTGATTTACACGGGAGAGGGCTGGTTTGATCTGCTCGGAACCAGGCGGAGTGACCGAGGCGAATTTCGGAATCCGTAAGCGTGTTGAATTATTATACTTAATAAGAAAGGGAGTTTTTATGAAAAGCGTGTTGAAATTCCTGTGTCTTGCAGTCGTCATTTCGCTTCTACTTGCAGCGTGCGGACAGGCTGATGAGGAAGTATTCGACGAAGAGTTCGGAGGTATTGCCGACGTAAAGGACCTTGAAGGCGTTACGGTAAAATACTATCGCAGAGCGTCGGGTGCCGATCAGGTTCTCGGTTATGAATACGATACCGTGCTCGGCGACCTTGCCCTGGAGCGCATAAGAAAAGTTCAGAACGACTATAACTGCATTCTGGATATTCAGTACCTTGCAGCGGGAGACCCTTACGGAACTTTCAACTTAAACAATTCAATCGGATCGTATTTTTGCGATATATTCTGCGGAGTATCGGATATGCTGCGTCAGGCGATGAAAACCGGAGCACTCGTAGGGCTTTCGACGGTTGAAGATATTATCGATTTCCGCAACGAGGAGAGATGGGGCGGCAGAAATATGCTTGAACCGCTCTACTGGGAGGATGAAGC
>CAMZEM010000021.1 GCA_947305805.1 uncultured Clostridia bacterium | reverse complement strand
AAGAAATTAATTTATCTAATTTTAATACCAACAATGTAAAAGATATGGGCTTTACACGCATCAGCATTGACGGATTCCTTTCGGGAATCGGCAGCGCTTCGTGCGGACCTATGCCGATTGAAAAATATCTGCTCAAATCAACCGAAACAAGAGAGTTTTCCTTTACGTTAAAACCGATAAAAGAATAAACAGACCCAAAGAAAAGGACCCGTAACCGGGTCCTTTTCTTTATTTCTGTCCGTAATATGCGTTTTTGCCGTGTTTTCTGAAAAAGTGCTTTTCAAGAAGCGTCTGATCCATGGGGAACTGAGGAACGGTTCGTATATTTTCGGAGATTTCCGAAGAAATAACGTTCATTTCGGCGATTTTTTCAAGAACAAGCGCGTTTTCAACCGCCTTTTTCGGATTTTCGCCCCACGTAAACGGCGCATGCATTGCAACGAGCGCCGCGGGACAGTCAAGAGGATCGGTGCCTTTTTTTCTGATCGCTTCAACTATTACTTTGCCGGTGTTTTTTTCGTATTCGTCTTTTATTTCCTCGTCGGTCAGTCTTCTTGTTACGGGAACAGCTCCGTAAAAGCAGTCCGCATGAGTTGTACCGAGAGGCAGTATCTTCTCTCTTACCTGAGAAAACGCCGTTGCGTACGTTGAATGTGCATGGGCAACGCCGCCGATATCCGGAAACGCCTTGTAAAGCTCAAGATGCGTAGGGGTATCCGAGCTCGGGCGGAGATTTCCCTCAACGACGTTGCCGTCAAGATCAACAACCACCATATCTTCTGGTTTCAGCTCTGAATACTCAACGCCCGACGGTTTTATTACAACAAGCCCTTTTTCTCTGTCTATGCCGCTTACGTTGCCCCATGTGAGAATTACGAGTCCGTATTCAGCAAGCAGTAAATTCGCCTTTAATACTTCGTTTTTAAGATTTTCAAGCATTTTTATTCGCCCCAGACAGCCTCGATGCCGTGCATTGCGGGAATCGCGTATTCCTGCATTCTTTCGTTGATTATATTGGCATTGGATTCGAGATATTCGGAAACTGACGTTGTAGCTCCCATCCAGTTGTGCATAAAATCATACATTGGAGCGTAATGGAAGTAGTTGTATACGGAATTGAAATACATCTGATAAAAAATATCGGAGTCTCTTTTATCGTAGAAATAGTTTTTCGTCATAAGCTCTATTACCGAATCGAGCGTGGGGTACTCTTCAAACGGTTCGTAAAGCTCGTTTATTACCATTGCGCTCGCCTCGGGGAACTGCGAGAGTTTTGAAAACGCTATGCATCTTTCGATATTTCCGTGCTGACCTACGATATAGCCCGGTTCAACGTCCGGACCGGACGGCCAGCAGACAAGACCGAAATTATCCATTTCTTTCGCTATTCTGCCTCTTATACCTATAATGTCATCGGTACCGAGAGGTGCGAGGACAGTTCTCTCGTTTATAAGAAAATCAACACCGTTAGCGGAGCCGTTTATCGCGGCGGCGTTGGGTCCGAAATAAATATCTATTCCTTTTTGCATCGCTTTTCTTGCAGCTTCGGAATAAAAACCGCAGACGTAATTGCCCGACGCGTCTTTTTCAACGTAATGAGAGCCGTTTGAGAGCAGGAACATTACCCCGAAGGTTGCCGGACTTGACGTAAGCGAATAATATTTTACATCGCTGCCCTCGGTAACAAAATAGTCGGCAAGGCACTGATCGAAAGTATCCCAGGTCCACTGTCCGTTTTCAAACAGGTCTCTCGGGTCCGTAAAGCCCATGGCGGTTATTATGTTTTCGTTTATTACAATCGGACTGCCGTATGAAACGGAAATTTCAGGCCAGAGAAGAGGAACTACGCCGTAAAGGTCGTCTTCGTAATAAACAACCTCGAGCATGCTTCTGTATCCCCATTTTTCCTCGTTGCGGAAATCGATAAAGTCCTCAAGTTCCGAAAGGCCTACAAGCATACCTATTCTCGCGGTATCCGCCCACATATCGGAAATACCGGAAATAACGTCGCACACGAAAATGCCGGCTGCGGAAGTGGTAACGAATTCTGCGCTCGGATGATAGCTGTTATCGTAATTGATCGTAAGATTGCAGTTCAGTTTTTCCTGCGTATCTTTAATACGTTTTGCGGCAAGATCGCCGAACTAAGAGTCTACCTCGTAGCCGAGAACGGTAGACGTTATGCTTGAATTAACAACGACTTTATATATAACTTCAAGACCTGAGAGGTCTATGACGCCGGTGTCATTTTCAAAGTCTTCGTCAAAAACCTCTGCTTCGCCTGCTCCGCACGCCGTTGCGATTAATGAAATAACAAAGGCAAGAATAAGCAGTTTAGCTATTTTTCTCATATCTTTTCTCCTTTATTTTTTTTCAGTATAACATAATAACCCGTTTTTGTCAATAAAAATCCGGAAAGTTTTATCTCTCCGGAAAGCAGGCGTTATCCGGCTTATTCGCCCCATACGGCGTCTATACCGTTCATTGTGGGAAGAACGTATTCGTCTATTTTTTCCTGAATGCTCTTTGTATTCGCCTCTATATGCTCCGATATCGACTTTGAGGCGGAAAGCCATTCGTGCATATATCCGTACATTCCGGAATAGTGAAAATAGGTGTAAACGGAATTAAAATACATATTGTAAAAAACTTCGCTGTCTCTTCTGTCAAAGAAATAATTGCTTGTCATAAGATCGATAAGCGAGTCGAGCGTGGGGTATTCTTCAAAGGGCTCGTAAAGCGCGTTTATAATTGTTGCCGCAACGTCGGGATGAGGAGACATTCTCGAAAAAGATATGCATCTTTCGATATTGTGGTGAAGACCGAACATATATCCCGGTTCGACATCGGGACCGCAGGGCCAGGAAACAATGCCGAAATTATCCATTTCCTTAGCTATTCTTGCGCTGATGCCTATAATACTGTCGGAATGAACGGAGCTGAGCACCGTTCTGCCTGAAAGGAGATTCTGCACGGCATCGCCAACTGCGTCGATTGTGTTTGAATGAGGTCCGTAGAATATTTCCTTGCCTTTTTCCATGGCTTTCTGTGCGTTTGGCGTAAAGAAGCCGGGAATATATTTGCCGGATGCGTCTTTTTCGGCAAAATGGGAACCGTTTGAAAGAATAAACATATCCGCAAAGTTACCCAGGCTTGTTGTCAGGGCATACTGCTTTATTTCGCTGCCTTCCTGAACGAAATACTTTCCGAGACAGTCGTCAAACGTATCCCACGTCCACTGCCCGTTTTCAAGAAGGTCGCGCGGGTCTTCAACGCCGAGAGAGGCGATGAGATTTTCGTTTACTACAATGGGACTGCCGTATGATACGGAAACTTCGGGCCAGAGAAGCGGAACGAGTCCGTAAAGGTCGTCCTCGTAATATACCACTTCAAGCATATTTCTGTAGCCCCATTTTTCCTCGTTGCGAAAATCGATATAGTTTTCAAGTTCCGTCATGCCTATAACCATACCTATTCGCGCAACGTCCGCCCACATATCGGAAGTACCCGAAATAACGTCGCACATAAAAGCTCCCGAGGCGGACGTGGCTACGAATGCGCGGCAGGACACGCCGTTATTTACGTAGTTAAGTTTTATTATGCAGTTAAGATTATTCTGTATATCTTTCAAACGCTTTGTTGCAAGGTCACCGAAAACGGTGTCAAGCTCGTATCCGAGACAGTTAGGCACCGCAAGCGCGCTGTCAGTAAGACCTATCTCGTAAACTATGCCTACGCCTTCAAGGTCGATTTTATCGCCCTTCATTTCAAATTCAACGTCGAATATCTCCGGTTCTGCCGTTCCGCACGCAGTTACGGCAAAGGAGAAAAGAATCACGATTGCAAGAAGCATTGCCGCCTTTTTCATAATAACTCTCCCGTTAAAATAGCACTTTATCTCATAAACAGTTTTTAATTTATATGTTGCCTGCCTGTCAGGGTTTGTATTTCGCGGGTTTTGTGATCAGGACTATCAGGTCTATAAACCAGCCGATGCCGAACAGTCCTCCCGTTAAAAGATACAGTATACCCATTCCCATTTTTCCTTCGTAAAACTTGTGCGCTCCGATCACGCCCAGGAAAAGGCATAAAAGCAAGGCGACTGTTTTATCTCTCAACGTCGGGTCGTTATAGGAAACGTTGACCTGTACGGGCTGAGCGGGAACCTGATAAACAGGTTCGCGCGCGGGGACGACGTTCGCCTGAGAATATCCGCATTGCGGACACGCATTGGAATAATACTTATTGCCGCATTGCGGGCAGATTTTGGCCTCCTGACCTGCTTTTACTCCGCATTTCGGGCAGAACACACCGTTGGAAAACACATTTCCGCAGTTAGCGCATATATTGGCAAACTGATTTGCGCCGCAGTGGGGACAGAAAACCACCTGATTATCAACGGACTGTCCGCAGTATTCACATTTTTTCATCTGTATTTTTCCTTTTTACGAGAAAACTGATATTATTATAAAGTATATCAAACAACAAGCTGTTTGTCAAGTTTTTATTACATAAATTTACGGACCGACTTTTCCGTCGGTCCGTAATTATTTCGTTTATTAAAGATTTATTCCTTCTCAGTCTTCGTCTCCCCAGACGGCCTGAATGCCGTTCATTGTGGCGCGCGCATATTCATTCATTCTCTCGTCAATCATAGTTTTGTTTTGCTCGAGATATTCTGAAACCGCTTTTGTGGGAGAGAGCCATGCGTGCATAAAATCGTACATTCCCGAATAATGGAAATAGTTGTAAACGGAGTTGAAGCACATTCCGTAGTATATTTCGGCATCTCTTCTGTCGTAAAAATAGTTTTTGGCCATAAGGTCGATAAGCGAATCAATCGTGGGGTATTCTTCAAACGGTTCGTAAAGCTCGTTTATTACCGCCGCACAGGCCTCGGGATGATGCGACATTCTTGAAAATGAAATGCAGTTGTCTATATTTGCGTGCTGTCCTACGATATATCCGGGTTCGACATCGGGACCGCTCGGCCAGCATATAAGTCCGAAATTCTCCATCTGTTTTGCTATTTTACCGTTTATTCCGACGATATTGCTTGAACCGAGAGAACCGAGGACCGTTCTGTCGCCCAAAAGTGCATCGGTTACATCCGTTGTGCTGTCTATGGTGTGCCCGTTAGGTCCGTAGAAGATTTCAATACCTCTCTGCATGGCTTTTATCGCTTCTTTTGAGTAAAAACCGCAGACCATTTCGCCGGAGGGATCGTATTCGATATAGTGAGAACCGTTGGAAAGAACGAACATAACGCCGAAAGTGCCCGTGCCGGCGGTAAGAGAATACTGCTTAACCTCGCCCGCCTCTTCTATGTAGTATCTGCCGAGACATTCGTCAAACGTATCCCATGTCCACTGGCCGTTCTCAAAAAGATCTCGCGGGTCGGTTTCACCGAGAGTGGCTATCATATTTTCGTTTATAACTATCGGACTGCCGAAAGTAACGGATATTTCGGGCCACAGCATGGGTGTGATGCCGTAGAGGTCGTCTTCGTAATAAATAACCTCGAGCATACTGGTATGTCCCCATTTATCCTCGTTTCTGAAATCGATAAAATCTTCAAGCTCGCTCAGTCCGACAAGCATGCCTATTCTCGCAACGTCCGCCCACATATCGGAAATGCCGTTTATGATATCGCACATAAACACGCCCGATGCGGACGCCGCAACGAACTGACGGCAGGAATTGTAGTTGTTTGTGTATCTTATATCAAGAGTGCAGTTCAGGTCGCTCTGCGTTTTTTTCAGACGCGCCTGCGCAAGGTCTCCGAAGTGCGTATCAAGCTCGTAACCGAGACAGGTGGGGACGTCGAGTACGTTCGGGTCCATACCGAACTCGTAAACAAGAGTCTGTCCCTCCAGGTCGAGTGCGCCGGACGATTTTTCAAATTCTTCGTCAAAAATTTCCGGCTGCTCACCCGAACAAGCCGTCATAATAAGCGCAAAAATGAAAACTACAATAAGTATTTTTGCAATATTTTTCATATTACCCTCCGATACGGAACAATTCGACTTTGTTCTTCCGTACAAACTAATATATCACACTTTATTTGTTTTGTCAACAATAAACGGCATAATCGAAAAAAACAAGCTCCGTAAAAACGGAGCTTTATACCCGGTTTAAAATCATTTATTCGCCCCATACGGCTTTAATACCGTTGTATGCGGGAGTAATGCAGTCTATCATTCTTTCTTTGAGCTGATTTTCAATTGATTCAACGTATTCCGCAGGCGATTTATTTCCGAGAACCCATTCGCCCATGGAATTGTAAAGCGGTCCCGCAGCGGTGAAGAAATATGCAAACTGCGAGTTAAGATACATATCGTAATATACCTTTGAATCGCGAGGATCGAAGAAATAGTTACGCGACATAAGCTCAATAATATCGTTGAACGTGGGATACTCCTCAAACGGTTCATAAATTGCGCTTATTACCGCCGCGGTTGATTCGGGATAATGCGACGCGCGGGAAAAAACGATACATCTGTCTATATTTGCGTGGAAACCAGAGGCATATCCGGGATTGACGCTCGGTCCCGTGGGCCATGAAACGAGACCGAAATTTGACATCTCCTTTGAGATTTTGCCTTTTATTCCGATAACGCTGTCGGAACCTATGCAGCCGAGCACGGTGGTGCCCGCTATAAGTCTTTCAACGGCGTTGCCCATAGTATCGAGCGTATAGCCGAGAGGGCCGTTATAAATATCAAGCGCCTCTCCCATGGCAACCAGGGCGTCGTTTGTCATAAGACCGGGAGTAATCTGACCGTTCGGCTGTATTACGGACATACGGAACCCGTTTGAAAGAAGATACATTGCGCCTAGAGAATGGGTTGAGCATGTTAAGGCATAATGCTTTACATCGTTCCCCTCCGAGAGATAATATTTTTCCAGACAGTCGCGGAATGTTGCCCATGTCCACTCGCCGTTTTCAAGAAGGTCACGCGGATCCGTTGCGCCTATGGTTGCTATAATATCTTCGTTGACAACCGTGATTCCGCTGTATGAAACCGAAACTTCGGGCCACAGCATCGGAACTATTCCGAAAAGGTCGGTCTCATAATAAATAACCTCAAGAATATTGCGGTTGCCCCATTTTTCCTCGTTGCGAAAATCTATATAATTCTCTATTTCGGAAAGGCCGACAAGCATTCCCGACATTGCCGGGCCGCGCCACATATCCGATATACCGGAAATAACGTCACAGAGAAATACTCCGCTTGCGGAACATGCAACAAAGTTTCGGCACGAGTTGAAATTGTTGGTGTAATTGACTTTTACTTTACAGTTAAGGTCCGACTGAACGTTTTTCAGACGTGTTGACGCAAGATCGCCGAGGTGGGTATCGAGTTCATATCCCAAACACGTAGGACTGTCGTAAATACTCGGATCAAGCCCTACCTCGTAAACTATCTCAACTCCTCCGAGATCCATACCTTCCGAAGTCTGCTCAAATTCAACGTCAAAAATCTCCTCCGAAGACGTTGCGCAGGACGTTGCAACAACTGAAAGTATAATAAGCAGCGCAACGATTTTTGCAATTTTTCCCATTTTTTCTCTCCTGTTATGTCTCTGAAAAACAGGCGGCACGAACAGGCTACAGGTTCATGCCGCAACAGTATGACAATTATCTTGTAAACGGGTTTTCCGTGGGATACGGTATTTCCCTGGGCTGATTATAGTAAATATTCTCAACTCCGAGAAGTCTCATAGCGGCAAAAAGCGTTTTTCCGCAATGGGCAAATCCTATTCCGGCATGATGCGGGAATCCGTTCTGAATAAGAACGTGTCTGTAAAAACGACCCATTTCCTTTATTCCGAAAACGCCTATCGAGCCGAAAGACTTCGGATCAACGTTTAATACTTCGCCCTGAGCCATATACGTTCTGAGCTCGCCGTCTGCGGAGCCGTGAAGTCTGAATATGGTAACTTCTCATTTTTTTATCGTTCCCTCGAGAGTGCCGAGGGAGATATCGGGTTCGCCGTCCGGTTCAAGAGAACGCTTCATTATGAGCTGATATTTCATTGCGGGATTTTTAATAAGGCACGAAGCGGTATTTCCGCAGTGGAAGCCCATAAACAGGTCGGTTTGTCTGTAACCGTCTATCGCGTTTTTCTCGTACATATCTTTCGGAACGGTGTTGTTTATATCGAGAATCGTTGCGGGTGTGAGCGTTGCGCACTGGAGGATAAACTCCGAAAGCGCGCCGTAAATATCAACTTCGCACGCAACGGGGATTCCGCGGGAGGCAAGTCTTGAATTTACATAGCACGGCACAAAGCCGAACTGAGTCTGGAATGCGGGCCAGCATTTATTGGCAAAAACAACGTATTTGCTTGCGCCTCTGTTCTTTTCCGCCCAGTCAAGCAGAGTAATTTCATACTGAGCGAGTTTTTCGAGTATTGAGGGATAGTTGTTGCCTTTTTTGCCGAGTTCTTTCGCCATTTCTTTTGCAACGGCGGGAATGCGGCTGTCTCCTTTATGTTCGTTAAACGAAGCAAAAAGATCGAGCTCGGAGTTTTCCTGCACTTCAACGCCTATATCGTAAAGCTGTTTTATAGGAGCGTTGCATGCCACAAAATCGTAAGGACGCGGTCCGAAGCCTATTATTTTAAGGTTTTTAACACCGATATATACTCTTGCTATTGCGGCAAAATCCGAAATCATAGCAGCAACTTCGTCTGCAGTGCCTACGGGATATTCGGGAATATATAGATTGAGCTTGCGAAGAATCATATTTACGGACATGCTCAGCATACCGCAGTATGCGTCTCCGCGGCCGTCTATAAGGTCTTTGTCCGATTCTTCGGCAGCCGCAACAAACATTATGGGACCGTTGAATTTTTGTGCGAGCATTGTTTCGGGACCTTCGGGACCGAAATTTCCGAGGAATACAACAAGCGCGTTTACTCCCGCAAGATTAAGCTCGTTAAGTGCGGCAAGAGCGTCGGTTTCATTTTCAACGAGTGTCTGCGCTTCAAAAACGGGACAGTTTATTTTTTTGCACTCTTCCGCAACTTTTTCTCTTCTCTTTTTGCTGAGAGCCATGGGGAAGCAGTCACGGCTTACGGCAACAATTCCGATTTTTACTTCGGGAATATTGATCATGGCAATTCTCCTTTATGTCGTCTGTTTTAATTTATCCAGATAACCCTGCAAAAGAACGGCTGCCGCTGCGCTGTCTATCAGGCGGCGCTGTTCTTTTGATTTCTTTTCGTTTTGATGAAGAAGCTGAGATGCAATGACGGTGGTATACATTTCGTTGCAAAGCTCGATATCGGCGCCTGTTTCCGCCCTGAGACGTTCGCAGAAAGCCGTAACTTTATCCGCCATTTCGCTTCGGCGCATATCTGTGCGCAAAGGAAGCCCGACGATTATTTTTTCGGGTTTTATTCTTTCTATAACGCCGAGCAGCGTACCGAGCATCCTGTCTTCATTTCTTGACGGAATGCAATCGAGAGGAGTTGCAATGGTGCCGGTGGCATCGCTTACGGCAACTCCGGTTCTGGCAAGTCCGTAATCAACTGCGAGTATTTTCATTGAGTGTTTGAAATAATCAGGCGTTTTCTTCGATATAGTCCGCAACGTCGCCTACTGTTTTCATCTCCTGCGCTACTTCGTCGGGAATGGAAATATTATACTGCTCTTCGAGCATCATAAGCATATCAACTATATCAAGAGAGTCTGCGCCAAGGTCGTCTATGATGCTTGTTTCTCTTGTGATATTCTCAACGGGCATCTCAAATTTTTCGGAAATCAGTGCGGCAACTTTTTCAAAATACATATTGTTTGTTTCTCCTTTGTTATATATGTTGTCAATTTATTATAATCACTAATGCGCGGTTTGTCAATACCCCCGCGTATTATTCTATTTCGCCCGCCTTTTTCAGCGAAAGTTTCGTTATTGCGGGGCCGATCAGCTCATAAATAAGCGTTCCGCAGAGAATTATGGCTCTTATTTCCGCGCCGAATTCGGGAACAATCTGCGTTGCGAGAAGCGAAAGACCGATTGCAACACCCGCCTGAGGCATAAGGGAAAAGCCGAGGTATTTCGTGATTTTACCGTCCGCTTTGCAGATAACGGAACCGAGAGATGCGCCGGCCATCTTGCCCACAACTCTTACGATTACGTAAATAATGCCCGCAACCCCTATTGACGGAATGACGGAAAGCTGAAGCTCCGCTCCGGAAAGGACGAAAAACAGAATGAATATCGGCGGAGTAAGTCCGTCCGTCAGTTTAACGATATGGTTTGTATTGGAAGAGAAGTTTGTGAGCGATGCGCCGAGCGCCATGCAGAGAAGGAGCTGTGAAAGGCCGAATATGCTCGCAATACCGATTCCGATAAAAACAAAACCGATCGTCAGGGCAAGACGGTTTCCGTCCTTTTTGAAAAACCGAAGAGGAATGATAAAAATAAGCCCGAGAATAAATCCGCATATAACGGCGCCGAATATCTCGATTACGGGTTTTAAAAGCGAGGATACAACAGAGGCATCGGGATTTGAAACGGATTGCGCCACCGCTACGGCGATTCCGAAAAGCATGAGAGCGGCGGCGTCGTCAAGGGCGACAACGGAGAGAAGCATTTCTGTAACGGGACCTTTTGCCTTATACTGTTTTATAACCATTATTGTTGCGGCAGGCGCGGTTGCGGCGGCAATCGAGCCGAGAACGAGGCTGAAAGACAGCGAACATCCCGCAATGAGCAGAGCGATAATAACAAATACAACCGCAAGAAGCGCTTCGAGAAACGCAATTACAATCGGAGTTGCGCCTACGCGTTTAAAATACGAGATTTTGAATTCCGTACCAATCGAAAACGCAATAAAACCGAGCGCGGTGTCTGCAATAATATCGAGATTGGGAAGCACGTTTTCGGGAATTATACCGAGAACGCCGGGACCGATGAGAAGTCCCGCAACAAGATATCCGGTAACGTTGGGAAGATGCAGATGTTTTGCCATCCTTCCCATAAACATACCGAAAAATATCATCAGCGCAAGATAAATGAAAGTATTGAAATGCGCCGACGAAAACTCACTCAGCACTTTTCAATCCCCTCCGTATACGTAACGGGAACGGTAAACATTATGCCGGTGTCGGGGTTTTTGAGGCCTCCGGTAATATCATTTACTATCTCGGAGATTTCCGCTATTTTTTCTTCCTTAACAACCATGAAAATCGTTTTGCTCTCACGATTGTCGGGATTGATGAGAAGTCTGAGCGACGCCATAAATCTGAGCTCGTCAAAGCTGCTTAAACTGTGAGCCATGCCCGTGCTGTCAAGTATTGTGGCGCCCGAAATGTTTTCTTCGTAAAACCTTTCGAGTATCGCTTCAAGACATTCTATTTTATTGAGAACAATAACAAGAAGCTGCATATAATCCTCCCTGTAAAAACATAATTACGGTACTTCAACCGTCGGATTGCTTAAATAGAAAAAGAAAACCGTAAAAAGAACGGCGAGAACGAATATCCAGAACGCAAACGATTTCAAAATACCTAAAACCGACTCTTTTGCGGAAATCCGCAGATATTCGTCGTCATCGTCTCTCGGTGCGGGGTAAACCGTTTCGGCTCCGAATCTGAAAAGCAGTACCGCAACGCACGCCGCGGCAACAACAAGTCCGCCGAACATGAAAAGAAGCTCAAACGGCGCAAGGGAATTTCTGTAGACGAAAAACATGTAAAGCGATGCGTTTGAAACAAACGCACAGCAAAAAACTGCGTATAACGAGGTGGATTTTATGTATATCCACGAAAGAAAAACGCCCGAAAGAAAAACGTAAGGCATTCTTGCAAGCGAGCCCGTCATACCCGCGGCAAGGAGTGCGGGCAAAACAAGAGCAATACCGGTGTTTGCGCGGCGGAAACGCTCGGTAAGTATGCCTCTGAAAACGAGTTCGGAGGAAAATGCCGAGAAAAAGCACACAACAAACATGCTTATTATGTTCTCCGCCGGTCCGTTAAGCACATACGGGGTATATTCGTGCATTATATAGCCGAAATTTCCAAGAAGTCCGACCGTTTTTTCGGATATAAGAGCAAAGAAAAAAGAGATTCCCGCAGTTGCGAGCGAGCCGAGCACAAACCACAGAGGACTCGTTTTTTTGGGAGTAAAAACGGTTTGCAGAGAAACGTCGCTGTGCACTCCGTAAAAAACGAACGCCCCGGAAAGCGCAAGCGCAGGTAAAAACGAACGCAAAATGTTATCTGCCATTTCTTTTGAAGATGCGCCGTTATCGTATATTCTGTCACTGACAACACCGCAAAGGAAATACAGTATTAAAACAACGCATGCGGTAACAAAAACGGCGTTGAAAAGGACGTACATAAATTCACGGCGTTTTTCCTCTTCAAACGTAATTATCTTTTTCACGTTAACTCCTCCGTAACTGCCTTAAAACACGTGGTCAAAACTGCGTGAGCTTGCCCGAAAGCTTCAGATCAAAGAAATTTTTCTGTCTTAACGCCTCATAAAGTATGATTGCAACGGAATTTGAAATGTTAAGACTTCTCAGATTGTTTCTCATCGGAATTCTTACGGCATTTTCGTAATTATCCTTTAAAAGACTTTCCGGAAGTCCCTTCGTCTCCTTGCCGAAAACAAAAAACGCTCCGTCGGGATACTCTATGGCATCGTAAGTTTTTTCCGCTTTTGTGGACGCAAAATAAAGGGGTTTGCCTTTTGCATATTCAAGAAAATAGGCAAGAGATTCGTGAATATGCAAATCAAGTTCGCTCCAGTAATCAAGTCCCGCGCGTTTGAGCTTTGCATCGTCAATAACGAAGCCGAGCGGCTTTACAAGATGCAAAGAAGCACCCGTGCAGGCGCAGGTTCTTGAAATATTGCCCGTATTCTGCGGAATTTCGGGTTCTACAAGCACTACAGAAAACATATCTGCCTCGTTTCAGAATAGTTTTGGAATCTTAAAGAAGCATTTCCATTATTTCGCTGCTCTCTTCAACAAATCCCGCAAGTTCCTCGGCGGAAAGTTTGCGGTGTCCGAGAAGCGCAAGAGTATAGATATGCTTTGCAAGCTTTTTAGCCGTTTCGTCGGAAGCGGACGAGAGCTTTTTGAGCAGCTGACTGTTTGAGTTGAGAATAAGCGTGGTTTCCTTGGGCAGGGTATACGGATTTACGTCCTGTCCCGCAAGCTTGTAAAGATTCATCATTTCCTCAAAACGTCTGCTCTGCTCGGAAATATTGAGAAGGGCGGGAATTTTAGCGTCCGCAAGCGGTGAAAACTCAACTTTGAGCTGTTCGTTGCCCGATACTTCTTTGAAGAGTTTTTCGAGCGCATCGTTTTTATCCGCTTCGCCCTCGCCTTTGAGAGCGCTTGTATCAGAATCGACGCGCATGAATTTTGTATTGTCAAATCCCTGCTCAACGGAAGTGATAAACTGAGAATCGATAACGTGGTCAAGCACGACCGTCGGAATTCCGCGGGCTTTGAAAAGATTAATGTATACCGCCTGCTGAACGGGATCGTTTGCATAGTATATAACCTTTTCGGTCTTATCTTTGTTTGCTTTTTCGTTGTATTCGGCAACGGTGAGATATTCCCCGTCGGTTGTTCTGAAGATAAGAGAATCCTTTACCCTGTCAAAGAATTTCTTATCGCGAATGCATGCATATTCAACGAAAGTTTTTATGTCTTTCCAGTATTCCTGATATTTTTCGCGGTCTGTACCGAACATGCCGTTTAACTTGTCGCAAACTTTTTTAACAATGTGGTTTGCGATTTTTTCAACGTATGCCGAACCCTGAAGATAGCTTCTTGAAACGTTCAGCGGAAGGTCGGGACAGTCAAGCACGCCTTTGAGCATAAGAAGATAGTCGGGAAGAACTTCTTTTATATTGTCCGCAACGAAAACACGGTTATAAAAGAGTTTTACCTGTCCTTCAAGACTTTCGTATTCGTTTTTCAGACGCGGGAAGTAGAGAATTCCCTTGAAATTAAGGGGATAGTCCGCGTTGATATGAATCCAGAAAAGAGGATCGTTCCAGTCGAAAAACACCTTTTTGTAAAACTCTTTGTATTCCTCGTCGGTGCACTGAGACGGGTTTTTAAGCCAGAGCGGTTCGGTATCGTTTATGGGCTTTCTCTCGTCCATAACCTCGATTTCATTGCCTTCCGCATCTTTTTCCTTATGTTTCGGCGGCTCCTCGCCCACTACTTCAAGATAAATCGGGAAACGCATGAAAGAGCAGTATTTATCGAGTACGGACGCTATTTTGTCCTTTTCGAGGTATTCCGCTTCGTCGTCGGAAATACACATCGTTACTTCCGTGCCTCTTGTTTTTCTGTCTCCGTCAACCATCTCGTATTCCCCGTCCTCGGAACACGTCCAGAAAACCGCGGGAGCGTCGGTATACGATTTTGTAGAAATATTTACTCTGTCCGCAACCATGAAGGACGAGTAAAAGCCGAGACCGAAATGTCCGATTATTCCGTCGGGTCCTTTTGCGTCGGCGGAATCGCTGTCATATTTCTGAATAAAATCGAGAGCACCCGAAAGCGCTATCTGATTTATGTATTTTTTAACCTCGTCCTCCGTCATACCGATACCGTTATCGGAAACGGAAAGAGTCTTTTTCTCTTTATCGATAACTACCCAGATACTGTAATTGTCGTCGATGTTTTTTGCTTCGCCTATTGCCGCAAGATGCGACAGCTTCATTATGGCATCGGAAGCGTTTGACACTATTTCGCGGAGAAAGATGTCTTTATCGGAATAAAGCCATTTTTTTATTACCGGGAAAATATGCTCTGTCTGAACGCTGATGCCGCCTTTTTCTGCCATTGTGATTGCCTCCGAATTTATTTGTTTAATATTCTAATTTGTATATCTGAAGCCCTTGCCGATTATTTCGCTTGTATTCGTTATAAAAATAAACGACTCGGGATCGATTTCGCGAATGTATCTGCGAAGAAGCACTGCCTGAGCGGGAGTTGTAACCGTTAAAATAAGCGTTTTTTTCTCGCCCGTATATGCTCCTTCACCGTGGATGACGGTTGCCCCTTTATGGATATTCTGCGTGATAAACGCCTTTATCTCGTCCGGTTTTGACGTAATTATGGTAAGATACTTATGCAGATTGATATTTTCAATTGCCGTATCGATAACAAGCGTTTTAAGAACAAGTCCGAGCAAAGAGAAAAGACCCGTTTCAACGCCGAAAAGAAAAGCGCCGAGAGTAATGAGAATATCGCTTAAAAATATACCCCTTGAAATATTCATGGTTGTGTATTTTGCGAATATCATTGCGATTATATCGGTTCCTCCCGACGACGATGCGATATTGAAAAGTATGGACGTACCCACGGAAGGTATTGCAACGCCGAAAACGAGCTCAAGAAACGGCTGATCGGTAAACGGTTCCGTCATCGGTGTAAATTTTTCGAAAATCTCGGTAAAAACCGATATCGCCACGCTTACGTAAGCCGTTTTTGCGCCGAATTCCTTGCCGAGGAATATAAAACCTACCATAACAAGCAGCATAGTCATTATAAACAGGAACGTGGCGCTTGAAATATCGGGAAAAAACTTTGTTATTACAACAGACAGACCGGCGACTCCGCCGATTGAGAATTTATTGGGGAATCTGAAGTAATAGGAACCCACGGCGTTCATAAGAGCGCCGAGATTTAAAAGAAAGAACGTTTTTAAGCTGCTTTTTGTAAAATATTTAGCAAGCGGATTCTTTTTCTTTTCCATATAACCTTACCGTACGGCAGAATCTTCGGGGATAATAAGCGCGCATAAAAGATAAGCCCAGATGCCGATAGTTCCGAAAAGCGCGGCTATAACCCAGACTACCCGAACAACAGTGGGATCAACGCCGAGATATTCCCCTACTCCCCCGCAGACTCCGCAAAGCTGACGGTTTGACGTGCTTCTGTAAAGCTTTTTCATTTTTCTCTACCTGACTTTCGGTAACAGGGTACCGCCGGTTTTCGGCGGTACCCGCTGTTTTTATTTTAATGGACATGCACCTTTGTAGCCTTTGTTTGTGCGAATAAACGTTCCGTTTGCCTTTGCATCGGCAATACGTTTCTTTGCGCGTTCGATTTCGCCGTTTGCAACCCAGCGGGGAAGCCATTTTTCGGTAGCGATAAGCATTTCGTCCGTCATCTGGCAGATTTCGGGAGTGTTGAGTACCGCGCCCGTAAGCGGGTCCATCATCATTGCCTGACGCAGAAGCTGTATATCCGCCGCAACCGCCGCTTCAACCGCAAGTCTCTGCACCCAGATGCTCTGCGAGCAGACAGCTGCGCAGCCGAGAGGCAGATCGCCGTATTTGGGAACTGAGATTCCGTTTCTGTCTGCGTAGCAGGGTACTTCAACAACGCACTCGTCGGGAAGATTTGTAACCGTACCGTTATTCATAACGTTGAAGTGTCCGCGGTAAACGTGGCCGAGTTCAAGTCCTTCAATTATATATGAGCCGTGTTCGCTGCTGCGCTGACCGTATTTTCTCGGAGGTTCCGACATGAGCTGCGGAAATTCCGTTTCAATCCATTTGCGGCCTTCCTGGCAAACTCTCAGGTATCCGCCCGATTCTCCGTTGTGCCAGCCGCTCATTTCTATCCAGTCTTTGATTTCTCCGGGACGTTTTCTGTACCAGCTTACGTATTCCGAAAGATGTCCGTTTGATTCGGTTGAATAATAGCCGAAGCGTTTAAGCATATCGATTCTTACTTTTTCGGCTTTGCTGAGGTATTCGTTGTTTTCGTATGCTTCAAGCACTTTGCCCGTTACGTCTTCACCTTTGTAGGAAAGCTTTACAAACCACGTCTGATGGTTAATTCCTACGCAGGAATAGTCAAGTTCCGCCGCGGGAATGCCGAGCGCCGATGCTATCTGGGCATGACCGCCCTGGACGCCGTGGCAAAGACCGAGAGTTTTTACTTTTCCGTATTTATTCGCAGCCCACGTAAGCATTGCGTTCGGGTTGCCGTAGTTGAGAAGAAGAGCGTCGGGAAGAGCGTATTTTTTAATATCTTCGCAAAAATCGAGTATTGCGGAAACGCCGCGCTGTCCGTAAATAATTCCGCCTGCGCAGAGGGTATCGCCTACGCACTGGTCAACTCCGTATTCAAACGGAATATTAACGTCCGCTTCAAATCCTTCAAGCTTGCCTATACGCGCTGTATTGATAACGTATTTTGCTCCTGCAAGAGCTTCCTTTCTGTCAAGCGAAGACTTTATTTTAATGTTAAGACCGTTTGCATCTATATCGCGCTGACAGACCTTTGTTACCATATCGAGGTTCTGCCCGTCTATATCGTGAAAAACAACCTCGATATCGGCAAATTCCGGATTTGCGAGAATATCGGACAGCAGGGTTCTCGTAAAAGTAAGACTTCCCGCGCCGATGAACGTGATGCGAAAGCTCATAGTTATACCTCTTTCTTTTTATGGTAAAAATACCGGTTTCGGTTTTCGTTTTTTACTGTTTCTTTTTTTCGCGAAGTCCGCTGAAAAAATCCGACAGCACAGCCGAGCATTCGTCCGCAAGAATTCCGTGAAAAACCGCGGGCTTATGTGTAAAGCAGTTCTGAAGCTCTGCAACGCTGCCCATTGCCCCGTTTTTTTGGTCGGGCGCTCCGATATAAACGTTGCGGATGCGCGAATTGATTATTGCGCCTGCGCACATCGGACACGGCTCAAGCGTAACGTAAATATCGCATTCCCACAGCCGCCATCCGCCGAGTTTTTTGCACGCTCTGTCTATCGCGGTTATTTCGGCGTGACGGAGAGCGTTTTTATCGGTTTCCCTTCGGTTGTATCCCGTTGAAACTATTTGCCCGTTTCGGACAATCACCGCTCCTACGGGCACTTCACCCATAGCCGCCGCTTTTTTTGCGCACAAAAGCGCCCTGCGCATAAATCTTTCTTCCATATTTCAGATAAACACGCTTGCGTAGCGTTTTGAAAGTACGTTCTTTATTTCCGCGTCAAAGCCGCACCGGGACGTAAACATAAGGTTTCCGCAGTATTCCCGCGCCAGAGTGAGCGCAGTTTTTTCGTCGCAGGTTACGGCGAGAGGAATATCAAACATATAAAGAGAGCCTAGCAGCTCCTTTGCCTCTGTTTCGGAATTTACTTCAACTTCTGCGGCGTCATACTCGTCGGGGTCGAAATCAAACGCTTCCTCAACAAACGTGTCAACATCGTATGCGGGACTGAGCGACGGCGATGACGCAAATTCGTAAACCGTTTTTTCCGTACAGACGGTTATTTTGCCGCTTTCGTCCTTAACGGGAAGTTTTGCGGCGCATTGCGGAAGTATTTTTGCGAGAGCGGCGATATGTTCGGGCGTCGTGCCGCAGCAGCCGCCCACAACGCATGCGCCTTCGTTAATAAGCGCTCTCATCGCCTCTGCAAAATCGGACGGCGACAGATAGTTTTCAACGTCTGTACCCGCATTTGGTTTGCAGTAAAGCGGCGCTTTCGCAACCGAATACGCGGCGCGGACGTTTGAAAGCATATCGAGAGGCCCCGTTGAACAGTTAAAGCCCGCAGAAGCGGCTCCGAGAGAGCCGAGAAGGGAAACGCAGGTTTTAATGTCGCTTCCCGTCATTGTTTTTCCGTTGGCGTCAACGGTTACGGAAGCAAAAACGGGCTTATCCGAAAGCTCTTTGCATGCCAGAAGCGCCGTTCGCGACTCCGAGAGGGAATACATCGTCATAAACGATAAAACGTCTACGTTTTCTTCGGTAAAGACTTTCAGAGGTCCTGCAAACGCCGTATAAATATCGTTGAAAGTCGCCTTGCCCATCGGTTCGCCGAAAAGTCCGCACGGAGAAATGTCGCTGGCGATAAGCACTTTGCCGTTCCCGTATTTTTCAACTGTTTCTTTTGTAAGATAAATCAGTTTTTTTAGAATTTCGGAATATCCGTTCCCGAATTTTTCGGGATTTACGCCGAACGTGGGAGTATAAACAACCTGCGCGCCCGACTCAATATAACGTCTGATAAGGTCGGACATGACAGCGGGGTTTGCAAGTATGAAATCCGCAGTTCTCTCCCCCGGCTTCATACCTGCGGATATCAGATTTGTGCCTGTGGCACCGTCAAGAAGCAGAAGTTTTGATAAATCCATTACATTTTCTCCGGAGCGGTTACTTTGAGTACCGCAAGAGCGTTTTCAAGAACCGTTTTAACCGCTTTTACGAGCGCGATTCTTGAATACATGGTTTTTTCGTCATCAACTTTTACACGGCAGTCGTTATAAAAAGCGTGAAAAGCCGTTGCAACGTCAACCGTATATTTCGTTATTCTCGAAACGTCGTAATCGGCGGCTGTTTTAACAAGCTCGTCGGCATACGAAGAAAGTTTGTTGATAAGCTCCTTTTCGGCAGCTTCGGTATATACGGTATCGGAATAATCTCTGTCGGGGTTTATTCCCTCCGCCCTGAGAACGGAAAGAATGGAGCATATTCTGGCGTGAGCATACTGAACGTAATAAACGGGATTCTGATTTGTTTTTGCTACGGAAAGATCGATATCAAAATCAAAATGGGTATCCGCTCTTCTCAGATTAAAGAAAAACCTTGCGGCGTCAACGCCCGTCATCTCGAACAGATCGGAAAGAGTAATGCTTCTGCCCGTACGTTTGGACATTTTAACCGCTTCTCCGTTTTGCATAAGGCGGACAAGCTGAACCACGATGACGTCGAGCTTTGAGCTGTCAACTCCGATTGCGTCAAGCGCACCTTTAAGGCGCGCGATATGTCCGTAATGGTCCGCGCCCCAGATATTAATTGCCTTTTCGAATCCTCTTTGCTCAATCTTGTTTCTGTGATACGCTATATCGGCGGCAAAATACGTAGGCGTTCCGTTTTTTCTTATTAAAACCTCGTCTTTTTCCGCGCCGAACTCCGTTGCGCGGTACCACAGTGCGCCGTCCTGCGAATACGTATGTCCGTTTTTCGTAAGAATATCGATTATTTCGTTTACGGCTCCGCTTTTATGAAGCGTGGACTCGCTGAACCAGTTATCGTATTCCGCCCTGTATTCTGAGAGGTTTGCGCGGATTATTTCCATATTTTTCGGAAGAGCGTATGCAAGAAGGGCGTTTTTTCTTTCGTCCGAATCGGAATCAACGTAGCGGTCACCGTTTATTTCGATAAACTCTTCCGCTCTGTCCGTGATATCCGCTCCCTTGTATCCGTCTTCGGGGAACGGGACAGCGTCTTCGCCGAGAAAATGCTGAAGATATCTTGCTTCGAGAGAATCTTTGAATTTTTCAATCTGATTTCCCGCATCGTTGATGTAAAATTCGCGCGTTACGTCAAAACCCGTAAGTTTGAGCACGGTTGCAAGGCTGTCGCCGAGAGCTCCTCCTCTTGCGTTGCCCATATGCATCATGCCCGTCGGGTTGGCAGATACGTATTCCACCATTACCTTTTTGCCGTTTCCGAAATCCGAACGTCCGTAATCTGCGCCTTCGGCTGCTATATTTTTAACGACATCCGAAAAATATGCCGGACTCATGCGGAAATTGATAAATGCGCCGGCAACCTCCGCAGAGGCAAGCCACGGATGAAGAACTAAATTGTTTACTATTGCCGCGGCAATCTGAGCGGGACTTTTTCTGAATATTCGCGCGCCCGTCATTGCGGCGTTTGTGGAATAATCTCCGAACGAAGGATCTTTCGGTACTTCCACTGAAAATGCGTACTCATCCGCTTCGGGCAGTTCGCCTTTCCGCTGAGCGGTTTTTATTGCGTCTGAAACGCTTTCGGTTATTATTCTGTTTATTTCTTTTGAAAAATCCATTTCGGTTAAGCGCCTTTCAGGAATTGAATTTATAGGTAAGCTTCATTGAATTTCTGCTTGACAGAACGTTGTTAAACTCAACATAATAGTCTATTTCAAGCTTTCCGCCTCTTTCGGTTGAAACGGAGCGGACTCTGTTTGTTGAAAATCCGATTTCGACGGGTTCGTTGAAAGCGTCGGTATAATGGCAGTGCTGCTTTACGCCCTCTTCGAAAGTCATTGAAGACGAAACGCTGTGTCTGCCGGTTGTAGTGAGCTCAACGTTATTGTCGTCGTATATTTTAAAGCTTGTAACCTCTCCGGGAACGCCGCATATTTCGGTGCCGTCAAATTCCAGAAGACGGCAGTGTTTTTTTCTTGATACGCGGACATCGGAAATGAGAAGCATTGATTCAACTCCGTCCTGAACGGATTTAATTTCAAGAACGGCTGTGTTTTCTTCTTTCATTTTGTCTCCTTTCTGACGTCTGTGTCAGCAATCCTCGCCGAGCGTTACTTTTTTTACTTCGTCTCCGATTGTTCTGTTTAAAAAAAGTTCCGCAAGGCGGGTAAAACCCGACGGTTCGTCGGTAACGTAATAAACGTTTTTACCGTCACCGTTTATATTCTCTTCGTTTGTATTTTTTATATGTTCGCAAACGGCTTTTGCCGCTTCTTTGCCCGAATCGACAAGTGTTATGCCCTCGCCGAGAAATTCTTCGATTACGGGACGGAGAATGGGATAGTGAGTGCAGCCAAGAATGAGCGTATCTGCGCCGCCCGATTTTATTTCGGAAAGATAATCTTTTACGATAAGCTTTGCCACCTGACTGTCCCTGCCGAAATATCCGTTTTCAACTATGGGCACAAACATGGGACATGCTTTTTCGGTAACCGACAGTTCGCGGTTTATCGATTTAAGCTCTCTGCCGTATGCGCCGCTGTTTATCGCCGCATTTGTTGCAATTACCGCTATTTTGCCGTTTTTTGTTATTTCCGCCGCTCGTTTTGCCGCGGGAGAGACAACGCCTTCGATATAAACCGGGCACATATCCTTCAAAACGGGCAGAGCCACGCTGCTTATAGTGCCGCACGCTACAAGGACGGCTTTAACGTTTTGTCTGAAAAAGAATTCAAGATCCTGTTTTGCAAAACGGACGAGCGTTTCGGGCGAACGTGAGCCGTAAGGAACGCGCGCCGTATCGCCCAGATATATTATGTCTTCGCCGGGCATGAGAGCTGAAAGCTCCTTTACTGCGGTAAGTCCGCCGAGGCCCGAATCAAAAACTCCTATTGCTTTTTTCATAAACTATTCTCCGATTTTAAATGGTTATGCCGAATTTAAGCTGTCCGTTTGATGCGCGCGACAGAGTAACGCCGCACACTTTTAAAGAATCGCCTTTGAATTCCGCAGTTCCCCCGGTGTTTCTTCCCACAAGAGCTCCGACGTCCGTAAAGAACCATTCGGTTCCCCCGTTATTTTTCAGCGAGAAGAATATATAATCTCTTGCGGCTTCGTCTCTGCCGCAGATAATATCCGAAACGATTAAAAATCTGTTTTCAAAAAACCATTCCGTTATGGATTCTCTTTCGTATCCCGTCATTTCACGGAAGCGCATTTTGCCGTTTACGTAAAGGTCAAGAAGCGAATAAACGTCTTCGGGAATATTCCAGCTTTCTTTCAGTTTTTCAAGCGGAATTTTTGCAATCTTTGCGGAACGGATTTTTGCGGAAAGCGTGAAGAAACCTATTCTCACAAACTCGGCGGTGCGTTTCCCTTTTTCTTTTATATATACGTGAATCGGAAGGTCGCTTTTAACGGGTTCTGCGTAGACGGTATCGATATTATCGGTTTTCTGCCCCATTAACGAAAACCATTTTTCGGCGTTTTCGTTTTGCGCATACGAAGATAGAGAAGCGAGAAATCTTTTTTGGGTATTAAGACTGTTCTGCGAAAAGCCGCTTTTTATGCCTTCGTCGGAAAAATCGGCCATTATTTCCGAAGACTGTTTTTCAAGCTGTAAGGCTATTCGGTAAATAACGTTTACCGATACGGAATTTGCGGCATATTTCATAAGACTTGTGCGAAGTATTCCCGCATCTCTCGCCTTTTTGGCGGTTTTTTCGGGAAAGCCCTGCAAAAGAAGAGCCTCGTATGCGGTTATTTTTCTCAGTTCTCCGTTTAACGTATAAACTATTCCCGTTCTTGATGAACTTAACGCGGGTACTTTGTCAGTATGCACGCGGTAATCGTTCCACCGTCTGTCTATAACCGTATAATCGGTTGTAAGCAATTCGTCTATAAAAATACGGCCTCTGTTGAAGTCGTTTGAGAGTCCCGCATAGAAAGTGGGATCTGAAACGGGGAGAACGGGCGCTGTTTCATCGCAGAGAAACTCCGAAACAGGTT
>CAMZEM010000020.1 GCA_947305805.1 uncultured Clostridia bacterium | reverse complement strand
GGTAGAGCAGCGGTCTCCAAAACCGCGTGCCGAGGGTTCGATCCCTTCTGCCCCTGCCAGAAAAAAGCACTTGCTTCCGCAAGTGCTTTTTTCAACGAAATCCAACCTTGCGGGTGGGTGAAATCGCCTGCGACGGTGAAATCCGCCCCGACGGCGGTAAGTGGATTTCATTTCACCGAGCGTGATGCGCTCGCTTTCACCGTTTTGTTATTTTGTTCGATAAACACAGAAAAGACCTCGTCGAATAACGGGGTCTTTTCATTTATATTCGCTTTTATTCGAAATGTTTTTTAATTTGTTTTCCGAAAACTCTTGATTTTTTCACTTTGATGTTGTATAATAGGCAAAATCAGCTATTATTTGATTTATAATAAGGAGGAACAGGATTATGAAAAAAATCCTTTCACTGTTAATTGCGGCGATACTGCTTTTTGCGCTTGCGGCATGCAACGCGGGCGACGGAAGCGGACTGCCGAAAGTTGGTGACAAGGTTGAAGGCTTCGTTGTAAAAGAAACCCGTGATTTTCCGCTGGTAGGAGCGAAGCTGATTTATATGGAACATGAGAAAACGGGCGCGGGACTTGTTTACATTGCAAACAACGACACAAACCGCGTTTTCAATTTAACCTTTTTCACCCGCGCGATAGACAATACGGGTCTGCCTCACATTTTTGAGCACTCGACTCTGGACGGAAGCGATAAATATCCTTCAAAAGCGCTGTTTTTCAACCTTTCGTATCAGACATACAACACATATATGAATGCGATGACTTCGCAGCTTTATACGACATACCCTGTTGCAAGTCTTTCTGAAGAACAGCTTTTAAAATACGCCGATTTTTATACCGACAGCTGCCTTCATCCGATTATTCTTGAAGACGAGAGCATTTTCCGCGAAGAGGCATGGCGTTACCGTCTTGCGGATATGGACAGCGAACTTACGATAGAAGGTACCGTATATTCCGAAATGCTCGGAGCTACAAGCATCAACTCCGACGCATACAGAAATATGCTGCGTTCTGCATTCCCCGGCGCAACCGTATGCAACGTATCGGGCGGGGCACCCGAGTCCATACCCGACATGACATGGGAAAGCCTTCGCAGTTATCACGATCTTTATTACCATCCCTCAAACTGCTGCGCATTCCTTTACGGCGAGTTTGAAGACTATACGGCGTTTCTCAAGCTTCTCAACGAAGCGTTTTCTCCGTATGAAAAACGCGAATTCAGCTTTGAAGAAAAAGACTATACGGCGATTACGGACGACGTTGTAAACAACTGGAAATTCCCCGCCGAAACTAATACAAGCACCGAAAACGCAAGTATTGTTTACTATGCAATAATGTGCCCGGGACTTAAAGACAATCCCGAAGAGGAGCTTGTTTACAATACTCTTACAGACCTTCTCAACGCAAGCGGCTCCACGCTTATGCAAAACCTTAAACGTGCGATTCCGAGAGGCAGTTTCGGCTCATATATCGAGCTTGACGGACCGGAAGACATGATTGTATTCTTTGCGATGAACATTAACGAAAGCGACGCCTCAACATTCAGGGAAACCGTTGACTCGTCACTTGCTGAAATCGCGCAGACCGGTTTTTCGGACGATCTTGTTGATGCCGTTATGAATTCGGTTGCAATGAGCGTAAAACTGACCGGTGAAAGCAGCGATATAGGCGTTGATCTTATTGATACTTTTGTAAGCTACTATGCGGCGCGCGGTCTTGTTTTCGGATATGCGGACTACGTTGACGCAATGGAGAAATTTGAAGAATGGAACAGCGCAGGTCTTTACGCAAAAGCAATTTCGGACCGTCTGCTTGACGCTGACATCACTGTTTTAAGCACAACCTCTCCCGATCCGGGGGCACGCGAAAAACTGAACGCAGCGGAAAAAGAGCGTCTTGCCAACGTTAAGGCGTCAATGAGCGAAGAAGAGCTTCAGGCGATAATAGCCTCCTCAAATGCCGAAGAACAGGAAGACGACGATGCATCCGAATACGTTAAGGCGCTGCAGGCGGTAACCGTTTCGTCTCTGCCCGAAGAATTCCGCGAATACGAGGTAACCGAGCAGCTCGGTGAAGACGGCGTAAATTACATCAATGCCGTTGCAGACGTTGACGGAGTAGGAGATATCGTGCTGCTTCTTGACGCTTCGTCCCTGCCGCAGAAAGATATACTCTGGTTCCACCTTTATACAGACCTTCTCGGCGAACTTGACACGGAAAGACACGACCGGGACGAGCTTTCGCTTCTGACGGGAAGATATCTTTACAACGGCGAAATACGCATGTCCATTGCGGTTGACGAAGAAACGGGTATTTTCACACCGCGTCTGCGCGCAGGCTGGATTTCCGCCGATGCGGACCTCGAAACGGGCTACGATCTTATGTATGAGATCCTTTTCGAAACAGATTTCAGCGATGCGGAAACAATTGCAAGTCTTATAGGAAAATACAAAGACTCGCTGAAAAACAGTCTGAATTCAAACTCTTATTCCCCGATGCTTTACCGCACGATAGGGGCAAAGAGCGATCTTTACAGATATTACAGCTATTACAACGGAATCAGCTATTATCAGTTCCTTGAAGAGACTGAACAAACTGCCCTTGATACTCCGGGCGTTGTAAAGCTCAAGCTTGAATCGATAAAGAAATTCTTTAATAACCGCTACAGCGCGACGGCAATTTTTGCCGGCAATGAAGAGAGCATCGAATTAAACTCCGGATATGCCGCAAACTTCTTCTCAAAACTCGATGAAACGGCGCGCAAGCGTGTTAGTTACGACCTCCCCGCTCCTACCGGTTTTGAGGCGATGATAGTTGATTCGAACGTTCAGTATAACGGTGTTGTTGCGGATTACGATACGCTCGGAATGGAAGGATACAGCGGTTCTCTTGACGCTATATCAAGCATAGTAAGCGACAAGTATCTTTACCCGATGCTGAGAGATCAGTACGGCGCTTACGGCGTAATGACGGGATTTATCGAGGACTTCGGCGCATACATAGTATCGTACCGCGACCCGAACATTGTTGAGACTTTTGAAGTATACGAAAAACTTCCCGAGTTCCTCTCTTCACTCGAAATTGATCAGGAAGAGCTTGACGGATATATTCTTTCGGCTTATTCCTACTACGCAAAGAGCCAGGGTGAGCTCAGCGGCGCGGTAAACGCGGCGTTTGACACACTGCTTCATACAGATTCCAATGCGGTACTGCTTGAATACATGCAGGACCTTAAGGGCATAACGATTGAAAAGCTACAGGATTTTGCGGATATTTACGCAAAACTCGTTACGGAAGGTATGCGGTTTACAACGGGCTGCTCCGCGGCAATTAACGCTAACGAGGAATTCTTTGATACGATCCTTGCTCCCTTCGCAGGCGACGAAATCGATCTTGACGACTATAAAGAAGACCTCCCCTACTATGAAGCGATAGGTTTCGTGCTTGATTACAATCTTATGTACCCCATCGGAAGAACCGTATTCGGAGCAGACGAACCCGCAACGTTCGGTGACGCCGCAATTGCTCTTTATGCGCTGGGTATCGAGGATACAAAAGATGCGGAAACGGCGCTGACTGAAATTGCCGGATTCGGAATTCTGCCTTCGAGCGCTCTGGTTGACGACCAGCTTACGGGTGCGGATTTCGAAAATGCGCTTGCGGTCTTCAGCTCGCTTGTTGGAGTATCGTATGAAAAGAGCGGCGCGGACGATACCGTAATTACAAGAGGCCAGCTTGCCGAAATGATTATGGAATATACGCTTCCGCTTCTCGGATAAGGCGCGACGATAATTAATTAAAACAGTATAAATGCACCTCACTTTTTCGGTGAGGTGCATTTTTTCGCATTGTTTATCGGGTTTTGCGGATTTTTCGGGAGATTCCCCAGAAGAATACGGAAACAAACCAGCTTAAAAGGCAAATGGAAACGAGAAATACCGCGCCTATACCCCATCCCCAGAAAAGAAAACCGTAAATATCGGTTTCGGGATTCGATTTGCCCGTCCAGCTCACAGCATTGATTATTGCGTAAACCGCGCCGTAAAGAAACGTAGGAAGAATGCCCCAGAGAGTTACGGAAAGCGGATATTTACGCTTCGGTTTTATAAAAAGCATTTTTGCCATGCTTATCAGGGGAACAATAAGGTGAAAAAAGAGATTTGCGCGAAGATACATAAAACCGTAGCCGTAAACTGGACCGAGAAAACCGATTACAACAAGGAAAGTTACCGTTACAACCGTTGTTCCCGTAAGATTAAAAACATAAAGAGCATCCGGCACGGCTTCGTTTCGCTTTATCAGAGTATATGCGAGCGAGACAAGCGACGAAAGCGCGCAGAATACGTTTGACTGAACGGTGTAATACTTAAATGCAGTCCATCCTTTTGCGGAAAGCGAGTCTTCGGACGGCGCCGTCATCATTAAAATCAGCGCAAAAAAAACTAATACAACGATAATGATATCTGAAATGACTGTAAGTTTTCTGCTCATATTTTCATTATCTGACCGGAATAGTCACTGTCTTGTCGCCGAGACCTTCGGCAGTGATTTTAACCGAGACTTCTCCCGCCTCCCAGCCCGCGCGGACTATTAAAAGGACTCTGCCGTTGAAAGACGTGAATTTACCCGAGCAGTAGTTTTCTTCGGTAACGGGACGCGCTATACCGAAAGCCGCAAGTTTTCCCGCGCCGTTTACCGAGGCAGCGCACGGTATTTCCGCAAATGGAACTCTTCTGCCACATTCGTCAACGATTTCCGCTGTGATATACGCAAGGGAGTGTCCGTCTGCGCAAAGAGTATTTACATCCGACGTCAGTTTTAAAGATGCGGGACTGCCCGTTGTGGTTACTTCGTCGCGGCTGATTTCTTTTCCGTCCGTATAGCTTATCGCGGTAAGTGTTCCGGGTGTGTAAACAATATCGAACGTTGCCGTATATCCGTTGTTTTTTCCTGCGGCTTTACGTCCGAGACTCTCGCCGTTCAGTATAAGTTCAACTTCTTCCGCTGCGGAATAAACGTATACGACAGTATGTTTTCCTTCATATCCGGGCCACGTCCAGCTGTTTTCGCACGCCGGCCAGGACCATACGCCGATATTTGCTTTTTTGCCGTAGTTTTCGGGATATTCCGAGGCGATATATGTTTCATCCGAACCCCAGACTATTTTGCGGAAGTGAAGCTGAGGTCTGTCAAATCCGCAGATGTCAAAGTCGCTGTCGTTTGCGAGACGCCACGGATAATGGGAAGAAAAATCCGCGGTTCCCTCTTCGCCCGCGTCGTAATAAACCGCCTTAACGAGCCCTGCCTCGCCGACATAATCAAAGCCGGTCCAGGTAAAATCACCGATAACGTAGGGAAGTTTTTCAACTTTTTCCCATACTGTGCCGATATCCTTCGGAAAGCTTTCAGTACCGCAGATAATTCTGTCGGGGAACTGTTTTCCGTCGTTTTCGTATCTTTCGGGCAGATAATTGTAGCCCATTATATCGAGAACTGCGCCGAAAGGCTCTGTGTATTTCCCCCAGTTCGAGTCGGTGTATTCTCTTGCCGCCTGAGCGCCTTCGGTTTCTTCTATCTGTCTTGCTTTTTCGAATATTCCCTCCGCTTCCTGCGGAACGGTTCCGCCCCAAAGGAGGCAAACTGCGCTCGTTAAGGGCCTCGGGTCGAGCGAGCGTACTTTTTCGGCAAGCATTTCGGCAACAGCATACCCGTTTCCTCCGCCTCCGCGTTCGCTTACCTCGTTGCCGATTGACCAGATTGCGACTGACGGGTGATTTCTGTCGCGGAGAATAAAGCTTTCCATATCCTTTTCCCAATTATCATCAAAATAAAGATGATAGTCGTTTTGATTTTTTTGTATTCTCCACATATCAAACGCTTCGTCCATAACGATAAGACCGATTTTATCGCAGATATCGAGCATATCTCTTGACGGAGGGTTATGCGCGGATCTTACGGCGTTAAAACCGTTGTTTTTAAGCAGAGAGAGCTTTCGGTATTCGCTGTCGTAAAACGACGCGGCGCCGAGAAGTCCGTTATCGTGATGAATGCAGCTGCCCTTAAGCTTAAGCGTTTTTCCGTTAAGCATAAACCCGTTTTTAACGTCCGCCGATACGGTGCGTATGCCGAATGAGACGGAATCGGAATCGACAATACTTCCGTCCCTCGTCTCTATTCGGGCATTTACCGTATAAAGACTGGGCGTATCAGGATCCCAGAGTTTTGCTTCGGGAATAATAAGGCGTAAACGGCATACCGATTTACCGTTCGGTTCCGTATGAATTACTCTTGACCCGCTTATTCCGCCCATCTCCGCAAAAACGCGGAATTCTCCGGCATTTTCGGTTTCGTTTAACACGGTTATTTCAACGGTGACGTAGGCGGTGCCGTTTGCAATTCTGTCGGTATGCGCGTAAATTCCCCACGGAGCTATATGAACTTTTTCACCGATAAGCAAATCAACGTGACGGTATATGCCCGAACCGCTGTACCAGCGTGTGTTGAGCTGTTTGGAATTGTCTGCCGTAACGCAGAGCTTGCCGTCTTTTCCCGCTTCGGCAAAGGGGGTGATATCAGCGTGGAAAGGCGTGTATCCGTATGGATGACAAGCCGCTTCGTTTCCGTTAAAGGAAACTTTTGTAAGTCCGTAAACGCCGTCAAACTCGACGATTATTTTTTTGTTTCTCCATTCCTCGGGAATGGGAAGAATTTTTTTGTAATATCCCGTTCCTCCGCAGTAATATCCCGTTCTGGCGGCGGACGGAGCATCGGGTGAAACATCCGTATGAATTGTAAAATCATGAGGAAGATCGACAAGAGTTACGTCTTTCTGTTTATCTGACGTAAAAATCCATGCGCGGTCAAGAGAAATACGTTTCATAATTATGTCTCCTTTAGTTGATTGTAATTAGGCCGTTTATCAGTATTTCAGTTTAAGGGTGCAGACACCCGTTATTCCGGAAGGGGTTACGCAGTCTTTTTCAGACACGTTTTCGCGCTCGGAAGTTGTTGCAACTTCAATACGGATGTCGTTTTCGCCCGCATGAAGCAGATTTGCAATTTCAAAGCGGTATTCCGGAACTATCTGAATGCCTGCGCTTTTGTCGTTTACAAACAGCTCGAAGCCTTCGTGCGCATCCGTAACTGACAGTAAAGCGCGGGACGGAACGGTTTTTATGCCGATTTTTCTTTCGTACCTTGCAAATCCCGAGAAACGGGGTTTTTCCGCGGCGAGACTGTCGGGCAGAGAAACGGATTTTCCGTCTGTAAAACCGGGATAGTCGGCAGCGCGGCATATACTGCGTTTCCAGCCGTCGTTGAGCGGAATTTCTTCTCCGTCAAACGGGTCGGGAAGACAGTTTATGCCGGAAGTCGTACAGCCGAAAAGGACAATAACGCTGTGAAGGGGCTCTGCGGAGAAATAAAGGCGGGTTTTATCTCCGTTTTTCTCGGATTTTATGCGTCTCAGTCCGTTTTCCCATGCATCGTAAATGCAGCATTCGCCGTTTGACGGCACTTCCGCATATCCCTGCCAGATTTCACTGCCTTCGTTGACGAACATATAGATATCGCTTTCGCCGGATACGTGAAGCACGCGCATATCGGGATTTTCCGGATAAATATTTACCGCTTTCAAGCCGAGTTTTTCGAGCTTATCGGGAACATCTTCCGGATTTACCGTATTTGCGTCAAATACCTTTACTCCGTTTTTTTCAAGAGCGGGTATTGCGCTTTCCACGCACGGCACGCGGAATTCGCAGGCGGGGAGAATAAAAGATTTATAGTTTCTTCCGTTTACGCAAAGGCCGTGAGACAGATCCGTCAGATAGCGTTCGGGACGCGAAAAAACGTCGGCCGGTATAAAATCATACGCAATCTGATTTCTTGCAAGCGGTTCCGCAACGTCCTCGGGAGGCATGCATTCGCCCATCCAGTCGCTTTCGGCGGCGTATAAAACCGCGGCTTCGGGAACGGGATTTCCCGATTTAAGAAGAGTAACAACACGGTTCATATAAAGCATGAGTCTGCCGAAATGGCGGAATTGAGGGTCGTTGCCGTGATTGTAAAAATGCGGCGGACAGTCCGGGTCGGGATATTTACGGAGAGAAAATGCATGCGGAACGAAGTGGTTTATATTTCTTACAAGGCAGTGATCCGCAAGATATTTTTCAAGACGGACGCCCTCTTTCCATCCTACGGCGCCGAATATTTCGCACATGCTGTTGCCGTGCTTTGCGGGATCTGTTGCCGCCTGTGACGCCGCAAGAGCGGCAAGAGCGAAATGGAAAAAGCGTCCGCGGCGGTTTTCGGTATCAATTTCGCCCTGAGGGAAAATCTTGTTGCCTATAACGTCAATTCCGGACATATCCTGTCCGCCAAGACCGCGGAAGTAATGTCCGAGACTCGGTCCCGTGCGCGAGTGCTGATTGTTATCCTCTATAATATGACCTATATATTCTACGCCGTGGTCTCTGCACCATCCGCCCACCTGTTCCGAGAAATTGCGTTCGACAAGGGCGGTTACCGCGTCCATATACTCAAGACGGACTTTTGCGGCGGCTTTCTGATCGAAATTTCTGTCCCATATAAGCGGCATGAGAGAAATCCAGTTTTCTCCGAGGCGTTTCTCCATTTCTTTTGTAACGTCACTTCCCCATGCCTGGTCTTCAAGCTTCCAAATCGGTTTTCCCGTTTCGTAAAGATGCCCGTTGCCAAGCTCGGGTTCATCGGAGAAAAAGCCGGCAATTGTTTTTCCGAAATCGGAAGAATAATGCTGCCAGAATTTTTCGTGGACAGCGTCTATAAGAATACGGCAGGACTCCGCGGAGGTCATATTTATAAACTGCCGTCTTGCGCCGCGGTTTCGGGTAAGATGAAGGATATACAAAGTCCACTCACCTTCGGGAACACGGAACGAAAACGAATCTTCACCGATTTTATCGCTGAAATCGATTATTCCGCCGGGCAAAACGCCGTTTTTTTGTACGGCTACGATTCCGATAAGACGGTCGTCGTGATAAACGCGTTTGTTTCTGTGCTCGACATCGTAGCGCTCCATATCGTTTCGCGGCACAAACGGAGGAAGGATACGGCATTCTTTTACGTCAACGGTCATTTCAGCACCTGTTTCGGCGCAGGGAACCGTTCTGTAAACGAGGCACTGTCTGCAAAGCTCCGCGGGAGCATCCGCCATTTTGCCGTTTGCAAAACCGGTCGGGAAATGGCTGTCGTCAAGTATCCAGACTTTCATGCCGAGCCTGCGCGCCTCTTCGAGTATTACGTCCATATCGTGCCACCACTTCGGCCCCGCAAAATCCGGGTGCGGACGGCTCTCTACGCAGACTGCGCCGATATTTGCGGAATGAACGGCGCGCATATATTCGCGCGTAACGTCATCGTCCTCTCCGTGCAGCCAAAAAAACGGCATGATATAATTATCGTATCCGCCCCGTAAAAGATAATCGACTGTGTTTTTCATATCAGTGTCCTCACAAACAGATATTATTAAAATATAGTAGTATTATAGCATTTATAGACTCGGCTGTCAAGATAAAAACGGCTGATTACGGGCGGCAGAGCATAAAAATATCCTTACGTTTTCCGGAAGGATATTTCTGACTGTTTAATGTTGACCCTGAAGTTTTTTATCTATTGATTCCGCTGCTTTCTTGCCTGCGCCCATTGCCAGAATTACCGTTGCGGCACCTGTTACCGCGTCGCCTCCGGCATAGACGTTTTCTCTCGAAGTTTCACCGTTTTCGTCAATGACGATACCGCCTTTGGGAGTTGTTTCGAGTCCGCTTGTAGTGGACTTTATAAGCGGATTCGGAGAAGTGCCGATTGCCATAATAACGCAGTCAAGTGAAATCTCGAATTCCGAACCCTGTTTTTCTATCGGACGTCTGCGTCCGGAAGCGTCAGGTTCTCCGAGAGTCATTTCAACGCATCGAATGCCCGAAACGGTCTTGCCGTCATCTGAAAGAACAGCAGTGGGGTTGGTGAGAAGTCTGAAAACGATGCCTTCCTCTTTTGCATGTTCAACCTCTTCCGCTCTTGCGGGCAGCTCTTCCTCGCTGCGTCTGTAAATAATATAAACTTCTTTTGCTCCGAGACGTTTTGCGCTTCTTGCGGCATCCATTGCAACGTTTCCGCCGCCTACAACGGCTACTTTTTCGGCTTTCATTACGGGGGTTTCGGAGTTTTCCCTGTATGCTTTCATAAGGTTTATGCGGGTAAGGAACTCGTTTGCGGAATATACGCCGTTAAGTCCTTCTCCGGGGATATTCATAAAATTGGGAAGTCCTGCGCCGGAACCGATAAAAACTGCTTCAAAGCCCTGAGAAATAAGCTCGTCTACGGTTAACGTTTTGCCTATGACGACGTTTGTTTCTATCTTTACGTCGAGAGCTTTAAGTCCGTCAACCTCTTTTGAAACGCTGTCTTTCGGCAGACGGAACTCGGGACTTCCGTATACAAGCACTCCGCCCGGGGTGTGAAGCGCCTCGAAAACTGTAACGTCATAACCTTTTTTAGCAAGATCTCCCGCGCATGTCAGACCGGAAGGACCCGAACCGATAACCGCAACTTTATGTCCGTTTTTTTCGGGAGCCTGAACGTTTTCGGATGGCAGAGAATTGTGACGGTCGGCAACAAATCTTTCGAGACGTCCTATGCCGACGGGCTCGCCTTTAATACCCCTTACGCAGTATTTTTCGCACTGCGACTCCTGCGGACATACCCTGCCGCAGACTGCGGGCAGAGAGCTGGAAAGAGAAATAATCTCATACGCTTTTTCGAAATTTCCCGCTGCCGTTTCCTTTATAAAATCGGGGATCCGTATTGCAACGGGACATCCCTGCGTGCAAGGTCTGTTTTTGCAGTTGAGACAGCGCGCCGCCTCATCGAGAGCCTGCCCTTCGGTATAGCCGAGCGCAACCTCTTTGAAATTTTTATTTCTGACATCCGGTTCCTGAGAGGGCATCGGATTTTTTTTGGGAGACATATTGGGCATTGCCGTCACCTCACTTCGTGTTTAAAAGCCGACAGGCTTTCTCGCGTTCAAATTCCTTATACATTGTATTTCTGCGCATTGCTTCGTCGAAATCGACTTCGTGTCCGTTGAAATCCGGGCCGTCGACACACGCAAATTTCATTTTTCCGCCGACCGTAAGGCGACAGCCGCCGCACATGCCCGTACCGTCAATCATAATGGGATTCATGCTGACAACGGTTTTTATTCCGTACTGTTCGGTAAGCTTACATACAAATTTCATCATGATAAGCGGTCCGATTGCGATTACCTCATCGTATTCCGCGCCGCTTTCTATCAGCTTTTTCAGCGCATCTGTAACGAGACCTTTTTCTCCGTAAGAGCCGTCGTCGGTCATAATCACGAGGTTGTCGCTCGCCGCTCTGAATTCATCCTCGAGAAAAACGAGTTCTCTGTTTCTGAAACCGACTATAAAATCGACGGATGCGCCGAGTTTCGTCAGTTTTTTTGCAACGGGATACGCTATTGCGCACCCTACCCCGCCTCCTACGACGGCAACTTTTTTCAGTCCTTCCGTTTCGGTAGGTCTTCCGAGCGGACCAGCAACGTCGCATATATATCCGCCCTCGGGTATGTCGTTGAGCGCGGCGGTGGTTGCGCCGACTATCTGAACTATAACTGTTACCGTGCCCGCTTCGCGGTCAAAATCCGAGATTGTAAGAGGGATGCGTTCGCTTTCGGAATTCGGTCTTAAAATCACAAACTGACCGGGCTCCGCCTTTTTTGCTATAAGAGGAGCTTCGAATGTGAAAAGCGTTACGGTGGGATTTAACGAACGTTTCAGAATTATTTTATTCATAAATGGCCTTCCTTGAAAGTATCACCGGTTGTTCAATTCGTTTATTTTATCGAAAATTCTGCGTGCCGCGGCTCTCTGCGCATCGGTAGTTTCAGCAAACGGATGTCTGCATCCGCAGGATTCTATTCCGTAAAGAGCCAGTACTTCCTTGAGCGTCTGATAAATACCCGCTTTAAGCAGCATATCGGTAACCGTGTTTAATTTTTTCTGGGCAACGAGTGCTGACGGAATATCATTTTTGCGGCAGTTTTCAAAGACTGCTTTGCCCCAGTGTCCTATAACGTTGTATGTGCTGCCTATCGCACCGTCGGTGCCGAGTACCGCAGCGGAGAGGAGCGCTTCGTCAACGCCCGAAAAGATTGTTTTATCGGGGAACGCGGTTCTTAAGCGTTCCAGAAAAAAGTAATCCTGAGCGGAATTTTTAACGCCGATAATATTGCCGTGCGAAAAGAGTTTTTCAAAATCCGCCATGGAGAGCGAGACGGATGTTAATACGGGAATATTGTAAACGACGAGCGGAAGCTTTGATTTATCCGCAAGTCTGAGATAATACTCAACGACTTCGCTGTTTGTAAATTTATAGTAAAACGGGGTTACTGCGGAAACGGCATTGTATCCGCTGTCTGCGGCGAGATCTGCGAGCTCGTAAACCTCTTCGGCAACGTTTGATCCGATATGCGCTATCAGCGATACTCTTCCGTTTGCGGCTTTTGCGACGGAGGAAAGAACTTCCTTTTTCTGACCGTGACTCATAAGAAAGTTTTCGCCCGTGCTTCCGCAGACGTAAAGACCGTCAGCGCAGCAGTTGTTTATAACATGGTCTGTAAGTCCGGCGATCGCGCCGGTATCGGGATTGCCGTTTTTGTCAAAAAGCGTTAAAAGTGCGGGATAAATGCCTTTGTTCATCGAAATATCCTCCGAAGCCCGAATTTAAGTATTATTCTTTATTTTAGCATAAAAATACGGAAAAGTCAACAGCCGTCCGCATTAAACGGACGGCCGGAAAACTGCTATTCCGCTTTTTCGTTTCTGATCTGGACGCGTCTGATTTTGCCGCTGATTGTTTTTGGAAGCTCGTCTACAAATTCAACCACTCTCGGGTATTTGTAGGGAGCGGTAAGGCGTTTTACGTGGTTCTGAATTTCTTTGACAAGTTCGTCGGACGCTTTGTTTTTGTATTCTTTTGTTAAAATTATCGTTGCCTTGACAGCCTGTCCTCTGATCGGGTCGGGAACTGCGGTTACGGCGCATTCCATTACTGCGGGATGCTCCATAAGCACGCTTTCGATTTCAAAAGGACCGATGCGGTAGCCGGAGCTTTTGATAAGATCGTCCGTTCTGCCTACGTACCAGAAATAACCGTCCTCGTCGCACCACGCCATATCGCCGGTATGATACAGGCCGTCGTGCCATACGGCATCGGTTTTTTCTTTGTCGTTATAATATCCGATAAACATGCCGAGAGGACGTCCGTTATCGGTTTTTAAGCATATCTCCCCTACTGCACCCGGTTTGACTTTATTGCCGTTTTCGTCCGCGATAATCATATCATACTGGGGCGTGGGTTTGCCCATGGAGCCCGGTTTCGGGGTCATACCGACAAGATTTGCAACGGTAAGGGTCGTTTCGGTCTGGCCGAAACCTTCCATAAGAGAAATACCCGTAATTTCCTTAAACTTATTGAAAACCTCGGGGTTGAGCGCCTCGCCGGCTATTGTTGCGTATTTAAGCGTGCTTAAATCGAATTTGGACATATCCGCCTTGATGAAAAAGCGGTAAATCGTAGGGGGAGCGCAGAAGGTTGTGATTTTGTATTTTTCAATCATCGAAAGGACTGAGTTGCCTTCGAATTTATCGAAATCGTACGTGAAAACCGCCGCTTCGCAAAGCCACTGTCCGTAAAGTTTGCCCCAAACGGCTTTTCCCCATCCCGTATCGGCGATAGTGAGATGAAGGCCGTCCGGCTCAACGTTGTGCCAGTATTTTGCGGTAACAATATGTCCTATCGGATACGTAAAATCGTGAACCGCCGCCTTGGGATATCCGGAAGTTCCGCTTGTGAAATACATTATCATCGGATCTTCGTTTTTTGTTGGAATACGTTCAAAAAAGTCCGGATATTCGGCGATTTTTTTATCGAAATCATACCATCCGTCGGGCGTGTTGCCAACGGCGATTTTTATTTTGAGAGAAGGCGATTCCGGGAGCGACGCTTCAACGTGAGAAGTCACTTCTCCGTCGCCTGTACAGACTATTGCCTTTACACCGGCTGCATTGAAGCGGTAGACATAGTCCTTTTTGGTGAGAAGGTGCGTGGCAGGCACAACTATCGCACCGATTTTATGAAGAGCGACTATGGATATCCAGAACTGGTAATGGCGCTTTAAAACGAGCATTACCCTGTCGCCCTTATTTATGCCGATATCGGTAAAAAAGTTTGCGGCGGCAGACGACAGACGCATCATATCGCCGAAAGAAAACCTTTTTTCCTCTCCGTCGTTGGATACCCAGAGCATTGCGAGTTTATCGGGCTTTGTTTTTCCGAGTTCGTCAACTACGTCGTAACCGAAATTGAAGTTGATACCGGGTTTCATTTCAAAACGTTCGAGACGACCGTTTGAATCGAAATATTCATTTACAAATTTACTGTATAGCATATTATTACCTGTTTCCTTTGCCTTTCGCTTATTAAGCGATATATCAGTTTTTTCCGATAACTACGGCAATAAAGGTGCAGTCTTCTCCGTTTACGGCTATCATTCCGTGACCGTGCGCACTGTTGTAGTATATGCTGTCACCGGGGTTAAGATACTCGATGTGATCTTCCAGACGGACTTTAAGAGTGCCCGAAAGAACATAGTCAAACTCCTGTCCTTCATGGAATGAGAGGGCAATATCGCTGTTTTGAGCATCTTCGTCGTATTTTGCGGTAACAAGGAACGGCTCGCTTATCTTATCCTTGATAAAGGGAGCAAGGTGCTGATATTTAAAGCCTTTTCTGCGTTCGATGGGTAAGCCTTCCCCCGAACGGGTAACGGAGTAGAAAGAAAGCGTAGGTTTATCGCCGGTTATAAGCTCGGTGATATCGACTCCGAAATGTTTCGAGCACTTATAAAGAAAAGTGAATGAAAAATCGATATCGCCCGTTTCGTGAGCTATGTAGTCCTCCTCTGTCGTGTCGCATACGCGCGCCATTTCGTCGGTCGGTATATCAAGTATCATCCGCAGGCCGCGGATTCGCTCCGCTATCGCTTTAACATGTTCGTTCATCTGCGAACCTCCCTTAATAAAAATTTATACAATATTATCACAAAAAACAGATTTTGTCAATAGATTTTGTCTGCGGGGGACTTGAAAAAAATGAGGAAAACTGCTATAATATATGCTGAACGGATATTTGCCCGTGTATTGTTTGTGTTACGGAGGACGGAGCGATGATTTTTATTACCGCCGACGGAGGAGGCACGAAACTCACCGCCTTTGCTTTTGACGAGAAACTGAATATTCTCTCCGCAGCAAAAGGCGGAGGCGTTAACAGTCTTTTCATGAGTGAGGACGATGCCCGCAATAACATGGAAAACGTTGCAAACGGACTTATCGACGGTCTCGAAAAAGAGCTCGGGAAAGTAAGCGAAGCAGACGGTGTTTACTGCACACTTGCAGGAAAATCGGAGTATTTTATAAACGCTCTCGAGCGCAGAATAAAACTAAAGAAGGTCACCCGGTTAAACGAGGGTCAGCTCGGTGTGCTTGCGGGGACTCTCGGACAAAACGGTCTTCTTGTGATTTCCGGAACGGGTTCCGACTGTTTTCTGATAGAAAACGGTGTTTCCGTAGACATGATAGGTGGGTGGGGACAGTATTTCGGCGACGAGGGCAGCGGATTTGACATGGGAAGAAAAGCGATTGTTGCCGCCATAAAATCATACGACGGAAGAGGACAAAAAACAGAGCTTGAAACGCTTGTTTTCGATGAGCTCGGACTTAAAAAATCGCTCTGGGAAGTATGCTCGATACACAAAAGGCCTTCTTTCAGAAAAGACGTTGCAGCTCTTACGAAGGCGATAGAAACTGCCTGTAAAAACGGAGATTACGTTGCGAATGAAATCGTGAAAGATGCCGCGGACGAACTCTCGCTTGCCGCCGTGACGCTTATGAAAAAACGCGGTTACGGAAAAAACGACGGATTTATTTTCACCACATCGGGAGGCGGCTGGAAAACCTCCGAAAAAATGACGGAAATATTCGTTTCGGGCGTTAAGAAGGAATACCCGCTTGCAGAGTTTATAAAGCCGGAATTCGAGCCGGTTGCAGGCGGAGCGGTAAAATATATATACGACAGCGGAGAGACTCCGGATAAGGAGATTTTAAAGGAAAAACTCCGCGATTACACGTTATGATCACAGCAGGTAAAAACATAAAAACCGAGTTTACGGAGAAAAAGTCCGTTTTTATCGGTCAGACATTCTGGGTGACATCGGAAAAAGAGGCGGAAGCGGCGATAGCTTCCGTAAAAAAAGAGTATCCCGACGCCACTCACGTTTGTTATGCGTATATTCTTCGCACGGGCTCGCTTCAACGCTTTTCGGACGACGGAGAACCCTCCGGAACGGCGGGCATGCCGATACTGCACGTTATTTCATCAAAAAAGCTCTGTGATACGCTTATTACCGTAACAAGATATTTCGGCGGAATTCTGCTCGGCGCGGGCGGACTTGTAAGGGCATATTCGAGATCCGCATCCGACGCTGCCGACGCCGCGGGAATTGCGGATATTGCGCCTTTTACGGAATTTACGATGGAATACGGATACGATCTTCACAGTCAGATGGAAAGAGCGCTTTTGCAGGCGGGAGCGGAGATAACGGACAGGGAATTTACCGACAAGGTCCGTATTTCGGCCGTTATCCGCTCCGATTTTTACGAACGGTTTTGCGGAGGAATAAAAAGCGTATGGCACAGAAACGTGGAAATAAAGACGGAAAACGTTACCGAAAGACGGCTGATTCGGGAGTAAAAGTCCCCCAAAAAACGAAATTATTGTTAAATGGAGCGAATACTCTTGAAAAGATGAAGAAAATAGTGTAAAATAGCTTTATATGTATATATTATATTAAAAACGGAGAAAAGTATGAAAAAAGCGGCAATCATCATGGGAAGCGACAGCGACCTTCCCGTTATTAAACCTGCGTTTCAGATACTGGAAAAATTCGGCGTGGAGTATACGGTAAACGTAATTTCCGCCCACAGGACGCCCGACAGAGCTGCGGAATTCTCGAAATCCGCAAAAGAAAACGGATATTCGTGCATAATATGCGCTGCGGGCAAAGCTGCTCATCTTGCGGGAGTTATGGCGGCGTATACCGCTCTGCCCGTAATAGGAATACCCATCAAGAGTTCCACGCTTGACGGGCTTGACAGTCTGCTCTCGACGGTTCAGATGCCGAAGGGAGTTCCCGTTGCCACGGTTGCAATTGACGGCGCGGAAAACGCGGCGCTTCTTGCCGTGCAGATAATGGCGGTAAGCGACGGAGAGCTTTACGGCAAGCTTGTTGAATATAAGAAAAAAATGGCAGAAGACATTTACGAAAAAGACAGGCATATAGCCGAAGCGAAACAGTTTTAAAATTTTAAAATACACAAGCAGCTTTAACTTCTATTACCGAAAAGAGGATATACGAATGAAAAAGGATTTACTGTACGAAGGCAAGGCAAAAAAAGTTTACTCAACCGATAACGCAGAAGAACTTATCGTTGACTACAAAGACGACGCCACGGCGTTCAACGGTCTTAAAAAAGGTACGATTGAAGGCAAAGGCGTTATAAACAACAGAGTAACGAACCATCTTATGAAGATGCTTGAAGCGAGAGGAATTCCCACGCATTTTATTAAAGAGCTTTCTGCGCGCGAAACTCTCGTTAAAAAAGTTACGATAGTGCCGCTCGAAGTAATAGTCAGAAATATTGCGGCAGGTTCGCTTTCAAAAAGACTCGGTCTTGAAGAGGGAACAAAGCTTGCCTCAACCGTGCTTGAATACTGTTATAAAGACGACGCGCTCGGCGACCCGATGGTAAACGAATACCACATAAAAGCGATGAATCTGGCAACGGACGAAGAGATAAAAACGATTGCCGATTATTCGTTTAAAATCAATAAATTCCTTTCCGAATATCTTGCGGACCTTAACATAGAGCTTGTTGACTTCAAGCTGGAATTCGGCCGTCTTACCGACGGAACAATCGTGCTTGCAGACGAAATCTCTCCCGACACATGCCGTTTCTGGGACAGCAAAACCCACGAAAAGCTTGACAAAGACCGTTTCCGCAGAGACCTTGGTAACGTTGAAGGCGCATACAAAGAGATAATGAAGAGACTGATGGGCGAATAATCAATACGGAGTAATCGGAATTATGAACGAATCAAGTCACAGCGCAAGCTATGCGGCCGCGGGCGTAGACGTTACCGCAGGCTACAAGAGCGTGGAACTGATGAAGAAATTTGTCAAAAGCACGTATAACGAAGGCGTTTTGCAGGATATAGGCGGATTCGGCGGTTTATTCGCTCCGAACATGGCGGGAATAAAAGATCCCGTTCTCGTTTCGGGTACGGACGGCGTGGGCACAAAGCTGAAAATCGCGTTTTTGCTTGACAAGCACGATACTGTCGGTATCGACTGCGTTGCTATGTGCGTTAACGATATAATCTGCTGCGGAGCGTCTCCCCTGTTTTTCCTCGACTATATCGCAACGGGAAAACTCGTTCCCGAAAAGATTGCGGAAATAGTAAAAGGCGTTTCGGAAGGGTGCATTATGTCCGAAGCGGCGCTTATAGGCGGAGAAACCGCCGAAATGCCCGGATTCTACCCCGCAAACGAATATGACCTGGCGGGATTTGCCGTAGGGCTTGTTGACAAAAGCGGGATTATCGACGGAAGCGGCGTTAGCGAAGGCGACGTGCTTATAGGCATTGCTTCGTCGGGGGTTCACTCAAACGGCTTTTCGCTTGTAAGAAAAGTTTTCGGTTTAAACGGCGAAAATGCGGACAAAGCGCTTTCAAAGCATTACGGCGAGCTAGGCAAAACGCTGGGCGAAGCGCTTTTAACTCCTACCGAAATATACGTAAAAACCGTTAAGGAAATAAAAAAAGACGTAAAAATCAAAGCGGTATCCCATATTACGGGCGGAGGATTCTACGAAAATCTGCCGAGAATGCTTCCGGACGGAATTTCGCTGGAAATAGATAAAACATCATTCCCGATACTTCCGATCTTCTCTCTCCTGCAAAAATGCGGAGACATCCCGGAAAGAGATATGTTTAACACATACAATATGGGAATCGGTATGGCAATGCTCGTTTCGGAAAAAGAAGCCGACGCGGCTGTAAAGGCGGCGAAACGCGCAGGCAAAAACGCATATATCATAGGCCGCGCCGTTAAAGGCGGAAAAGAAATCATAATCAGGTAAATTCCGCATTCAAGGAGTATTAAATGAAAAAAATATCCGTTGCCGTTCTCGTATCGGGAGGCGGAACGAATCTTCAGGCGCTTATAGACGCCGAAAAAAGCGGAATAATCGAAAACGGACATATTTCGGTTGTTATTTCGAGCAAACCGGGCGCTTACGCTCTTAAACGCGCAGAAAATGCGGGAATTCCGTGCTTCGTTGCCGAAAAGGCGCTTTTCGGAGACGATGAAAGCGCTTTCGGAGACGAAATATCGAAGTATCTGCGCCTGTACGGCGCGGAAGTTATTGTTCTTGCCGGATTTTTATCAAAACTTCCCGAAAAAATCTGCGAAGAATACAGCGGCAGAATTCTCAACGTGCATCCCGCTCTGATACCGTCTTTTTGCGGCAAGGGTTTTTACGGTATTCACGTTCATGAAGCGGCTCTGAAATACGGCGTTAAAGTAAGCGGAGCCACGGTGCATCTTGTAGACAGCGAATACGACCACGGCAGAATACTTATGCAGAAGGCCGTTGACGTTATGCCCGACGATACTCCGGAGAGCCTGCAGCAAAGAATAATGACGCAGGCGGAACACATTATTCTGCCCCGCGCAGTTGAAATGATATGCAAAGAAACAGCGGAAAATAAAAAGACAGTATAACATATTGGGGGTATTTATTTGGCTTTTTCCTTTAAAGGCGGGATCCATCCCGACTACAACAAAGAAAGGACTTACGCAAGTCCCATCGAAGTACTTCCTCCCACGGAAGAGATGTATCTTCCCCTATCGCAGCATATCGGAGCGCCGTGCATTCCCACGGTCCAGCCGGGCGATCACGTAAAAATGGGACAGATTATCGCAGACAATCCCGTTGCGATGGCGTGTCCTATCCATTCGCCGGTTTCCGGCAAATTCAAAGGCGTGGTTCAGCACTGGCATCCCTCGGGAACACGTCAGCCGACAATGGTTATAGAAAACGACGGACTTGACACGGTGGACGAATCGCTTCATCCGTACGAGGGAGATCTTGACGATCTCACGCCCGCGGATATTATTCAGTTTGCAAGGGCTTCCGGAACGGTAGGTATGGGCGGAGCGGCGTTTCCCCTTCACGTAAAACTTAAAACGGCTCTCGATAAAAAGATAGAAACGATTATAATAAACGGCTCTGAGTGCGAACCGTTTATAACCGCAGACCACCGCGCAATGGTTGAATATCCGGGCACGATAATAAACGGCGTTAAGCTTATTATGAAGTGCTTAAACAAGGACACGGCGATAGTTGCGATAGAATCGAACAAACCCGACGCCATCGCTTCTATGTCGAAAGCCGCGGAGGACTCGGATATAAGAATATGCGAGCTTCCCACAAAATATCCGCAGGGCGGCGAAAAACAGCTTATCAAAGCGATAACGGGAAGAGAAATTCCTCCCGGAAAGCTGCCGATGGATATCGGATGCGCCGTTTTCAACGTTGATACCTGCGCTTCGCTTTTCAGATACGTATCAAAAGGAAGACCGCTGACAAAAAGAGTATGCACGGTTTCAGGCTCCGCGGTAATAAGACCCGCAAACCTGCTTGTGCGCATTGGAACCCCGTATTACGCGCTGTTTGACTACTGCAACGGTTTTGTGGAAGATCCGTATAAAATAATTTCAGGCGGACCGATGATGGGTTCCGCGCAGCATGCGCTTGAAACGCCGGTTGTTAAAAACACATCCGCGCTGCTCGCTTTCTGCGGAGACGAAGAGAGCTTTGAGGAAAATCCCGTTTGCATTCGGTGCGGCAAATGCATAGAAGTATGCCCGATGCGTCTTCTTCCGACGTATATTTATCAGCATGCCCTTGCGGAAGAGTTTGCGGAATGCAAAAAACTCAACGTTACGGACTGTATCGAATGCGGATGCTGTTCGTACGTATGTCCCGGCAAGCTGCACCTCGTTCAGGCAATGAGGATGGCAAAGGGAAATATTCCGAAAAACTGACTTTAAGTCCGTTAAATGATTTCAGCAATTCGATAAATTCAGATTTTATGAAAGACCGGAGTGTTTGTTTTGGCTAAGAAACTGCTTGTAACCTCCTCGCCGCACTACAGATCGGAAAGAACGACAAGTAAAGTAATGCTTGACGTTATAATAGCTATGATACCTATTTCCGCAATGTCGGTTGTGTATTTCGGCTGGAGGGCTTTGGCGCTGACCGTTATCAGCGTTGCGGCGTGTATCGCCTTTGAATCTCTTTTCAATCTCATAACAAAGAAAAAGAACACCGTAAGCGACCTTTCTGCCGTTGTTACGGGTATGCTTTTATCGTTTAACCTTCCCGTAACCGCTCCTTACTGGATTGCGGTTGTAGGATCGTTTTTTGCGATAGTGGTTGTTAAAATGCTTTTCGGCGGACTGGGCAAGAATTTCGCCAACCCCGCTCTTGCGGCAAGAGCGTTTCTCTTCTCGTGGCCGATGCTTATGACAACGTTTGTAAAACCTCTGACGCGAACACTGCCCGTTTTTTACGATCCGATATTCACAAACGGCGCGGAGCTTCCCGATTATATCGACTCGATAACAACCGCAACGCCGCTTGCATCTTTAAAATCGGGCGCTCTGCCCGACGGCGCAAGCATTGTGGATATGCTTCTCGGCAATATAGGCGGATGTATGGGCGAAGTTTGCACTGCAGCAATTCTTCTCGGCGGAGTTTATCTGCTTTTAAGAAAAGTTATAACGTGGCATATCCCCGTTGCGATGCTCGGAACGGTAGCCCTTATAACATTCGTTTTCCCGCTTACGGGAGGTAATTTCGACTGGCAGTTTATGGTTTACGAGCTTTTAAGCGGCGGACTTATGCTTGCTGCGTTTTTCATGGCAACCGATTACGTTACGGCTCCGGTTACCGCGAGAGGAAAGCTTTTATTCGGCATAGGCTGCGGCCTTATTACGGTATTCCTGCGATATTACAGCGGATACAACGAAGGCGTAAGCTATGCTATACTTATAATGAACGTTCTTGCCGTTCCGATAGACAAAATAACGAAACCGAGACGTTTCGGGATAGGAGGCGGTTACAATGATGCTAAATGACATTAATTCCGAAGCGTACGAAGAAGTAAAGGAAAGTGCGCCCGCTTCGAAGGAACGTCCTTCAAAAAAATCCGGAAACGAGATAATAAACCTGTCTTTCCGTCTGATGATAATAATAGCCGCGGTTGTTCTGATGCTTGCGTTTGTAAACGGACTTACCAAAGAAACGATAGCGGAAAACGAAAGACGCGCCAATGACGAGGCGAGAAAATCCCTTTTCCAGGACGCAACCGCTTTTACGCCCGTATCCGCAAATCTTTCCGACGATCTTGCGAAATACGTCGGGGATATTTACGAGGCAACAAACGGTTCCAAAAAGCTCGGATACTGCGTTAACGTATCGAACAACGGCTTCGGCGGAGCGATAAACATGATTGTGGGTATTTCTTCCGACGGACTGGTTGCGGGAGTTAAAGTTGTTTCCCACTCCGAAACCGCAGGCGTGGGAGAAAGGGTTATTTCAAACGGATCGATTCTTTCACTGTTTGTAGATTTACCGACGGGCTCCGTATCGTCGTTAAACCCGAAAGAAACGATTACGGGAGCTACGGTAACCTCGAATGCGATAAAGAAAGGCGTTGAAAAAGCTGTTGAAGCCGTAACGCCCATAATGAACGGAGGAGACTGATATGGCTGCAAAGAAGAAAAAAGTATCGTATCTGAATATCCTCAAAGAAGGAATAATCACAAAAAACCCGACGTTTATACAGCTTCTCGGAATGTGTCCCACGCTTGCCGTAACAACAACAGTGGCAAACGGCATCGGAATGGGTCTTTCGGCAACGTTCGTGCTTATCTGTTCGAATTTCTTTATTTCGGTTCTGAGAAAGTTTATACCGAATAAAATAAGAATTGCCTCATATATCGTAATAATTGCGGGATTTGTTTCCGCGGTTGAAATGGTGATAAAGGCGTGGCTGCCTAACCTTGCAAGCTCGCTCGGTCTGTTTATTCCGCTGATAGTCGTTAACTGTATTATTCTTGCGAGAGCAGAGGCGTTCGCTTCCAAAAACGCGCCGCTTCCCTCCGCTGTTGACGGACTTGCCTGCGGC
>CAMZEM010000019.1 GCA_947305805.1 uncultured Clostridia bacterium | reverse complement strand
ACAGCGGCAACTGAAACGGTTATCAGATATAATAATCAAACCCGAAAACGGCAACGTTTTCGGGTTTTTCGTTTTTTTTGTACTGAGTTAACCCATTATCATATTCATATTCATTAATTAAATCTTTGGAATCATTTCATTTATCCAAAATACCTATTACTGCGCAACTATATCCTCAAACACCCAGTTGACGTTTGCGGCGATGGCTTCGTTGACTACGGTGCGGATGGAATTGAACGCTTCGGAGCATGATCTTGCGCTTGTTATCGCTTTTGAAAAGGCGTCGTCCATTTTGCTTGTTGCGTTTTCGCCAAGATCGAGGTCGTGGCGGAAACTGATGTGTTCGAGCATGAAGCTGTAGTTTTCAAAATCCCTCTGATCGTAAAAAACGTAGCGTTCAAGAGATGTCCGCCAGCCGCCTTCGTCATCGATGGGCTCAAACATGAGGTCAAGAAAAGTGCCTATATCCTCAAGTTCGTTTCCGCTGTATTTGATTACCCAGTTCATGCGTCTGCCTTTATGGACGAATGCGGAAACGCAGTTTTCGTCTCCGTTGGGTCCGTGAGGATAATTAATAAAGCCGTATGTGAAATCGTTGCCCGGAAGATAGCCGGTTTCGTTATTTTCATTGAAATGAGTGGCGTAATACGACTCGGTTGTTAAAAATGCGGCGTTACGGTCCTTGATAAATACGTTAACGTCGCCTACAACGTAAAGTTTTTCACTGCAAAGACGTTTTAAATATTCGAGAGCATCGATTCCGTTCTGGTTGTCAAGCCCGAAAATATAATTGCCGCTCGCATCCTTCTCGATTACCTGACATCCGTTTACAAGCATATAGCCGATGGCGTCACGTTCCGGCATATTTGCAACGTTAGGGGCGAAATGGTTATCGTAACCGTAGTTTTTTGCGGCGTCCGCAACGCTGAAGAGTATCTGCTCATACTCATTCCACGTCCACCTGCCCGTTTCCTGATACTCATACGGTAAAACAAGTCCGAAAGAATTGAGCATATCGGTATTGAACATCATGGCGCAGGCAAATTCGGGCGGAAAATCCCAGTTATACTGATAAAGTCCGTAAAGCTTGCCGTCGAAAATTCCGTACTGACGGAAACGCAGAGGACCGAATTTTTCATCGTATCCGTTAATATTGGGTATGTCTTCAAGGGGAGCGAGAATACCGGCTCTGTAAAGTTCAATACCGGCATTTGTTGCGTGACTGTCTATAACATCGAGCGTCTGCATGCCCGCGGCTACCTGCTCCATAACCCGTGAGCCGCCGTCCTGCCAGGCAAGAAACTCGATTTTGCAGCCGAGCTCCTCCTCTATTTTGCGGTAATGTGCGCGCATTTTATCTCCCGCGCTGCTGAAACCCTCGCTCGGATAAAACTGCGTAAGCCAGCCTGTCCCCCATCTGAACGTAACACCGGTAAGATCCCTTGCCAGATTGACGTTAAGATCGAGATCGAATACCTCGGGCTGCTGAGTGCACGAAACGGAAAGAACGGTTGCGAAAAGCATTAAAACGATCAATACAAGAGATATGATTTTTTTCATCTTTTTCCACCCCTTTGTTTTATTATAGCATACAGAAAACGCTATGTCAAGAAGATTTACGGACGGTTATAATACTTTTTTTCTAAAAACGGTGATTATTTATTAAAATAAAGGATTATTACATAAAAATGTTATTAATAATGATGAGCATATATGCTGTTTTTCGGCATAACAACGCAGTTTTTTACTGATTATATCATATTTTCGTTAATAGTAAAAAATACATATAAATTTAGGATAAAAATTGGCGATTTTTCCATTGACAAAACGGAAAAAATGAAGTAAAATATTATTCACACAAACAAAACACTGTTACCCGAAATCACAACAAATCTTTTGAGGACAGGGAGGTTAACGAAATATGATTTTTAATTCCGATGCGGGGAAATTATACGATACCGCATTTTTCCTTACAGATTATTTCTGTAACGATTACACCGAAAAGAAGATTTTATCGGTATACGAAGATACCGAATTTATGATAAAATGCCTGCAGTTTGTAAGGGAAAGAACTGAAAAAATACCCGAATTTCTTGCTCCGTTTACTGCCGTAAAGTCCGAAAATATCTCTCCCGTAATGCAATTTTATAAAACTGAGAGTGAAAAACACGGCGTTACCCTTGACATTGATGCGGTAAAGAGTCTTTTTAAGACCGAAAAAGATGTTTTTTTCGATATTTTTATCAAAGCACTGTTCGGAAACGGAATAAAAGCCGCCGAGTTAAAAAAGGATCCCCAAAAGTATATAAAAGCGATGGAATCGCTTGACGACAGTGACGATTTCAAGCTGAAAGTATCTTATATTCTCAATGATTTTGACTATGCTCTTTCCGTGCTTGCTGAACAGTTTGAAAAAGTATACTGTACAGTAAATGAACTTCACAGGATTTATGAGAAAGAAATTGCATACACTTTTGAGCAGATAAAAAGCGGACTTAATCTTGAGCTTTATATGCAGGAGTTTTCGTACAGTCCGGAAAAGTATGAAGAAACTTATGTTGCGATACCTCTGCTTAATCAGTTTGCGATTTACTGCCGTTTGAAGGACAGTAAAGCTTATATGCTGCTTGGGTTCAGGCATACGGAGTGTTTCTGGAATCTGGGTCAGACAAAACCCGTGGACGCAAAAAGATTCATCGTTACCGCCGGAAACGGCACGCGAATGGAAATAATAGATCTGATTGCGAAAAACGGCAAAATAACGATATCGTCCCTTGCAAAGATTATGGATATACCGATTACAACGGTCGGACGCCACGTAAGCGGACTGAGAAACGACAATATAATTTATATATCGAAACGTGACGGGCTGCAGCTGTTTTACAGCATAAACACCGCATATTTCAAACGACTGAAACTTTCAATCGAGGATTATATCGACAGCACCGTATCGCTTGCGGAAAGAAACAACAAATAATCACAAAAAAAGGATGCCTCTGGGCGAGGTGCTCTAAAGGACAGTAAATAAAAACCGGCTGATGTAAGGAAAAATCCTTGTTTCAGTCGGTTTTTGTCGCAGATCGGCGCAAGCAGGACGTTTGTGTGCCAAATGTCAGAATAGTGAAATCTTTTGCCTTACGGCAAAAGGTGAAATCTTCGGGCTTCGCCCTCAGGTGAAATCGAACGCTGTCGCGTTCGGTGAAATGAAATCCACCCACCCGCCGCCGAGGCGGATTTCACTGCCCACAGGGCAATTTCACCGCCGCAGGCGATTTCACCCACCCGACAGGGTGGATTTCGCTTCCGACTGTCCTTAAGAACAGTCGGCATGTGGGCGTCCTTTTTATATTTCAGACTGGCTGATTATTTAAGAGCTTCTGCTACCGCAACTGCGCATGCAACGGTCATACCTACCATCGGGTTGTTGCCTGCGCCGATAAGTCCCATCATCTCAACGTGAGCGGGAACGGAGGAAGAACCTGCAAACTGAGCGTCGCCGTGCATACGTCCCATAGAGTCGGTAAGTCCGTATGAAGCGGGGCCTGCCGCCATATTGTCGGGATGGAGAGTTCTGCCTGTTCCGCCGCCGGATGCAACGGAGAAGTATTTCTTGCCGTTTTCGATAGCCCATTTCTTGTATGTGCCTGCAACGGGGTGCTGGAAACGGGTGGGGTTGGTGGAGTTACCGGTTATGGAAACGTCAACTTTTTCGTGCTTCATTATCGCAACGCCCTCAAGAACGTCGTTTGCGCCGTAGCAACGGACTTTTGCTCTTTCGCCGTCGGAGAATTTAACTTCGCGGACTATCGTAAGCTCTTCGGTAGCAAAGTTATAGTCGGTTTCAACGTATGTAAAGCCGTTTATTCTCGAAATGATGTATGCGGCGTCTTTGCCGAGACCGTTAAGGATTATGCGGAGGGGTTTCGTGCGGACTCTGTCGGCTTTTCTTGCAATACCGATAGCGCCTTCCGCAGCGGCGAAGCTTTCATGTCCCGCAAGGAAGCAGAAGCAGTCTGTTTCTTCGCGAAGAAGCATTGCGCCGAGATTGCCGTGACCGAGACCGACCTTGCGGTTTTCGGCAACGGAGCCGGGAATGCAGAACGCCTGGAGGCCGATACCGATTGTTTCGGAAGCGTCGGCAGCATTGTTTTTATTGAGCTTTAATGCGATGGCGCAGCCGAGAGTGTAAGCCCAGACAGCGTTTTCAAATGCGATGGGCTGAACGCCTTTGACTATTGATTCAACGTCAACGCCTTTTGAAAGGCAGTAGTCGCGGGTTTCTTCGATAGATGTAAAACCGTATTCCTTTACAGTCTTGTTAATTTTGTCAATACGTCTTTCGTATCCTTCAAATAATGCCATCAGATCCTACCTCCTTATTCATGACGCGGGTCGATATATTTCGCCGCGTTGTCATATCTGCCGTAAGTACCGATGTTTTTCTCGTATGCTTCTTTCGGGTCAACGCCCTTCTTGATAGCATCCATCATTTTGCCGAGATGAACGAATTTGTAGCCGATTATCTCGTTGTTTTCGTCCATTGCAACGTTGAGGATGTAACCTTCTGCCATTTCGAGATAGCGAACGCCTTTTGCCTTTGTGCCGAACATGGTGCCGATCTGAGAACGGAGACCTTTACCGAGGTCTTCGAGAGATGCGCCAACGGGGAGACCGTCTTCGGAAAAAGCGGTCTGAGAACGTCCGTAAACGAGCTGCTTGAATATTTCTCTCATAGCAACGTTTATGGCGTCGCAAACGAGGTCTGTATTAAGAGCCTCGAGGAGGGTTTTGCCCTGGAGAATTTCGGCTGCCATAGCTGCGGAGTGAGTCATACCGGAACATCCGAGGGTTTCAACGAGAGCTTCCTCGATTATACCGTCTTTTACGTTAAGCGTAAGTTTGCATGCGCCCTGCTGCGGTGCGCACCAGCCTATGCCGTGGGAAAGACCGGAAATGTCTTTTATTTCATATGCTTTTACCCAGCGTCCCTCTTCGGGAATCGGGGCAGGTCCGTGATGGGGACCCTTTGCAACAACGCACATTCTTTCAACTTCGTTTGAATACTGAAGCTCGCGTGAGCATTGTTCGTTCATTATATATTTCTCCTTTCAAGAGTTGAATTTTTTCGACTGTCTTACATTATAAAACAAAAAGCAAGTAATTTCAATAGAGACTTTTTGACAAAAAAAGCACACTTATTAAATAAAGTGTCATTTATATAAATGAAAGAACGGCGAGCGCCGCCGTTCTTTCTATAATATATTGTTTTATCTTATCTGTCCGTTGCCGTAAACGCAGTATTTAACGGTGGTAAGCTCTTCAAGTCCCATAGGTCCGCGGGCGTGAAGTTTCTGGGTGGAAATGCCTATTTCCGCTCCCAGACCGAACTCTCCGCCGTCCGTAAACCGTGTGGAGGCGTTAACGTAGACTGCGGCGGCATCTACTCTTGAAAGAAATTCGCGGGAGTTTTCGTAACTTGAGGTTACTATACATTCGCTGTGCTTCGTGCCGTGTTCGTTTATATGCTCTATCGCCTCATCAAGAGAGTCTACGATTTTAACGGAAATAATATAGTCAAGAAATTCCGTGTAGAAATCCGCGTCCGTTGCCGCAACGCAGGGGATGATTTTTGCAGTGCGCTCGCATCCGCGTATTTCAACGTTTTTGCCGTCAAGCTTTTCCTTTACGTAAGGAAGGAAAATCTCCGCGACGTCTTTATGGACAAGAAGACTTTCAGCCGCATTGCAGACGGACGGTCTTGAACACTTTGCGTTATAGACGATTTCGGCAGCCATATCAAGATCGCATATACTGTCAACGTATATATGGCAGTTGCCCGTACCGGTTTCGATAACGGGAACGGTGGAGTTTTCCACAACCGAGCGGATAAGTCCCGCGCCGCCCCTCGGGATAAGAACGTCAACGTATTTGTTTAAGCGCATAAGCGCGGTTGCCGTTTCGCGGGAAGTATCTTCAATAAGCGAGATTGCGTTGGGATCTATACCCTCTTTTTCGATTGCACCTCTCATTATATCGACTATCGCTTTGTTTGAGCGGATTGCTTCTTTTCCTCCGCGCAGGATAACGGCGTTGCCCGATTTAAGCGTAAGCGCAGCCGCATCGGCGGTTACGTTCGGTCTTGCCTCGTAAATAATGGCTATTACGCCGAGAGGAACTCTTATTTTTTCTATTTTAAGACCGTTGGGACGTATATGCGAGCCTAGCCCTTCTCCTATCGGATCTGGCAGTGATACAACGGCCTCAATGCCGTCTGCCATGGCGTTTATACGTTTTTCGTCAAGCGTAAGTCTGTCGATAAGCGTATCTTTTATGTTTCCGCGCGCCGAGGCGATATCCTCGGCATTTTTTTCGATAATATACGCGCTGTTTTCTCTTATCGCCCTTGCCATTGCGCTCAAAGCGGCGTTTTTCTTTGCAGAACCCGCGCAGGCAAGAGATACGGACGCCTTTTTTGCGTCTGAGCCGATCTTTTCGAGTGTTATCATATTATTTCTCCTGTTTTTTGCTTTTAAAAAGCGTTCCCGCGCGCTTTCCGTCAAGCACGTCGTAAATAAGACCGGGATCTTTGCCGTATATTATATGAACGTCTATTCCCGCTGCGGTTGCTATTTCAGCTGCCGCAACTTTCGTTGCCATTCCTCCTGTTCCTTTTGACGAACCTGCGCCGCCTGCAAGCTGTTTTATGCGATCGTCTATCTCTTTGATCACGGGGATCGGGCGCGAATCCTCGTCGTCGGGCGCTCCGTCGTAAAAAGCGTCGACGTCAGTAAGCATTATCAGTTTGTCCGCCCCGATAAACGTGGCGACAAGGGCAGAAAGGGTATCGTTTTCGCCGATTTTTATTTCTTCGACTTCCACGCTGTCGTTTTCGTTAACAATTGGGATACAGCCGTATTCAAGAAGCTCATTGAAAGTATTTGTAACGTTTTCTTTGAGCGACGGAATATCTATTACCTGTTTGTTTAACAGTATCTGACCTACGTTGTAGCCGTAATCGGTAAAGAAGCGGTCGTAAATGGCCATAAGCTCGCACTGACCGACTGCGGCAAGCGCCTGTTTTTTTGTTATCTCTTCGGGTTTCTTTTCAAGACGGAGTCTTGCCATGCCGGCAACCTGAGCTCCCGACGAAACGAGAACGACCTGATGTCCGTTATTTTTTATATCAGCTATCACGCGGACAAGACGGTCTATCATTCTGAAATCAAGCTTGCCGCTTGCGTGCGTTAAAGTGGAGGAACCGACTTTAATTACGATTTTCATTTTCTACCTCTGTATTACGGTTTTTCCGTTTCTGCTATCTGACGTGTAACGTATCCGCCCTGAACGAGTACTTCAAAGCCCATGCCGAGGTCCTTAACGCCGTCTATAACTCCCTGCAGGGCTTTTACGGTATCGGCGGTATCGTGCATGAGTATTACGGCGGCCTTGTATTCTTTGCTGAGACGGGCTTTTGCGCCGGACACCGCTCTGTCTATAATACCGCTGACGCCCGTTGCCGTGTTCCAGTCTTCGGTATCGACATTCCAGTCGATTACGGTATATCCGCGGGCGTAAAGTTCGCTGACGATATCGTAGTATACATCCGTGCTTCCCCCATAACGTTCGCAGAAAGAACGTGCAGTAGCGGTACCGCTCGGAAGACGTACTATCTTGGGCGTATATCCCGTCATCTCCTTCAGCAGCGCGGTTATTTTGTCGAAATCTTCAAAATACGCCTCTTTTGACGTATATATCTTGCTGTATTCGTGTTCGTAAGCGTGAATTGCAAGAACGTGACCTTCTTCAACGATACGTTTGATTGCTTCCTGGCCTGCTTTGCTGTTTTCGATCTGAGTGCCTACTACAAAGAAGGTTGCCTTTATATTGTTTTCTTTAAGAATATTAAGTATTTGATTTGTATTGCCCGATGTGCCGTCGTCAAAAGTTAAAAAAGCCGTCGGCTGTGTTTTATAGATGATTCTTCTTTTTATCGCATCTATTTCCGCCTTAAGAGATGCTTTTTCTTCAGATAAAGCGGAGATTTTCGGTGTAAGTTCGTTTATCTCGGCGCGGTAAAGCCCGCTTTGTTCCTCAAAGACTGCGGTTTCCTTATCAAAACGCTCGATATCTTTTGAATCGTTATACATTCCGAAGCCGAGAAATATGGAAAGGACGATTGCAAGGAAGGTTAAAAGAACGCATAAAAATCTCATCTTTCCGCCTCCTAATCAGACAGAGAATCATATTCGATTCTCAGTTTGTCGAGCTCGGACGTAAGATTTTCGAGTTCGGTATTCATTGCTCTGCGCTTATCGTTAAGTTGTTCCGTCTCTTCTTTTGCAACTGCGAGTCTTCCCGCTGCCTCTTCCCGCTGAAGGTTGATATCCCGGTATTTAAAAAAGAGCACCGCTGCAACGGCTACCGCTATTAAAGCAATAACGGCAAAGACGGCGTTGACCGCTTTTCTTCCGCGTTTCTCTTTTTCGCTGTAATACGAAGAAGTCGAACGCGAAGAGGCTTTTACATAGCTTCTCTGTCTCATTTTATTCTCCTGTTTGCCGATAATTCGGGGTGTTTGATGTGTTATGCTTATTGTAGCATACAAAAGCGGTTTTTTCAATATAAAAATATCGGTATTACAAGATTTTTACAAATTTTTTGAATTTTTAAAACGGTCCGCGCTTGACACTGACAAACATGGATGATATACTTAATTTATTACTAAATCTGACAGTTTTGAGAAAAAGTGATACTATGACTAAAAAACAGATAATTCTTGCGGTTTTAATTGCCCTTGCCGCAATTTTCGTTACGGTGATTTTTTACTTCTCGTCAAAGACGGGAACCGCTTCGAACGCAGAAAGCGGACGGATCGTAAAGCTTATACGTCCCATTATTGACCCCGAAGGAAAAATGACGGACGAAGAAATTCAGTATATAGTCAGAAAGACGGCGCATTTTACCGAGTATTTTATTCTCGGCGCGCTGCTTTCGGCAATAGCGCTGATTATCCCCTTAAAATTTCCTACTCCGTGGATATTTATGTCTTTGTTTGCTACGCTTTTTACGGCAGTGACGGATGAATACATACAGTCGTTTGTGGAAAGGACAAGTCTTGTTTCGGACGTTATTCTGGATTTTTCGGGAGGAATAAGCGCCAATATTCTTGCGGTTGCGGTATTTGCCGTTATATGCGCGGTAAAAAAACGGAAAAACAAAGCGGAAAGAATAGAAACGCTTTAAAAATGAAAGACAAAAGAGACGGGAATAATCCGTCTCTTTTTTATTTGTTTAATTATTCGGTTTTATTTGCTCTTTGTTATATCGTTTAAGAGCTTGAGGAAGCTGTCGTTTGAATCGTCGTCTTCGGGAACCGAGGATGAAGCTCTTCTTGCGGAAGGACGCTCCGTACCGATCGGGCGCTGAACGTTGCCGGTTCTGGGCTGTCTTGTGGGCATGGGTTCAAAGTCCGCCTCTTCTTTCTGCGCGGGAGCGGGAGCCTGTTCGGGTGCCTGCTCTGCTGCTTTGGGAGCCGAGGGAATATTGAAGAAGTTATCGATGGGAGTTGCTGCCGCTTTCTTTGCGGGAGTGGAAACGACTGATTCGTCGAAGCAGGATGCGATTACTGCTATGCGCAGTTCGTCCTGAAGCGTATCGTCAAGAATAACACCCCAGATAATATCGACATCGGGATGAGCCTCTTCCTTGATGATATCGGCTGCCCTGTAAATATCTTCGAGATCAATGTTGGAGTCTGCCGTGAAGTTGAGAAGTATTTTGCGCGCGCCTGCGATTGACGTTTCAAGCAGCGGGGACGTGATAGCGTTTCTTGCCGCTGTTTCCGCTTTGTCTTTGCCTTTTGCGGATGCAACGCACATATGAGCGTATCCGGCATCCTTCATGTTGGAAGTAACGTCGGCAAAGTCGAGGTTGATAAAGCCGTGACCCTGAATAAGCTCTGTTATACTCTGAACGCCCTGTTTAAGAATACCGTCAGCCATTTCAAATGCGTTGGCGAGGGTTATCTTTGCGTCTGTAACGAGTTTGAGACGTTCGTTGGGAATAACGATAAGAGCGTCTACTTCCTGAAGAAGCTCTTCGATACCGCGTTCTGCCTGAGCCATCTTGCGGGTGCCTTCAAAAGCGAAAGGTTTGGTTACGATACCTACGGTAAGTACGCCTATTTCCTTTGCTACTCTTGCAACAAACGGTGCGGCGCCGGTACCTGTGCCGCCGCCCATACCTGCCGTAATAAATACCATTTCGGTACCTTTGAGAACTTCCTCTATCTGAGCTTTGCTCTCTTCTGCGGCTTTGCGGCCTATTTCGGGATTTGCGCCCGCGCCTCTGCCGTGGGTAACGTTTTCACCGATAAGGACTTTATGAGTTGCCTGCGAATGATTGAGCGCCTGCTTATCCGTATTGACCGCAACGAATTCCACGCCGAGAACTTCGTCTTTGATCATTCTGTTTACGGCGTTGTTTCCGCCGCCGCCTACGCCTACGACCTTGATGGTTACGAAATTATCCTGTTCCTCTATACTGCGAAATGCCATAACGTTCATCCTTTCAGAACATTCCATTTTAGTTGTTTTATAATATGGTTAGATGTGTATACATAATTATACTGTTATATAATATCACATTTTTTTGATATAGTCAATAGTTTTATCGTAAATTTTTTTGAATATGCACATTTTTTGAAAAAAAAGCCGAAATTATTCCAAAGAACGGTATCTGCCTTCGCTCGGATTGCGGACATTGATGACTGCCCGTCTGTCTGCGGGGTTTCTCGCAAGAATTTCGAGAAGCATGTCCATTTTTCTGTCAAGCTCTTCGCTTGTGCCGAGTTCGACCTGAATAATACCGTCAAGATAAAACGTCAGATTGTATTTTTTTGTAAAATCGATATACGTTACGCGATCGTAAAGTCCGTTTTTTTCGAGTTCGTAAAAAAGCTCCGAGAGAATCGAAAAATTTATATTTTCTTCGGTGTTTATTTTTTTACCGAGAAGATATGATTTTTCTTCGGTTTCTTCGTCGCCCGAAACTCCGAAGGAAAGTCCGTCTATCTGAAGCAGATCAGGAAAGGACGAAGATGAGATTTCGAGAACTTTGAAATCGTCGTCAAGACAAAGGTAAACTCCGTCGGCAGCTACGGAATATCTGCCGGATGCGCCTTCGACGGAAACGTTCAGTCTGTCCGGAAAAGAAACGGAAAAGGTGACGTTTTTAACATAGGGAAGAGAGGTCTGCAAACGGTCTTTCGCTCTGTTTTTGTCAAAACGCAGGATGGGCTCGCCGCGGAGTTCGTCGAATTTTGCAAGCAGTTCGGAAGAATCGTACCGGCTTGCGTTTTCAACGGCAATAACACCCACGCGCAGGAATATTCCCGATAAAACGTAGAGAATAACCGCAAGAACAGCAACGGCGAAAAGGGCCGTGACGGTCCTTTTTATTCGGCGGCGGCGAAGGGTTTTGTTTATCCTTTCTATTTCGCTTGCCATACTGCTCCTTTCCTGTGTATTTTAACACCATTTATTTGCGGGATTCTTCAATCACCTTTTCGGTTTCTCTGCATATTTCCGCAGCCGCATCCGTTTTTGCGAGAGAAAACGCGGCCTTTTCCATTTCGTTAAGCTTTTCGCGGTTGCCGCACAGCTCTTTTACGAGAGCATAAAGCTTTGCGCCGTTGAGGTCTTTTTCCTCAATCAAAACGGCTGCCCCGACGTCGGAATAAGTTTTTGCGTTGTAATACTGATGGTTTTCGGCAACATTTGGCGAAGGAATAAGTATGGAAGGCTTGCCGAGCGCCGCTATTTCGGTTAACGTCATGGCTCCCGAGCGGTTAATTACGATGTCTGCGGCAGCCATAACGGCAGGCATATTGTAAATATACTCCATTATGTGAAGATTCGGAGCTTTCGCGGTTTCTCCGAGGTTTTCAATCACGCTTTGATAACCGGAGGATGCGCCGTGATAATGCGTGATTATCCCTTCCTTTGCGGACAGCTTCGCCATTTCGCAAAAAGCGTCGTTTATTTCGCGCGCGCCGAGACTTCCGCCGCACGATAAAACAACGGGCGTATTTTCGTCTATTCCGAGCTCTTTGCGCGCCTCTTCTTTTGTTTTGGAGAGAAATTCGCGCTTTATGGGATTGCCCGTAAGAATGCATCTGCTTTCGGGACAGTCAAGCCTGTTTTTAAGCGGAAAGCTGAGAAAAATTCTGTTTACACGCCTTGCGAGCATTTTCGTTGTTACTCCGGCAAATGCGTTCTGCTCGTGAATTACGGACGGAATTCCCATTTTACATGCGGTATACATTACCGGCGCGCTGACAAATCCGCCCGTACCGATTGCAACGTCGGGAGCAAATTCTTTAATAACTTTTTTAACTTTCGATGAAGTTGAAGCGAATGTGAAAAGCGCTTTGACATTATGTTTAAAGGCTTTAAAGGTCTTTGCCCTTGTAAAGCCGTTTGCCTTGACAAAATGAATTTTATAACCTGCTCTCGGAACGAGATCCGCCTCTCTGTTGTTTTCCGTACCGAAAAAAAGAATATCCGCATCGGGATGGCGGATTTTCATTTCGTTTGCGATTGCAATTGCGGGATTGATATGCCCCGACGTTCCGCCGCACGCAACGATTATCTTCATACGCAACCTGCCTTTTTTTATTTTGGATTCATATCTCTCGACACACCGAGAACAAGCCCCATCTCAACAAGCAAAACCGAAAGCGCAGTACCTCCGTAGCTGAAAAACGGAAGCGCAATACCGGTTGTGGGCGTAGAGTTTGTAACAACGCAAAGGTTTAAAATCACCTGAAGAGCAACCCTTGTAATTATTCCCATTGCAAGAAGAGACGTAAAAACATTGTTTGATTTAATGCTTATATATATTCCGCGCCAGATAAGAAACGCGAAAAGAATTATTATGAGCACAACGCCTATAAATCCGATTTCTTCGGCGGTTATCGAGAAAATACAGTCGTTTTGCGGTTCGGGAAGAAAGAGGTATTTCTGTCGGCTTTTTCCGTATCCCAGTCCGAAAAGACCGCCCGATCCGATTGTTATAAGCGACTGATACGGCTGATGTCCGCTGTTGAGAATATCGAGAGACGGATTCAGCCATACGTCTATACGCTTGCCTATATATGGTACCATCGTTACCGCGGCAACTACGCCGATAATTCCGAGTAAAACGGCAAAACCGCAATAGAATCTGTTGCTGCCGCCGACGACAATCATTATAAAGCCGACTCCGAAAATAAGAATCGCGCCCGAAAGGTGAGTTTCAATACCGACAAGAAATGCGGGAACGCCGAATATAAGAAACGGAACAATAAATCCTTTAATAAACTTTTTCATTTCGTTTCTGTTCTTTTTCATATACTGCGCAAGCGCCATAATTACCGCAAGCTTTGCGAATTCCGAAGGCTGAAACTGTACGCCGCCTATATAAAGCCATCGTTTTTCGGGGTCCTTGCTGACGATAAGAACGAGGACGAGAAGCGAAACGCTTAAAGCGTAAAACAGCGGAACAAACCTTGAATAGATTTTTGCGGGAACCATTGAAGCAATAATCATTCCCGCAACACCTATAGCCGCCCATATAAGCTGGCGGCGGATAAAAAAGTAGCTGTCGCCGGTTTTTGAGAGCGAAGCGGCATGTCCCGCGGAAAGAAGCATCATAAGCCCTACCGCAAGAAGAAGCAGGACTATGAAAAGCATGGGAAAATCAACGGGTTTTAACAGCTTTTCCTTTTTAAGAGGGGTTTCGGGTTCGTTTGCCCTGTTTTTTACGGAAGTCATTTCGGTTTACCTTTAAATAAGAAGAAGAACGGCAATAATGCACGCTATAACGGTTATTCCGGAGAAAAGAAGACATATTTTTTCTTCTTTCCAGCCGGACATTTCGAAGCTGTGGTGAATCGGGGTCATTTTGAAAAGACGTTTGCCGTGAGTGATTTTAAAATAAACGCGCTGTATTATTACGGAGAACGTTTCAATAAGATATATGATACCTACGAGGAGAAGAACGAGCGGCATATCGAGTGAAAACGCCAGTGTTACCACCATGCCTCCAAGGAACATCGAGCCGACGTCACCCATCATAATTTTACACGGGTGCCAGTTGAAAACAAGAAAACCGATAAGCGCGCCTGCAAGCGCAAGAGAAAGAACGGTAATATCGTATGAGCCGCGGGCTGCCGATATAACAACAAAGAAAATCGCTACGGGGATTGTTACGCTCGTGCAGAGTCCGTCAAGACCGTCCGTAATATTAATGGCGTTTGTAAAGCCGACCATAATTATCATAGCGAGAACGTACCAGAAAATGCCGAGGTCTATTTCAAAACCGCCTATTTCGCTGACAAAGAAAGGATAGTCAAACCTGATAACGGTCGAACCGCCCGTGCGTATTGCGTTAAAGACGAGGAATGCGGCGGAAACGACGATTTGCAAAACCATTTTCTGCACTTCCGAAAGGCCTGCGTTGTTTTTCTTTCTGATTTTAAGAAAATCATCGCTAAATCCGATAAGAGAAAAAACGAACGAGGTTAAAAGGCATATTATTCCCGCGGAAAGACCGTTTGTGACGCCCGTATAATAAGTAAACGCAAGAATGAGATATGATACTATAACGGCGCACATAAAGATTATGCCGCCCATTGTGGGTGTGCCCTGCTTTGATTTGTGCCACGTCGGGCCCATATCCTGAATAATCTGCTGACCCGCTTTAAGTTTTCTTAAAAACGGGATGGCAACGGGGGTGAATATCAAAACAAGCACAAGGGAAACAAAAAACGCTATAATTGCCTGCAGAGGTATCGTCATAACGATTTCCTTTCTATGTTAGGCTTTATTTTTCATATCTTCTATTATTTCTTCGGCGTGCATCGCTCTGCTCGCCTTAAAAAGTATAACGTCTCCGCGAGCGGCAATACCCCTGAGGATTTGAGAAGCTTCCGCGGCGTTTTTGCACGTATGGACGGATGACGGATTAAGTCCCGCTTTTTCCGCGCCTTTTTTATAGCTTTCCGCAAATTCGCCGAACGCTATAAGTATATCTGCGCCGTGAATACGCTCGCCCGTCATTTCGTGAAGCTCTTCCGAATGGGAGCCAAGCTCGAGCATATCGCCCAGAACAGCGATCTTTCTGCCGTTTTTGGTTCTTAATACGTTAACCGCGGCAACGACAGAGTCGGGACTTGCGTTGTAACAGTCCTCGATTATCGTCATTGAATTCATTTCGTAAATATTCTGTCTGAGAGGCGCATTTCTGAATTTAAGAAGTCCTTCTTTTATTTCGCTGTTTCCGAGACCGAGGCACTGCGCGACGGCTATGGCGGAAAGCGCGTTGTAAACGTTATGCACGCCCTCAGTGGGAATTGTTACGTCGATAACTCCGTTCGGGGTTTCGGCAAAAAAGCTGCATACGCCTTCCGCGCCGAGTATGTCCTCTGCTCTGAACTGCGCATTTCTGTTGCCTATGCCGTAATAAATCACGCGCTGTCTGAGTGATTCGGGATTTATTCCGGAAAGATATTCGTCGTCGCCGTTTAAAATCAGTGTTCCGCCGTCATCCATTCCGTCAAGAATTTCGAGCTTTGCCTTCATTATGTTTTCGCGGCTTCCGAGGAACTCGATATGTGAAAAACCGATATTGGATATCACCGCAATATCCGGACGGGCAATCCGGGAAAGAGCGGATATTTCTCCGAAACCGCTCATACCCATTTCAAACACGCATGCTGTGCTGGTTTTTGGCATATTGAGTATGGTTGCGGGAAGACCGACCGTGCTGTTTTTATTGCCTTCGGTTTTATATACGTTAAATCCGCGGGAAAGAACCGCAGCGATAAACTCTTTGGTTGTGGTTTTTCCTACGCTTCCCGTTACGGCAACCGTAGGGATATGAAGCGTTGAAGCATAAATGCGCGCAGCTTCCTGAAAAGCTTTGAGAGAATCGTTCACAAGAATATACGGAATGCGGGTTTCGACCTTTTTTGTGCATATTGCCGCGACAGCGCCTTTTTCGGCAGCGCTGTCTATAAAATTGTGTCCGTCGGTACGCTCTCCGGGAAGACAGACAAAAAGACATCCGGGAAAAGCTTCGCGCGAATCGTATGCCGCGCCGATAAATTCGGTATCGCCGCCGATTATTTCTCCTCCGACAGCTGACTGTAACTGAGAAAGCTTCATTTTATCCTCTTTCGGGCCGACTGACGGCCTCATATATTAAGCGATATCATTCAAACGTTACCGTAACAACGGTTGTTTTATCAACGGTAGTGCCGGCAGCGGGAGACTGTGAAACGGCGACTACGTCGGGATAGTTTATATTTACGCCTTTTACCTTTATATTAAGGTCTGCGCCGAGAAGCGTTTCGTTGCATTCCGCAGACGTTTTGCCTGTAACGTCCGGAACGACGGTTTTACTCTCGAAGGGAGTATCGTTTGTGTAAAGAATTACCGTTGAACCCTCCGGCAGCTTTGTGCCGGCTGAGGGCATCTGACCTGTTACAAGTCCTTCCCCTCCGACTGTTCTTGCGTATAAATTCATACCTATCAGTTCCGAAAACGCGTCTGACGAGTCGTATCCGAGCAGGTCGGGCATCGTGGGAAGATCGTTTGTCTTACTTGAAACATCGTCGTATTCCGGCTCGATATTCAGATGTTTTAAGCAGTCGAGCATAATGTCTCTTCCGAGAGGAGCGGCAATGTAAGAGCCGTAAATCTGATCCCCTTCCGGTTCGTCAACAATTACAAGTACGCAGATCTGGGGGTCGTTTGCCGGCGCAAAACAGATGAACGACGCTATTTTTTTACTGTTTTCGTAAGTACCGTTGGATACTTTCTGCGAAGTACCGGTTTTACCTGCCATCTTGTATCCGGGAAGACGGCTCTGTTCGCTTGAATTAACGACGTATTCAAGCATACTCCAGAGTTTTTCCGCAGTTTCCTTTGAAACAACCTGTCTTACCGCTTTGGGTTCGTTTGCGACGATAATATTGCCGTCGGCATCGATTATTTCCTTAATTATATAAGGTTGAAGATACGTGCCCCTGTTTGCGATTGCGCTTACGCCTGCTATGAGCTGCATACCCGTGATTTTGAACGTCTGACCGAAAGACGACGAATAAAGGTTATAGTCCGTCATGGAAGCAAGCGCGTGATGAATGCCTGCAACTTCGCCGGGAAGCCCTACGCCCGTTTTTTCTCTGAGACCGAATATCGTAATATAATTATAGAAGCGTTCTATGCCGATTTTTTCGGCTATCTGAATGAATACGGGGTTGCAGGAATTTGCGAGAGCCTGCTGGAAATCTTCATATTCGTGTCCGCTTCTTTTGTGACAGTGATAAGTAATTACGCCCTTTGTTATGGAACCCGAGCAGTAAAACGTTTCGTTAAGAATCGGGAGTTTCTCTTCAAGAGCCATAGCAGAGGTAAATATTTTAAATGTTGAACCGGGGTCATACTGCTCAACGACCATTTTATTGGTTCTGAGTTCCGCTGCGGTTTTGTTGTACTCTTTTATATATTCATCCGTTATGCCGCCCATTTCATCGAGGTATTCTTCGAGTTTTTCCAGAATCATATCGTCGTTGATTGTAAACGGGTCGTTGGGGTCGTAATCGGGTTTTGTTGACATGGCGAGAATTTCGCCCGTTTTAACGTCCATTATACATGCTGCAACACGGTTTTGAACTTTGTGTTCAACTCTTGTTTTCTGAATATGCTTTTCCAGAAAATACTGCATTTCTATATCTATGGTAAGTTTAACGGTGCATCCGTCTTTTGCGCTGATATACTGCTCGTATTCAAACGGCATCGACGTGCCGCGGGCATTGTTTGAAGTGATTATTTTGCCGTTTGTGCCTTTGAGATAGTCATCGTAAAGATACTCAACGCCTTCAAGACCGTGATTGTCGGTACCCACAAAGCCGAGAACGGTTGAAAGGAGATTTCCGTGGGGATAAAACCTTTTCGGAATTTCCGTGACGCTTACTATGGGCACAAGACTCTTGTTTTCGCTTAAAAACTTTTTAACTTCCTCTTCTTTCTCTTTGTTTATACCGCGGATTATCTCGGTGTAATTCGTATTTTTCCGGGTTTTTTCGAGAAGCGAAGCGTAGTCCAGAGAAAGAATTTCGGAAAGGCCCGAGGCGAGAAGCTCGCGGTCTTTGTCGCTGTCAAATTTAGAGGGAGCCATTGTAACGAGGTATGCGGTTGCGGAAACCGCAAGCTCGTTTCCGTTTCTGTCTACGATGGTGCCGCGCTTCGCCTGAATCGCAGTATCGCTTGTCTGCTGGGATACCGCAAGCTTTTCATATTCGTCGTGTTTGATTATCTGAAGATAAAAAAATCTTCCGATAAGAGCAAGCAGGCAGACGGAAAAGAAAATTCCGACGGCGATATATGCAATTTTGCTGTTCTTCTGAGGTTGCGAAGACGCGGAATACATATACGTATAATTCCTTTCCCGGAAAGCACAAAACGGAATTCCGATAATGATTTATAAAGACGGTTTTTTTGAGAAATCAAGGGCCACTTGCGTGACCCTTAAGAGTTTTGGAGATACTGTATGAAAACTAAAAAACGATTATAACTGATTTGTTGTGCCGCAGCATGCGGCTGTGATCAGGTGCAGAGGAGAGACAATCGGGAATTTCGCGGGGACATTTTATATCTCCGTTATTTGAAATATTCCATCGCAACGGAAAACGCCCTTGATATTCTCGGGAGTATCCCCGCATCTTCCTCCTCTGCGGCGATCAACAGTGTTTGGTTTGAGTTTTTGCTGACGATATATTCTATTTGGTAATTGTTGATTTTAATCATGCCCAGACGGTTTACCGCATAATCTTCAACGGCGCGGTAGTTTGTGCGTTCTTCATATTTTATTTTAAGAAGTTCGCCTTCGTTCTGAACTTCGGCAAGCTGACGGTTGAGCGTTTTGAGCTCGGCTATTTTTTCATACTGAGTAATGCAGCACATTACGCTCATTGCGCCGACAGCAATGATAATTACGATAAGGATCGCAGTGATTATATCAATATTGTTATGTTTGGTCGCCTTTTCCATTCTGATCCTTCCTTTACAGTAATTTTAATCTATTTTACTTCAAACACTCTCAGCTTTGCGCTTCTTGCTCTGGGATTTGCATTTATTTCTTCTTCCGACGGGATTATCGGTTTTTTTGTTATCACTTTCCCCATACTCTTTTTTCCGCAGACGCAGACGGGAAAGTCCGGAGGACAGGTGCAGGGATTTTCGGCTGTGACAAACGCCGTTTTTACTATTCTGTCTTCCAGCGAGTGAAAAGTGATTACGCATATTCTTCCGCCGTGATTCATGTGGGGGATTATATCTGCCAGAACGTCGCTTATCTGTGAAAGTTCGCCGTTAACGGCTATACGTATTGCCTGAAACACGCGTTTTGCGGGATGCTGAGCTTCGTTCAGAGCTTTCGGGGGCATTGCGGATTTTATTGTATTTACAAGCTCGAAAGTAGTTTCAAAAGGTTTTTCGTTACGCTTCGCTACTATTTTTCTCGCAATCTGTCTTGACCATTTCTCTTCGCCGTATTCAAAGAAAATACGGGCAAGCTCCTGTTCGGAATACGTATTTACGAGTTCCGCCGCGATAAACGCATAGTCTTTATTCATCCGCATATCAAGTAGGAGAAGCCCCGGTCGGGCGTGTCGAGCTGATGAGAGGAAACGCCGAGGTCAAGAAGCAGTCCGTCAAGCTTTATTCCCCTGTTTTTAAGAATTTCGGGAAGTGCCCTGAATTCGGAATGTATAATATCCTTTTTGCATTCAAGGGTTCCAAGGCGCTTTGTGCACGCTTCAACGGCTTCCGAATCTCTGTCGGTACAGATAAGCGTTCCGTTTTTGGAAAGCCGCCTGCCTATTTCAAAAGAATGTCCTCCGCCGCCTGCAGTACCGTCAGCGTAAATACCGTCGGGCTTTATTGCAAGGTTTTCGACGGTTTCGTCAAGCAGTACGGAGACGTGAGAAAAGTCGCTCATTAAATACCGAGCTCCTCAAAGGCGGAAAGGATATCCTGACCGTTTTCTTCATCGTATTCATCCCATCTGGCGGCATCCCATATTTCAATACGGGTCATTGCGCCTACTACGACAACGTCTTTTGAAAGTTCCGCAAATTTACGAAGTCCCGGAGGAAGGATTATACGTCCCTGCGCATCGATATCGGAACGGAAAGCGTTACCTATAACCTGTCGCTGGGAAACTATGCCTTTGCTTATGGATTTCATAGCGATTTCTTTTGCAAAGTCATACCATCTTTTTTCGGAAAAAACGAAAACGCAGTGATCGGAGCCCTTTGTCATATACACGGCGTTTCCGACCGTTTCGCGGAATTTGGCGGGGATGAAAACTCTGCCTTTAACGTCCATGGTATGGCGGTAATTGCCTATGAGGTTCATCGCGCCGATAAATAAATCGTCATCTGCCGTATTTTCTACCGCAGAAATAATTTCTTCGTTATCCAAGATCTCGACGCTCCTTCCTCATTTTTTTATCAAAGCGTGGGCATTTTATCCACTGATAACCCGCTATCCACCACTTCAGTGTCAACATTATACTATATCGGTTATTCTTTGTCAAGACAAAACACGGAAAAAATAGCTGTGATACATGTAAATGTTTTATCACGCAGAAAAAAACTTTTCGTCATTTTGCACAAAAAAACTGCCGTTTCCGTCAATTTCGGTAAAAACAGCGGTTTTATGTATTGATTTTTGACCCGTCATATGATATACTCTTTGTAATATATACAATATAAAGGCGTTCGGAGGGTTTTATGGCAGAAAAAAAGCCGTCGACCGTTATGATGATTGACGGCAACAGTATTTTAAACAGAGCTTTTTACGGTGTACGCCCGCTGACGACGTCAACGGGAATACCCACCAATGCCGTTTACGGGTTTTTAACGATACTTTTCCGTCATCTTGACGAAGATAAGCCCGACGGTGTGGGTATAGCGTTTGACATGAAGGCAAAGACCTTCCGTCACCTGATGTACGACGGATACAAGGCGGGCAGAAAAGGGATGCCCGACGAGCTTGCGGCGCAGCTTCCCTGGATAAAAAGAACGCTTGCGGCGATGGGCTTTTCCGTATACGAAAGAGAAGGTCTCGAAGCGGACGACATTATAGGAATAATCTCAAAAAAGCAGAGCGCCGAAAACGGTAAATGTATTATTGTCACGGGCGACAGAGATGAGCTTCAGCTTGTTGACGAAAACATTACGGTTAAGCTTGCGGTAACGAAAAACGGCGTTCCTTCCGACGACGTATATACGCCCGACGCGGTAAAGGAAAAATACGGACTCACGCCTGACAGACTAATTGATCTCAAAGCGCTGATGGGCGACTCTTCGGATAATATCCCCGGCGTTCCGGGCATAGGAGAAAAAACGGCGACGGAGCTTTTAAAGGAATACGGCTCTCTTGACGGAGTTTACGAAAAAATAGACGGAATAACGAAAAAATCCGTTTACGACAAGCTCGTTGCGGAAAAAGACAGCGCGTATATGAGCAAAAAGCTGGGCACAATCACCACCTCGCTTCCGGAAAACGAGATGTTCCCCACCCCGCTCCCCTACAATCCCGATCCCGAAGAGCTGAAAAAGATATTTACCGAGCTTGAAATGACAAAAATGCTCGACAGGATAAAATCGGAGCAAAGCAGTCCCTCAATAAAAGCGGAAGTTTCGGAATACTCTGCGGAAAAGCACGCTTATTTATTTGAAAAAGAGCCGATATATCTTATTCACACGCTTCCCGAAAAAAAGATATATATAAAAAGCGGAGATGAAGCCGTATCGGCGGATATCGACACGGTTTTGCCGCTGACGGACGGAAAAAGAATAATTACGCACGATTACAAAGCACTGCTGAGATATTCGCTCAACCGCGGCGTTTCACCCGTTGCGGTTTTTGACACGATGCTTGCGGCATACGTTGTAAATCCGTCAAGAAACTCATACGGACTTAAAACTGTATATCTTGAAATGCTCGGCAGAGAAGCCGACGACGGCGCATCGTGGGCGGTTTATCTGCCTTTGCTTGAAAAGAGCCTTTCGGATAAATTACGCGAGGACGGCTCGGAGAAGCTTTATACGGATATCGAACTGCCGCTTTCCTCCGTGCTTGCGCAAATGGAAGTCAAGGGTGTGCTTGTAGACTGCGAATTCCTTGTTAAATTCGGAGTAAAGCTTGATGAAGATACGGAAGAGCTGAAAAAGGGAATTTACTCTCTTGCGGGCAAAGAGTTTAACATAAACTCGACGCGTCAGCTCGGGGCGGTCCTTTTTGAAGATCTTCTGCTTCCCGTAAAAAAGAAGACGAAAACAGGGTATTCCACCGATAACGACGTGCTTGAAGCGCTTGTAGAATATCACCCGATTGTTGAGCTTATTATTTCGTACAGAAAGCTGACGAAGCTAAAATCGACATACGTTGACGGGCTGCTGAAAGCGGTTGACACCGACGGACGGATACATACGGTATTTACGCAGACGGTGACGCAAACCGGCCGCATAAGCTCCGTTGAACCGAATTTGCAGAATATTCCCGTAAGAACTCAGCTCGGAAGAGAGCTGAGAAAAGCGTTTAAAGAGGAAGACGGAAAATGCCTTGTAGACGCCGACTATTCGCAGATAGAGCTCAGACTGATGGCGCACATGTCGGGAGACAGGGTGCTGAAAGAGTCGTTTATTACGGGCGAAGACGTTCATGCAAGAACGGCATCCGAAGTATTCGGTCTTCCGCGGGATTTTATTACGGACGACATGAGGCGGAGGGCGAAAGCGATAAATTTCGGCATAATGTACGGCATTGGCGATTACACGCTTTCGCAGGACATCGGGGTTTCGCGAAAGCAGGCAAGAAAATATATAGACGATTATCTTGCCGCGTATCCGGATGTAAAAAGATATATTGCCGAAACGGTTGAAAAGGCGAAAAACAACGGATACGTTCAGACGCTTTTCGGACGCAGACGCTACGTGCCCGAAATTAACGCTTCAAATAAAATGCTTGCGGCGTTCGGCGAGCGTGTGGCGATGAATACTCCCATTCAGGGCACGGCTGCGGATCTTATTAAAATTGCGATGATAAAAGTTGCGGAAAGACTGAAAAAAGCGGGAATGAAATCGCAGCTTATATTGCAGATTCACGACGAACTCATTATTGAAGCGCCGGAAGACGAAAAAGACGAGGCGGCAAAAATACTGCGTGAAGAAATGGAAAACGCATATAAATTCGATGTTCCCGTAATAGCGGATATTCACACGGGCAAAACATGGTTCGAGGCAAAAACCTGATAACGAGGTGAGTAAGTTGAAAAAGAAAGTGTTTCTGATTAATTCTTATTCGTGCAGGGATAAGATGGACACGATAAGAGAAC
>CAMZEM010000018.1 GCA_947305805.1 uncultured Clostridia bacterium | reverse complement strand
TGATGGTAGCCTGTGCGAGGTTCTGGGGATTACGGGAGTGGAGCGCTATTGTTCTGATGTCCTTAACGCCTGCGAGTTCGAGAATATCTCTTACTGCGCCGCCGGCAATGATACCGGTTCCTTTGGGGGCGGGTCTGAGAACAACGGAGCTTGCGCCGAACTCAGCAACGAGTTCGTGAGGGATGGTTGTGCCCATAAGAGTAACTCTTACGAGGTTTTTCTTCGCATCTTCCTCTGCCTTGTTTACTGCATACATAATATCCACGGACTTGCCGAGACCAACACCTACGACACCGTTGCCGTCGCCAACAACGACGAGAGCGGAGAATTTCATTTTACGTCCGCCTTTAACGGTTTTGGATACGCGCGCAATGTTTATGGTCTTTACTTTTAAGTCCAACGTGGACGGGTCTATTTTATCGTACATTTAATCATATCCTCCTAAACTTAAAAGTTAAGTCCGCCTTCTCTTGCGCCTTCAGCCAGCTCTTTTACACGACCGTGATAAAGATAACCGCCTCTGTCGAAGATAACGTCTTTAATTCCTTTGTCCAGAGCGCGTTTAGCGAGTTCTTCGCCGATCTTCTTTGCCGCGTCTTTGTTTCCGCCGTATTCGGTAAAGTCCTTTTCAACGGTAGAGCAGGCAACGAGTGTGTTACCGGTCGTGTCATCGATAATCTGCGCATAAATGTGCTTAGAGGATTTGAATACGCAAAGGCGAGGTCTTTCTGCGGAGCCGCTTATTTTGCCGCGGATGCGCTTATGACGCTGGATCCTTGCTTTGTTTGAATCCTTTTTCGAGATCATATCCTTAATTCCTCCTTCTTATTACTTCTTGCTGCCCTTACCGGCTTTGCCTTCTTTATGACGGACATATTCGCCCACATAACGAATGCCTTTGCCATGGTACGGTTCGGGAGGTTTCTTATCGCGGATCTCTGCTGCAAACTGGCCGACCATCTGTTTGTCCGGTCCTTTTACAACAATTGTATTTGCGTTGGGTACTTCAAGCGTAATGCCGGGGATTTCTTCGAATACAACGGGGTGAGAGTAGCCGATTGTAAGGACGATTTTGTTGCCTTCTTTAACTACTTTGTAACCTACGCCCTGTATTTCGAGGGATTTGGAATAACCGTTTGTTACGCCTTCGATCATATTGGCGATGAGCGTTCTTGTGAGGCCGTGAAGGCTTCTGTGAAGCTTGTCGTCTGAAGGACGGGAAACGTGAATCTGCGCGCCTTCGATATCGATCTTCATATCGTGATGAAGCTTGCGTGTAAGGGTTTCTTTAGCGCCCTTGACGGTTATCGTATTATCGTCGGCGAGAGATACGTCTACACCAACGGGTATATTTATTGTCTTTCTACCAATTCTTGACATTGTTTATTCCTCTCTTTACCAAACGAACGCGAGGACTTCGCCGCCGACGTTCTCTTTTCTAGCCGCCTTATCGGTCATAACACCTTTAGACGTGGAGACGATGGCAACACCGAGACCTCTCATAACCTTGGGTATTTCGTCGGAACCGACGTAAATACGAAGGCCGGGTTTGGAAACTCTCTTCATGCCGCGGATGACCTTGGATTTGTTGGGACCGTATTTAAGGATAACCTTGATAATGTCCTGCTTTCCGTCGTCAACAACATTGTAAGACTTTATGTAGCCTTCATCAACGAGAATCTGCGCAATCTGCTTCTTCATATTGGAAGCGGGAATTTCGACAGTTTCGTGTTTTGCGTCGTTAGCGTTGCGGATACGGGTCAGCATATCGGCAATAGGGTCTGTAATATGCATTATGCAATCCTCCTGTCTGTGTTATTACCAGCTTGCCTTTTTGACTCCGGGGATTTCGCCCTTGTAGGCGAGCTCACGGAAGCAAATTCGGCATATACCGTATTTTCTGAGATAACCGTGGGGTCTTCCGCAGATTTTGCATCTGTTGTAGGCCCTTACAGAGAATTTAGGGGTTCTCTGCTGTTTTATCTTCATTGAAGTTTTAGCCATTTCCGTTCCTCCTGAATCACTTAGCAAACGGTGCGCCCATAAGGGTGAGAAGCTCTTTTGCTTCTTCGTCTTTGGTTGCGCTCGTTACGAACATAATATCCATGCCTCTGACTTTGTCGATCTTGTCATATTCGATTTCGGGGAATATGAGCTGTTCCTTAATGCCGAGGGAATAGTTTCCTCTGCCGTCAAAAGCGTTTGCGTTAATGCCGCGGAAGTCGCGGACACGGGGAAGAGCAACGGAGAAAAGTCTGTCGATGAATTCGTACATTCTGTCGCCGCGAAGCGTTACTTTAACACCGATGGGCATGCCCTTACGGATTTTAAAGTTTGCGACGGACTTGCGAGCTTTACATACGACCGGCTTCTGACCGGTGATAATGCCGAGGTCGTTGGATACGGCGTCGATGATCTTGCTGTTGTCTTTTGCGTCGCCGCAGGCAACGTTGATAACAACCTTTTTGATCTCGGGGATCTGCATCGAGCTCTTATACTCGAATTTCTTCATAAGAGCCGGAGCAACTTCATCTTTGTATAAATCTTTTAATCTTGCCATTTATCTGTTCCTCCGTTATATGCTCTCTTTGCAATGCTTGCAAATTCTTACCTTTTTGCCGTCTGCTTCGATACGGTAGCCGACTCTCGTGGGTTTGCCGCACTTGCTGCATACGATCATAAGCTTGCTTACATAGAGGGGACCCGGAGTTTTAACGATACCGCCCTGCTGCTGCTGACCGCGGGGTTTAACATGTTTTGTAACAATGTGAACGCCTTCAACGATCGCTTTGCCTTCGGAGGGGGAAACTTCGAGCACTTTACCCTTCTGTCCCTTGCTGTTGCCGGAGATAACCTGAACGGTATCGCCTTTTTTAATATGAAGCGTTTTCATTATTCAAGTTCCTCCTTTACAGTACTTCGGGAGCGAGCGAAAGAATCTTTGTATATTCCTTATCGCGAAGCTCTCTTGCTACGGGGCCAAAGATACGGGTACCCTTGGGGTTTTTATCTTCTTTATCTTTAAGAATAACTGCTGCGTTTTCGTCGAATTTGATATAGCTGCCATCTGCTCTGCGGAGACCGCGAACGCTTCTTACCACAACTGCTCTTACGACTTCGCCTTTTTTAACGATTCCGCCGGGAGAAGCCTTCTTGACAGCAGCGACTATAACATCGCCGATATTGGCATATTTTCTGCCTGTGCCGCCCAAAACACGAATGCACATAAGCTCCTTTGCACCTGTATTGTCGGCTACCTGCAGAAAGGTTTGCTGTTGAATCATAACTGGTACTCCTTTACTGCATTATTTAGCTTTTTCGATGATCGAAACAAGACGCCATCTCTTATCTTTGGAGAGAGGTCTGGTTTCCATGACCTCGACTTTATCGCCGATATTGCACTCGTTGTTTTCGTCGTGCGCTTTAAGTTTATAAGTACTTCTTATAACCTTTGAATAGAGGGGATGTCTTAAATTCTCTTTGATGGCGACAACAATGGTTTTGTCCATTTTATTGGAGACAACCGTGCCGACTCTTGTTTTTCTGAGATTTCTTTCCATTGTTCCGTCCTCCTATCATACAGCCTGCTTCTGATGAAGGACTGTTTTAACTCTTGCGATATCCTTTTTAACAGAAGCGATTACCATGGGGTTGTCGAGCTGTTTTGTCGCATGCTGAAAACGAAGGTTGAAAAGCTCTGCCTTAAGGTCTTTGAGCTTAGCTTCGAGTTCGGAAACGGACATTTCTCTGATTTCCTTAGCTTTCATTATGCGTCACCTCCGGCTTCGGTAGCCTCGTCGGATTTTTTGATGAATTTGCATTTAACCGGAAGTTTATAAGATGCGAGACGCATAGCTTCCTTTGCAACTTCTTCGGGAATTCCGTCCATCTCGAACATTATGCGGCCGGGTTTAACAACCGCTACCCAATATTCCGGAGAACCTTTACCGGAACCCATTCGGGTCTCGGCAGGCTTTTCGGTAATGGGCTTGTCGGGGAATATTTTGATCCAGACCTTACCGCCTCTTTTGATGTATCTTGTCATAGCGATACGGGCAGCTTCTATCTGGTTGCTGGTGATCCAAGCGGGTTCAAGGGAAACGAGGCCGTAGGAACCGCTTGAAAGCTTGTTACCTCTTGTAGCCTTACCTTTAAGACGTCCGCGCTGGACACGTCTATATTTTGTTCTTTTTGGCATTAACACGGCGGTTTTCCTCCTTTACTTCCGTTTTTCTGTTAGATGCGAGAACTTCGCCTTTGTATATCCATACCTTTACGCCTATTCTGCCGTAAGTTGTATGAGCTTCGGCAAAACCGTAATCGATATCGGCTCTGAGGGTCTGAAGGGGAATTGTTCCTTCATGGAAATGCTCGCTGCGCGCGATTTCCGCGCCGCCCAAACGACCGGATACCATTGTTTTGATACCTTTTGCGCCCATTTTCATGGTTCTGTCGATAGCGGTTCTCGTTGCTCTTCTGAACGCGGTTCTCTTTTCGAGGTCCGATGCGATTCTTTCTGCTACGAGTTGAGCGTTGAGCTCGGGGCGTTTAACTTCAACGATTGTGATATAAACGCGTTTGCCGACCATTTTTTCAACGTTCTTGCGGAGTTTTTCTACTTCTACGCCGCCCTTGCCGGTTACGATACCGGGTCTTGCGCAGTGGATGTAGATTTTTATACGGTCTTCGGAATTACGCTCGATTTCGATCTTGGGAATTCCTGCGGCGTACATTTCTTTTTTGATGAATTTTCTGATTTTGTTATCCTGAACAAGGATGTCGCCGAATTTGTCGTCGCGAGCAAACCAGCGGGAGTCCCAGTTGCGGATTATGCCTACACGAAGGCCGTGAGGATTAACTTTTTGTCCCATATCTGTCCTCCCTTATTCCTTTTCCGCAAGGATCATTGTGATATGAGAAGATCTCTTGCGATATATATCGGCGCTGCCCTTTGCTCTTTCCATGCGGCGTTTCATAACTCTTGCGGGACCTACGAAGCAGGTTTTAACATAGAGTTTTTCAACGTCCATGCCGAAATTGTTTTCAGCGTTGGCAACGCAGCTTCTGAGAAGCTTTAAAACGGGTTCGCTTGCGGCCTTCGGAGTGTTCTGAAGGATAGCTGCCGCCGTTGCGACGGGCTTGTTTCTTATGAGATCGAGAACTATCTTCACTTTACGCGGAGTGATGCGAAGATCTCTCAGATAAGCTTTTGCTTCCATTATCTTTACTTAACCTCCTGTGCGCCTTACTTCGTTGTATTGGAGGCCTTGGAACCTGAATGGCCTCTGAATACACGGGTCGGAGCGAATTCGCCGAGCTTGTGGCCGACCATATCCTCTGTTACATATACGGGAACATGCTTTCTTCCGTCATGAACGGCAAACGTATGTCCTACGAATTCAGGGAAAATAGTGGATGCTCTGGACCAGGTTTTTACTACTCTTTTTTCGCCTTTTTCATTCATTTCGAGAACTTTTTTCATAAGCGAAAGTTCGACGTACGGGCCTTTTTTAACACTTCTGCTCATTTATGGCACCTCCTATTTATCCTTTCTTCTCTTTACGATATACTTGTTGGACTTATTCTTCTTACGGGTCTTATAACCGAGAGCGGGTTTACCCCAGGGGGTAACGGGGCCCGGACGACCGATAGGAGATTTGCCTTCGCCGCCGCCGTGCGGGTGGTCGTTGGGGTTCATTACGGAACCGCGGACCGTGGGACGGATGCCCATGTGGCGTTTTCTTCCGGCTTTACCGAGAGATACGTTTTCGTGGTCGCTGTTGCCTACAACGCCGATTGTGGCTTTGCAGTTGAGGCGGACCATTCTTACTTCTCCGGAGGGAAGACGGATCTGAGCGAAGCCGTTTTCCTTAGCCATGAGCTGAGCGCCGATACCTGCGGAGCGGGCGAGCTGAGCGCCTTTGCCGGGATAAAGCTCGATGTTGTGAATAAAAGTACCGACGGGAATCTTTTCGATAAAGAGACAGTTCAACGGTATCGCCAACGTTGAGTCCTTCGGGAGCGATGATGTAGTTGCGAACTCCGTCGGAATATTCAATAAGAGCTATGTTGGCAGATCTGTTGGGATCGTATTCGATTGCGATTACGTTTGCCTGTTCGTCAAGTCTGTTTCTCTTGAAATCGATGATTCTGTATTTTCTGCGGTTTCCGCCGCCTTTGTGACGGACGGTGATTTTACCGTAGCTGTTACGTCCCGCGTTCTTTTTGAGAACGGTGAGGAGTGATTTTTCGGGAGTCTTTTTGGTGATCTCTTCGAAAGTGGAAACCGTCATGGTTCTCCTTGAAGGAGTTGTCGGTTTGTATGATTTTATAGCCATATTAACTCAGCACTCCTTTACATTAAGCTATCGAAGAACTCGATTGTCTTGGAATCTTCGGTAAGTGTTACGATTGCTCTTTTTTCTTTCGCGGTCTTGCCGGAGGTAAGGCCTCTTCTTCTGTTTTTGCCGGAAAGATGCATTGTGTTTACAGCGGATACTTTAACCTTGAATATTTCTTCAACGGCGTTTTTTATCTCGATTTTGTTTGCATCCTGAGCAACTACGAAGGTGTATTTGCGTTCGTTACGCATAATGTTCATGCTGTGTTCGGTAATAACCGGCTTTAATATGATATCCTGAGCGAATTTCATTATACGTACACCTCCTCGATTTTCTGAACAGCTTCTTTCGTTACGATGAAGTTGTCATGGTTCATTATATCGTAAACATTGAGAGTGTTTACATAAAGGGTTTTTACGCCGGGGATGTTCTTTGCGCTTCTTACGACGTTAACATCGGGAGCGGGAAGAACAACAAGCGATTTATCCGCAACGTTGAGAGCTTTGAGAACGGCTACCATATTTTTGGTTTTTGCCTGTTCGAAGCTGAGCGCGTCGAGAACGATGAATTTGCCTTCCTGAACTTTGCAGGAGAATGCGCTCTTCATTGCGCCTCTCTTTGCCTTTTTATTCATGGAATATCTGTAGCTTCTGGGTTTGGGACCGAGCGCTACGCCGCCGTGATACCACTGCGGAGCTCTGATGGAGCCCTGTCTTGCTCTGCCTGTACCCTTCTGTCTGAACGGCTTTTTGCCGCCGCCGCGAACCTCGGTTCTCGTCTTGGTGCTCTGTGTGCCCTGACGCTGGTTTGCGAGGTAATTTTTGACCGCTTCGTGAAGAAGAGAGACATTGACTTCTACGCCGAAAATGTTATCGTTCAATTCGAGCGTGCCGGTCTCTTTACCGGTCATATCGTATACTTTAACGTTAGCCATTGTGAATCCTCCCTCCTTAAGATTGTTTCTTAACGGCGGATTTAACGATTATCAGACCGCCGTTGGGGCCGGGAACGGCGCCCTTTATAGCAATAAGGTTGTTTTCAGCATCGACTTTAACAACTGTGAGGTTCTGGATTGTTATCTGTTCGCTGCCCATGTGACCCGGCATGCCTTTGCCCTTCATAACTCTGGAGGGGTCGGTGTTCGCGCCCATGGAACCCTGATGTCTGTGATAACCCGAACCGTGCGCCATAGGACCGGTGTGGAAGCCGTGGCGTTTGATTGTGCCCTGGTATCCTTTACCTTTGGAAATACCCGTAACGTCAACTTTGTCGCCGTTAGCAAAAACTTCTGCTTTAAGGATATCCCCTACTTTAAGATCAGCGCTGTTGTCGAGAGTGAATTCTCTGAGAACTCTCTTGTAAGCGACCTGCGCTTTGTCGAAGTGCCCTTTGAGGGGCTTAACAACGAGTTTTTCACGAATGTCTTCAAAGCCGAGCTGTACCGCGTCGTATCCGTCGTTTTCAACGGTTTTCTTCTGAACGACCGGGCAGGGTCCGACTTCAAGAACGGTTACCGGGATGACGTTGCCGTTTTCTGTGAAAAGCTGAGTCATACCGATTTTTCTGCCGATAATGCCTTTTTCCATTTAATGAATCTCCTTTCGGTTATTGGTTGGTCGGGTACCAACGTGACCTGCATGGCGTATATGCGTATATATTATTGTAGATTAAAGCTTGATTTCGATATCTACGCCTGCGGGAAGCTCTATGCCTACGAGGGCATCAACGGCTTTCTGCGAAGGTCTGATAACATCGATTACGCGCTTGTGGGTTCTCATCTCAAACTGTTCACGAGCATCTTTATATTTATGAACAGCGCGGAGAATGGTGATTATTTCCTTATCCGTGGGAAGGGGTACGGGGCCGGAAACTTCAGCGCCGAATCTCTTAGCGGTCTCAACGATCTTCTCTGCCGCACGGTCGATGAGTTTGTGATCGTAAGATTTGAGTCTGATTCTCATTTTGTTTTTGTTATCTGCCATGATTTTCGCCTCCTGATTTTATTTTGCCTTGCTTTTGAAAATGTTTGATTTGGCGGCGATGAAAAACCGAACACTCTGCCGTGTGTTTCCGGATTTGACCGCAAAAAATTTCGGACAGGGCAAGCTGTTCCGAAAACATCGGGCGCTGAGAGGTAGACACCGTAAACGGTCTCCGTTAGTAACCGGGAAGCCGATCCTTTAACGTACAGTCGATCGAAAAGCGACTACATCAGCAAAATTCGGTATCATCCAATTTCAAATCGGATTTTCGCTCCCCCGGAATTACCCGCACGGTTTCAAAGCCGAACGGCAACCTCCGGGATCATTGCCATAAATTGCCATGCTTGGGTATTATATCACAGCGGAACAAAAAAATCAATAGGTGTTTTAACATTTATTTATGAACATTTTGTGAACTTTGAGCCCGTAAACGGTTAAAAAATCTGCCGCCGAATTTCTTCGGCGGCAAAACGTGTTTAACATCTGAATCCGTACCAGTTTTCGTGCCATTCAGCGAGAATTCGCGCAATCTCAAACAAAGGATAAACTGCCATATCAATCTTGTGCTCTCTTATTATATGGTAAACGGCAAGCGGTTTGTCTTCACCGGTGTCAACCTGCTGAATACTTACGAGGCCGAGCGATGCAAGTTTATTCAGCGCAATTTCCGTTTCAACCAAATCGATTTCGCATTTGCCCGACGCCGTTGCGGCGGTTACAGTGGCATTTCCGTTTGTAAGCATATATTTCAGCAGCCTGCGCACTCCTGAATCGGACAGAACGGATAAAACCTCCGCAATCTTCTCGTTTTCAAAAAGCGAAACGGCGTCCGTTTTCGATTTTACAAGACTCAGCGCGATATTTCTGTTTACATATACCGCTCCGTTCATTTCGCCCTTATCGAACGAAATAAGACCGGACTGACCTTTGTCGTCGCCGCGCAGGCTTTCAATGCTTTTTGACAAAAAATCCTTAGAAACGGATTCTCCGTCGCATAGTCCCTGCTGAATCGCCCTGTAAAGCTCTTTGTATGCGTATTCCGGCGTTTTGTCCGGGTGAACGCTTTCGTAGTGATCCGGACTTGACGTTATGGAAAACAAATCGTTTACGGTAACGTCAAGCGCGCTTGCGAGTGAAGGAAGAAGCATTATATCCGGCATGGTCTGACTGTTTTCCCATTTGGAGACGGACTGGGCGGAAACGCCTACGGTATTTGCAAGTTCTTCCTGCGTCATTTTTCTGTTTTTTCTCAGTTCTGCGATTTTTTCGCCGATTGTATACATTAACTGTTCCTCCGTTTTCTGTTCAGACGGTGCCTGTCTGTTATATACATTATATCGGATTAACTGAGGTGAATCCATAGACTGTTTGGATAGCAGTTCACCCTGTCGGATATAAAAACCCGATGCCGTTATCCGTTCCGGTCTTATATATACTTTTCGAGGTTGAGGTTTTTGCCGTATTTACAGTATCTTATAAGCGAATAAAGAGACTGCTCTGTATCAATATACTTCGATTCAAGGTAATTCCATTCGCTCTGACGGTTCGTGCGCATCCAGAGACGTCTGTTTTCCTTTTTAATAAGCTCAAATTCTTCGGAAAGAGCAATAAGATCGTCTACGATGCTTTTCGCCTCTTCTCTGCTTTCGAATGCAACGGAAGGAATGATACAAACGCGCATCAGCGTCCACATAAGCCGGCGTATATCGAACATAAAAGCGTCGTACGTCTGTTTGAAACGCTTCGGTTTGTTTTCTTTAAGAATATCTTCCGCCTCGCCTATTACCGAGAGAAGCTCGGAGCAGTGTTCGGCAAGACCGTATTTTTCGGACGTAGGTTTTCTCGCGTCTTTCCAGAATTCGTTAAAAAGCACACCGCCTACTTCGGCATAGTCGTAAACGCTTTCAAGACCGAAATGTCTGTCGTATGCATATACGGTTTTAATCGCATCGGTTACGGCGTCGTCATAGCCGTAATATATTTTATTGAAAGAACGGAGGAACGAATCAAACGTTACGGACTCGTCGTACGTCCACGCGAACTGCGCCCCTGCGGCTACCGAGGGCATCATTTCTTCGCGAAGGGCTGTTCCGTTGTCGTTCCAGCTCGACATTACGAAAATATCGGTTGTGCCTCGGGTGCAGGCGGTAAAGTTTTTGCTGTTTGTAAATGATACTTCAAGATCGGGAATAAATCTGCACCACGTCCACGTTCCGGGTGAAATGCCGAATTTATGTCCGCTTTCGGCAAACTTTGCCGACGAATACTTATCGCGGACACCGTAATCCCATGCGATAAGGGTGATATCGGGGTCAAGAGCGGAAACGAGATCGAAACCGAAGCCGTAATCGCCCCAGGGCTGCAAAAACATATCGCCGTACATCATAAGGGTACATCCGCGTTTTTTCAGCTCGGAAGAAAGCCAGTTGAAATATTCGGTATAGATTTCTCCGCCTTTTTCCTCTCCGAAAATCTTCTTTAAATCCACAACTTCGTCACCGCCTGCGTGGATAACGCCTTTTCCGAACGCCGCAACCACCTCGTCAAGCATGGAGCAGACAAAAGAGCGGACCTCTTTTTTCGTAACGTCCAGAACGTCCGTAACCCTGTCGCCGTCACGAAGCATCATATCCCTGAAATCGTAAAGTTTGCTGTTTTTGTCCCAGTGACCGATAAGATTGATTATCGGGCGGACCGATACTCCGAATCCTGCGGCATATTCGCATATTTCACGCCATTCAGAAGCGGGAACGGGATCGGAATACTTGCCGAAATCGGGGCAGAACTCCAAACGGAAAGTATCTTCGATATACGGCATATACACATTGTATTTAAAATAGGAAAGACGCCTGATTATTGATTTGAAACCGTCTACGGTGGAAATCTGTCCTCTCGAAATATCGTCCGAAACGGCTCGGAAATGAATATCGGGACAGTCGTTTATATTTCCGACGGGAACATATCCGCCGTTAAGAAGCGCAAGCTGAACAAGAGTGCAAAAACCGTAGTGGACGGCTGCGTCTGCAGCACCGGAAATGCGGATTTCATCACCGTTTATTACAACGGTATATGCGTCTTTTTCGAAAGACGGGTCTATTTCCGCCTTTATAAGTTTTTCGCCCCTGAGCTCAAGCGCAAAATCCTGAAGGATAGCTTCCGTTCTGCAATGCGCCTGAAGCGACATGGACGGCGAAAAATCGAAAATGCTGACTTTTTCTTCGGTTGCGCTTACGGATTTGACTGTAGGAATAACGGAATAATTCATAACGGATGCTTCCTTTACTATTTTATATTACTTTTATAACGGGAATAATCATAGGTTTGCGCTTGGTCTGTTCCGAAACGTATTTTGTTACTTCGTCTTTCAGACGGGTTTTTGCGTTGAATATCCATTCGTCATACCCTTCGGAAGCGCAGTGTTCAACGACTTTTACGGTAATGTTTTTTATTCTGTCAACGATATTCTCGTTTTCTTTCGCGTATACAAAACCGCGGGAAATAACCTCGGGGTCGGGCATAACGGTAAGAGTGTATTCGTCAACAACGGCTACGATAAGTATAAGTCCGTCCTGCGAAAGGTGTTTTCTGTCGCGCAAAACAACGTTTCCGACGTCCCCTACTCCGAGTCCGTCAACGAGAATTTTGCCCGAAGGCACGGTGCCTATCTTTTTTATTCCCTCGTCGCTGAGCTCAACTATATCGCCTATATCGGCAACAACGATATTTTTTCCGGGAATTCCGAGCGAGAGCGCAAGCTCTTCGTGGCGTTTGAGATGTCTGTATTCCCCGTGCACCGGTATAAAGTATTTGGGCTTTACAAGACCGAAAATCAGCTTCAGATCCTCCTGACATGCGTGGCCCGAAACGTGAACTTCGGCAAGAGAATCGTCAACAACGGTAGCGCCCGAGCGGTAAAGTTCGTTAACTACCCTGTTAACGAGTTTTTCGTTGCCGGGAATTGCGGTTGCGGAAATGATGACGAGATCGCGGTTGTTTATTTCAACTATTTTGTGATCGGAATACGCCATTCTGTAAAGCGCGGACATCGGCTCGCCCTGGCTGCCCGTTGTGATTACAACAACTTTTTCGGGCGGATAATTGTTTACGTCGTCAATATCGATGAGCACTCTGTCGGGGATTGACATATAGCCGAGCTGATCCGCAACTTCTATTACGTTAACCATGCTTCTGCCGCTTACCGCAACTTTTCTGTGAAATTCGGCGGCGAGATTGATTATGGACTGAACCCTGTGGACGTTTGACGAAAACGTTGCGATGATGATCCGCTTATTCATCGCTTTCATAAAAATGTTTCGAAGCGAATCGCGGACTTTCAGTTCGCTCATTGTAAAGCCGGGCCGCGCCACGTTTGTTGACTCCATCATCAGCAGCGTAACGCCCTCCTGCCCGAGCTGTCCGATTCGCGTTAAATCTATCATTTCGCCGTCTACGGGCGTAACGTCTATTTTAAAGTCCCCCATATGAAGGATTGTGCCGCACGGCGTGTGTATCGCAAGCGCTGTGGCGTCCGCGATTGAATGGTTTACGTGAATGAATTCAACGCTCAGAGTGTCAAGGTCTACGGTCTGTCCCGCGCGGACCTCTATAAGCTCCGCTTCGTTTTCAAGGTTGAACTCTTTCAGTTTGTTCTGTATTATGCCGATTGTCAGTCTTGTGGCGTAAATGGGAACGTTTATGTCGCGAAGAAGATACGGAATTGCTCCGATGTGGTCTTCGTGACCGTGAGTAATAAAGATTGCGTGGAAACGGTCGCTGTTTTTTATGATATACTGCATATCGGGAATAACGTAGTCAACGCCCGGCATTTCTTCGTCGGGAAACGCAAGTCCGCAATCTATGGCAATAATATCCTTTCCGCATTCGATAAGCGTAAGGTTTTTTCCTATTTCGTTAAGTCCGCCCAACGGAATAATTCTTATTTTGTCGATTTTTTTCAATTAATTACCTCCTGTAATAATAATTGTATGTAGGATTAAAATTTCAAACTACAACAAACACACCGCAACTTTTCTTCAGATAACAAACAGCCCTCTTTGTTGCCGGAAGAAAATATTTGCGGAAGCGGTTATTCTGTTTTAAAATATAACATTGCACGCCTTTCGGCCGTGCAGATTGCTTTCGTTATATTTATTTTACCACATTCCGCCCGCTTTTGTCAACGGCTTTCGCGCTTTTTCACGCAAAAATCACAAATGGCGGCATAAGTTCACGCTTGACAGAATACAAAAAAAATAATATAATTGAAGCAATAAAACCGTAACGGAAAGATAACGATGATTAAGAAAAACGATATTTTAAAGCTTGAAATAACCGACGTAAGCTTTGCCGGACTGGGGGTTGCCCGCTATTCCGACAAAGACCTTGAAAATTTCGTTATTTTCGTTCATAACGCCATTCCGGGAGACGTAATTCTTTGCCGCGTGGTTAAAACCGAAAAGTCGTTTGCATACGGCATAATAGAAGAAATCATCCGAAAGTCCGAAAAAAGAATAAACGCCCCCTGCCCCACTTTTGAAAAGTGCGGCGGCTGCGTTTTTCTGAATATGGACTACGGCGCGGAGCTTGAAATAAAAAGACAGCACGTAATAAACTCATACAGGCGGAATATGCCCGTTTTTCCCGATCCGCTGCCCGTGGTACCCTCTCCGGAAACGGAACATTACAGAAACAAGGTTGTATGTCCGCTTTCCGAAAACGGAAAATTCGGGTTTTACGCGCGGGCAAGTCACAGAAACATTGAAAACAGCGACTGTTTTTTGCAGGACGGCGATTTCGGAAGATTTCTTGCCGCCGCGGAGGGCTTTGTAAAGGATAAAAGCATTACACCGTATAACGAAGTCAGCGGAAAAGGTCTTTTCCGTCAGCTTTATATGAGAAAAGCGAAAAACACGGGTGAAATATGCGTATGCGCAGTTATTAACGGTAAAAAACTGCCGTTTGAGAAAGAATTTGCCGAGCTGATGAAAAAGACCGGCGCAGCGAGCGTTTATATTAACGAAAACACCACGCGCGGAAATACGGTGCTCGGAGAAAAATACCGTCTGATTTACGGCAAAGAACGGATAACGGATATACTTTGCGGCGTGAAATTTGAGATCAGTCCCGCAGCGTTTTATCAGATAAACAGCAGGCAGACGGAAAACCTGTATAAATACGCAATTAATCTTGCGGAAATCGACCCCGACGATACGGTGCTTGACCTTTATTGCGGCATAGGAACTCTTTCGCTTCTTGCGGCGAAAGCGGGCGCGAAAAAGGTTTTCGGGATAGAAATAGTAAAAGAGGCAATTTGCGACGCAAAAAGAAATGCGGAAATAAACGGTATTGAGAATGCGGAGTTTTTTGCCGCAGATGCAGCGGAAACGCCGAAAATACTTGAAAAATGCGGCGGCAAGCCGAACACGGTAATAGTAGACCCGCCCAGAAAAGGGCTCGGAACAGAAACCGTTGATGCGATAGCAAGGCTTTCGCCCGAAAAAATCGTCTATATAAGCTGCAACAGCGAAACCCAGGCGAGAGACATAGTTTTGCTTTCGCAATTCGGATACACGTTTAACACAATCCGCCCGTTTGATATGTTTCCGAGAACGCAACATGTGGAGACAGTAGTATTGATGACGAGAACTGGCACGGAAAAGGGCTGAAAATGTACAGAATAAAGGGATTCCGAGGTTTGCCCCCAAAAGCCGGCGGCTGCCCGGAATCCCTATCGCGTATCTGCAATTATCTAACCTGAACACCGAAAGAGCCGAAACGCGAGACTACGAGTTAGATATTTGGGCTGCGAGACCATAGCTTAGATAGTACGGTTACAAGGCGACAGAGCAATTCATAACGCAGTTCTTTTTCGAGTTTGATCCTTCGACGGCGTTTGGCCTGTCGGCGGCGTATTTCATCGCGATGCGCCATATAGTAGTTGTGATTATAATCTTTGTAATGCTCTCGGTGGGCTTGATAGTAAGCTTTTCGTTCTTCATCGTTGGCGTGATTATAGTCACGATGTTTTTGCTTCCAATACTCAATAGTCTTTTCGAGAACGATGTACCTATTACTAAAGCAGTCGTTGTTTCTGTAAATTTCCCATGAGTTTTTTAATATAGCGTTCTTTTTTACATACTCATGGTATATGTGTCTTCGCTTATTTCGTATTGATTTAAAGATATATGCGATAACCTTATCGTTTTCCTTCACAGAGTAATATACTTCTGGTGCGAGACGGAATCTCATAATAACTTTCCATACAGCTATTTGGAATTCGAGCATATAGTCTTCCGCGTTCATATATGAAACGACATTCTCTTTTTCAAAGCAGACCTTCCTCATATAGGGACGCAAGCTTACACACAACTGTTCAAATGGCCGATCGTCATATGGATTTGAAACGAGGGCGTCAACCAGTATCTTTCGCTCCTCGTCAACGGAAGCATATTTAGTCATCGTGAGCAACTTACTCCTTGATTGCTGTACTGTCTAATTCATTCTTTCAAGATCCAAGGGATAGAACAGAAGATGATTATCTAACGTGATTGAAAGGACTTGAACATAATATTGTATGTCAAATAACGCCCCGACGGAGAAATCCGCCGAGGCTTTTTGTTAATTTCTCAATATTCCGCCACTCTTCCTTGTTAAAGTATAATCACGAGTTTGTGGTAATTGTTTTAACTTATGAGAGGTTCATGCTTTCTTTTATCAAAGAAAAGCTTTGATTAATACTGAAAAGGTTAATAAATCTGACGTTCACAAACACCTCGTCATTAGATCGAAAAGATATAATTTTATCCATATTAAGCGAATCGGTTACAGGATAAAGAAGGGTAATGCTTTTCGCTTGATATTTTTTTTGATATGCATACATTTGATACATATCTGTCTGCGATATTCCGTAGTTCGGCTTTGCAGGTGAAAGCAGTTTCCATTTTGTGTCCATAACAAAAACCGCGCCATCCTGTTTTCGCGTAACAACAATATCAGGTTTTAACAAGAACTGTCTTGGATTGTCAAAAAGGTGAAAGCTTCTATCTTGAACTGAAACAATATATTCTTTGGAATTAAGACATTTCCTGAGTTTTTTTGCAACATAGCTCTCAAAAAGAGTTTCCATTGGAAACAAGAGAGCGAATGCGATTTCAGAACCTGAAAACGCCGAAAAACTTTTTCCCAACAAAAACACCTTGCACCACATCAAAGCGGTTGTGTAGTCCTTCATATTCCTATCCGGAATATACTTTTTAAAATCCCCGTCTATGTCTGTTGACTCGTTTACTTCAGAGAACGAATTCAGAAGATTCTTTATATCCACTCGGTTTCTCGAGCTTTGTGTTATCCTGTAAAGATATAAAAGAGTATTCTTTATAAGTCTGTTTTCAGGTCTATTTAAATTGAATTCATCAAATTCAACAAAGCAGCGCTCTTTATGAGATATGTTGTGCTTTATGTTCTCTGAAACCTTTAGTTTTCCCTTAAAAACAGATTCGTTGTTCTGAATGGTTTGATACCCAGATTTTAGGCCTCTTTTTTCAATAAAAAGCACCTCATCAACGAACATTCTGATAAATACCTCAAAAATGCTCATCTTCTCGATGTTTACATTGGAGGTCTGCAAAGACTTATAAGGGGAGTCTTTTAATGCTTTTAGCATCTCAATCAAAAGCTTTTTTACTTTGTCTTCCGGCTCGTTTGGGAAAATCTTAGGCAAAATTTCAATTGTAGTTCCGTCGGTCATAGTAATTACACCAATATAGTTCTTGGCGGTAATAACCTTACCTATTCCTTTTTTTGCAGACAGTCCCAACAGCTCTATGGCATCTGTGTCTTTGCTTCTATTCGTAAGAACAAATGATTCAAGCGCATCAAATGTTTTCTGCGGTAGTGTTGTATATCCTTCAATTTGCTTTTCAGCAACAAAAGAACCATATTCCGTTATTAGATATGGATTCCTCATTTGTGTCGCTCGCTTTCAAATGAATTTATATGAGTCTATATTTGTAAGGGCTTCCTTGTTAATCTCAAAAGACATGTTTGTATCAATGTCTACTGAACTATCTCCAAAAAGATTATCAAAGTCATTTGTCTTAACTGTGATAAACTGAATCTCTTCTCTGTCTTTTTTATTGTCGCCAAGTACAAGGCGAATCTTTTCGTAATCCTCATAAAAGTATTCTTGAAGGAGAGGAATAATATTATACGAGAATATGCTAGAAAGGTTTTCTATACTTGGATCATTCTTTAATGGAATAAAATACGCATGACCGATTGTATGTTCGCGATCATAAAGAACGGAAATCTTTCTGTTCATGCTTCTAAGCATTTCACCTATACTAAGCCCTTCGACAAAAACGTCTTCGAGAACACTTGGGTCTGGTTGCATTTCTTTAAATCTAAAACGACGACGCAATGCGGTATCTAATGATGCAACGGAGCGATCGGCAGTATTCATAGTTCCAATGAGATACACATTATCCGGCACTCCAAAATCCTTCTGAGAGTAAGGTAATTTTGCCATCATGCCCTCGGGTTGTCCAATCCTCTTTGACGGTTCAATTAAAGTAATTAACTCGCCAAAGATTTTAGAAATATTACCGCGGTTTATCTCGTCGACGATGAAGACATAGTTTTGCCGTTTATCTTCAGCCATTGTGGTGTCAGGAGCAAGCTTTTCAATCATAGCCATCACATCGTCAAGCATAATGCTATTTAATGCATAAACTGTAGGTAATGAAAGGGTTTTCCCCGCATTTATTCTTGTGATATCCTCTTTAACTCCTTTAACTATCCAGTTTACTTTTCGCACCCTTTTAAAATGCTCATACTCATCGTGCCACTCGTATTCTCCGGTCACAACCCCAATTGCGTCAATAGTTGTTGAGCTGTAACAAGAGAGCACAATGTCTCCGATTTGCATACGGTAAATGAGCGCATTTAAAATAGTTTTTCCTTCTTTAATCTCTGTTTCACCGGTAATATCTGCTCCTGATTCATCAAACCCAACCCTAATATGGCCATTCTGCATGCACTCTGTCCTTATCGGATTATCTCCGGTACCCGCAAGAGATACTTTCCATATGGTCGGATTAGCATTAAGTCCAAGGTCTGCACTTTTAGGAGATGCTTTATCACAAAAAGATTTGAACAATCCGGAAGTAATCCGATACTTGACATCTCCAGTATCTTCCGAGTCTCCCTCCATCACCGGTCTTATGCCCTCTATGAATTCTTCATAACCGTATGATTGATGGAAAGTTGTGAATTCGATTTGTCCCTGCTTTTTATATTCATTATACCGATTCATTATGTCGGTATACGGCTCTGCTTTAACTTGTTCAAGATCTTTTCCTTCAATAATAGCGACAGCATAGATGGCAGAATTATACGTTTTGCCTGTTCCCGGAGGGCCATATAAAATAGTGTTTTTCGGTATCATGGATGTTAATTCCTTTTTTTCATTCAGATATTTTGATCGTCCGGACTGTTTTGTGCTTTCAGTCGGATGGGGCTGTTCCCCCGGCTCACTGCAGACATATATAATCGTTTGTGCAAGTAAATGGTACGCAGAATCTTTATAACAATCAGGTTCACTTGCAATAGCTTTGCTCTGCATCGTTTGAAGTTCGTTATCGGCATTGATTGCTGCAATAACTCCCTCGCACATACGGGCATAGTTATCATACTTCCTGATTGTCGAATTATTTTCCTGACTGGTTTCCTGAAAATCAATATGTTTTTTAAATGTGTTATACATGTTGCTTTTATACAGGAAATATTTCTCAGGATATTTGAAGGATAAGTATACTGTGATTGCACGAAGATCCTGATAGTGATTATTTATTTTTTCGGGAGACTGACTACTTTGACGTAACGATTCCTTTATCTCCTTGCATCCTGCCCGAAACTGTTTATATCGTTCGGTTAACGGCAAATCTTCATTGTAAAGTATGCGAAATAGTATACGCATCTTTTCAGCATCATTTCGTGCAAGATCACATAACATCGGATATGCATAATACATATTTCCAACTAATAGGTTTTCAGCAAGGTTAAAGGATATTCGCAGCATTTCCGCAAAATCGTCTGCATCGATATCCCAATTATTATTAAAATGCTGTACCGCCAACCATTTGTATTTTTCTTCTTCCCAATACTTTGAAAAGTTGTCTTTATAATACTTTATCGCATCACTAATTGTCATAATAGATCCTCTCGTAAAATCCTAAAACCAATCATTTATTTAAATGACCGTTGTCTTTGTAAATAATCAGTCACCACTTATATTCCAAAGAATCTTTCAAAGAAAGAATTCAGCTTGTCAATAACTCCTTGTTTTATCTGCGCGCGTTTTCCGCCCCCAAAACGCGATGCCGGAGGGATGATCTTGTCGATATCTGTGCCGGTCGTCTTGATCTCGCCGTTGCGGAAAGAGTCCTCCAGGAACTTGCGCGTTTCGGCTTCGTTCAGATTCTCCTCGCGGATGATCTCCTGAAGCTGGCTTTCCTTCTGCTCAGCGATATATGAGTTCCACTCCAGCAGGACGTCGTCAACGTCGTTGATTCCGGCGATGAACGTCTCGATGAGCGCCTTTTTGCTGCGCAGTTCGGGCGACGCATCGACCGCCTTGCGAATTGTGATGAGCACTTCTTTGTCCTGACAGTGACTGTCGTGGAACTTTTTGACCAAAAGCAGGATGTAATCGATATTAATCTCGATCTGCCGAATAAGCTCAATCTCAAATACGATATCGTCGGTAATATCCTCTTTATCGTGCCCTTGACGTTTGCCAATCCACTCGTCGCGTAAATCCTGATACCTGCCGAGATAATCCTGCAGATCACGCTCGGAAATTCGTTCCTTTTCTGCAAATTCGTCGAAAGACAACAGCAGATTGCGCATACGGAGAATTGCTCCAAACAGCGAAATAAAATCCTTCTGATTCTGCTCCCCTTCGATTCTCGGCTCGCTTAGTGGATACTTTTCCATCAGCTCGTTTATCATATCAACGTAACCGGGATGGTTCTTGCCTTCGGCGTCGATAAAGCCGTAATAGTAGTCATCAAACTTCTGCAGGAGCACGATGCCTGATGCGTTTTTATCTCCAAACAGAGATATTGCGTCGTCAACGCGTTTCTGCAGATTGCGGAAGCAGACGATATTGCCGAAGGTTTTTATGCGGTTAAGAATACGGTTCGTCCTGCTGAATGCCTGTATCAGGCCGTGTGCTCTGAGGTTCTTATCTACCCACAGCGTATTTAGTGTGGTAGCGTCAAAACCGGTTAGGAACATATTGACGACAATCAGCAGATCGAGTTCCTTGTTCTTCATCCGAAGAGACACGTCTTTATAATAATTCTGGAACTTGTCCCCGTCGGTCGAATAATTGGTATGGAACATCCGGTTGTAATCGGAAATTGCACCGTCAAGAAAATCACGGGAGGACTTGTCGAGTGCGGAGGTATCTTCGGAGTTTTCCTCGCCGAGTAGTCCGTCTTCTTCTGATTCCGGATCGTTTGCGCCGTAACTGTATATGGTGGCGATCTTCAGAGCCTTTGAAGGATTGGCCGCCATCTGCTTTTTGAACTCCTCGTAATAGAGCTTTGCCGCATGGACAGAGGAAACGCACAGAATGGAGTTAAATCCGTTGACGCGCTGTCTAACCTTAATTTCTTCAATCTTGCCGCGATCCGCAGATGCGACCTCGGATATATTAGCCAGTTTCGAGAACATATACGACTGGTTGCCGCGGTATGTCTTCTGATCGAAATGATCAAGGATATAACCGGTGACAAGTCGCACTCTCTCGGATGCCAAGAATGCCTTTTCGCGGTCGATATCCCAGACGTTTTTGTCGTCGATATCCGGATCGGTGTCCATCGTTTTGATGTAATCAACGCGGAAAGGAAGAACGTTTTTGTCGTTAATGGCGTCAACAATCGTATATGTGTGCAGCTGATCACCGAAGGCCTGTTCGGTCGTGAAATAATGCGGATTGTGAACAGCGCCTGCATTTACAGCAAAAATCGGCGTGCCGGTAAAGCCAAAGAGGTGATACTTTTTGAAGTTCTTTACGATTGCCGCATGCATATCGCCGAACTGCGAGCGGTGACATTCGTCGAATATGATAACAACGTGTTTCCCGTAAACCTCGTGTGCGGGATTTTTCTTTACGAATGTTGAAAGCTTCTGGATCGTCGTGATGATAATATGGCAGTCGTCTTTTTCAAGCTGCTTTTTCAGTATCGCAGTCGACGTATTGCTGTTTGCTGCGCCTTTTTCAAAGCGGTCATACTCCTTCATCGTCTGATAGTCCAGGTCTTTTCTGTCGACGACGAACAGAACTTTGTCGATAAACGAAAGCTGAGAAGCAATACGCGCGGTTTTGAATGACGTGAGAGTCTTTCCGGAGCCGGTAGTGTGCCAGATGTAGCCTCCGCCGGCAATAGTTCCGTATTTTTTGTAGTTGGTCGCGATCTCGATGCGGTTGAGTATGCGCTCGGTTGCCGAGATCTGATACGGTCGCATGACGAGAAGCATCTTTTCCGAAGTGAAGACGCAGTATTTGGTCAGTATATTGAGTATCGTGTGCCTTGCGAAGAAGGTGCGCGTAAAGTCTATAAGATCGGGGATAACGACATTGTTTCCGTCTGCCCAGAAAGAAGTAAACTCGAAGCTGTTGCTTGTGGAACGCTTTTTACCCATGCCCGTCTTGTTCTCGTTGATATGGTTGATACGGGTGCTGTTGGAGTAGTATTTCGTGTTTGTGCCGTTGGAGATAACGAAAATCTGAATATACTCAAACAGTCCGCAACTTACCCAGAACGAATCACGCTGATAGCGGTTGATCTGATTGAACGCCTCGCGGATGGCAACTCCGCGTCGTTTCAACTCGATATGAACGAGAGGAAGACCGTTGACGAGGACTGTGACATCGTAGCGATTGTCGTGCGCTGCGCCGGAGCTCTGGCTGACCGCATACTGATTGATGACCTGAAGAAAATTGTTGTGTATCTGCTTTTTGTCAATAAGAGTTATGTTCTTGCTCGTACCGTCGTCACGTCGCAGAACCTGTACGTTGTCCTCCTGAATCTTACGCGTTTTTTCTTCAATATGCTCGTTAGGATTTGCGACTGACTCTTTCAGAAATCTGTCCCACTCGCTGTCTGAAAACTCGTATTTGTTCAGCACGGAAAGACGGACGCGCAGGTTCTTCAAAAGCTCCGCTTCCGTGTGTATTTTCAGATATTCGTATCCCTGCTCGGTGAGCATACGGATAAACTCCCGCTCAAGCTCCGCCTCGCTCTGATAGTTTTCCGAACGGGTCTTGACGGGTTCGTATTCGGTCACGACGGTGTTTTCCGTTGTCTGGGCTACGATGTTAAAGTACGGCATAAAATCGACTCCTGATTATTTCTTTTCAAACGTTAGTAATTTGTCTCTGTAGTATTCGTATTGCTTTTGCCTTGCCTCGATTTCCGCAGGGAGACCTTCGGTTATATCGTTGCAGAGTGTGTTGAAGCGATCAAGCGTATCAGCAATCTGCTTCTGGTCATTTATAGATGGTAATTGAATGCGGATACGGGCCATCACATTACTCATCAGTTTTGGATTACCCATTCCACTATTTACATATTTGGGTGCTTCAATTTGGAGAGCATAGAGCAAATACTTTGTTACAGCAAGATCGGGATTTACTTCAATCAAACCACAAACATTCGTGACATTGAATTTTCCACTCCGATAAAATACAGTTCCGGCATTCGCACCATCCGTAGTCCAAGTCAAATATTCACCATCAAACATAAAAGTGTTTATGCGCCCCAATTCACCGATGTTCTCGGTTTGTGATGAGTAAACCGGATAATCGCCAGGGTTTGCAGTTATATCGTCTTTGGAAATCACCTTTCCTCTCGAAATTGAAGAGATTTCTGCAATGGTCACCTCCGCATACCCAAACACATACTGCAGCAGTTTTATCTCGTCACTGCGCCGCGCTCCTGCTCTCTCTCTCTCTCTCTCTCTACGTTACCAAATTGTGAACGATCGAAGGAGAGGAGGAGATCGCGGTAATAAGCGTACTGTTTGTTCCGCGCCTCGATCTCCGCCGGAAGCCCGATGTTCAGATCGGAGCAGATGGCGTCGAAGTTTTTCAAAACATGAACGATACGCTTTTGTTGATCTTTGGGCAATACCGGCACTTTTGCTCGTGATATATTATCGTTATACAACCGCTCAATCGTTCCTCCCGTAGATGCCTTCCACGGATTTGTCTGGTACCAATAGAATAAGAATTCGTTAGTCACCTGAGATTCATCATTGTCGATCCAAACAATGTTTGAATCCTGAAAATAGGCAGGTTCGCCGTCAAACACTACGGTTCTACCTATTGTCCCGGCAGCCGAAATCAAAACATCACCTTTCTTTGGATAAGAATACTGAGACTTGTACTTCTCAAATAATAACCGTGAAATATATGCATCAGCTTGTTTTCCAAAAGTGCCAATCTTATAAAACGGAATCTCGCCATCCGGTGTCGTTTCTTCTTTTAGAATTCTCTTGCACATTGATACTTTTCCAATATCACCAAGAGTGCGCCAAACGACCTTACGTTCCACCCCCCCCTATTTTGTCGAAAGAGAGCAGCTGATCGCGGTAGTATTCATACTGCTTTTTTCGAGCTGTAAGCTCCGCTGTAAGCTCCGCTGTAAGCTCCGTGAAATTGTCCAGAATAC
>CAMZEM010000017.1 GCA_947305805.1 uncultured Clostridia bacterium | reverse complement strand
AACAACTTCGTCGTCATCGCCCGCGTCAACTATAATCTGTCATTCAAGACTGCCCTTTAGCGTGTACGTGCCCGCAGACGAAATTGTATAAACGCCGTCTTCGCCCGAGTATGTCCCGTCCTCGGTGGTTACGGTGAATTCACCCGTTGATTCCTTTGCGGTTATCGCGGTATCCGTAACCGCTTCCGAAACGGTTCCTTCGGTTGAAGTTTCCGCGCCGCACGATGAAAATGATATCATAATTAAAATTGCCAGAAGCAATGCAGTAAGTTTTTTCATAAAAATACGCCTCTTTTCATATTCGGTTTCTTTTCCGTTTTTCTGCACGTATTATAACCCGCGGAAATTGAAGGAAGATTGAAAAAAATTAATTTTCGTGTTTTTTTATCGGAATTTTAACCGTAAAAACAGCTTTGCCGTTTTTATAGCCGGCGTATATCTGCCCCCTGTGCGCCTCCGTCACTGCCTGAGCAATCGAAAGACCGAGTCCGTAATGGGACCCCGTGTCTTCCCTCGCCCCGTCTGTACGGTAAAAACGGTCGAAAAGATGTTTAAGCTGTTCCTCTTCCAGAACTTTTGCTCCGTTTGCAACTTCAAGAACCGCAAAATGCCTCTCGCTTTTAAGCGAAAGAGATATTTCGTCGTCGGTGCCGTGAGATAAAGCATTGTCAAGAAGAATAGAAACAAGCTGTTTTAGCTGACCGCCGTTGCCTTCGGTATAAATGCCGTCTTCTGTCTCAGCTGTAATTCTTTTGCCCTTTTCAAACGCAAGACTCTCGAACGGAAGGACCTCGCCGTTTACGAGTTTTGAAAAATCGAGCGTTTCTTTGGGGATTTCGCCGTTTTCGGCTTTTGAAAGAGCAAGAAGCTGCCTGATAAGTTCGGACATGCGCTCGTTTTCGTAATCAATATTTGAAAGCCATTCGTTATCGCCGAGCTGCCGTTTTAAAAGTTCGCTGTTTGCCGATATAACCGCAACGGGTGTTTTAAGCTCGTGGCCAGCGTCGGAAACAAACCGTTTCTGCTTTTTGTCGTTTTCTTCAAGCGGACGTACGATTCGGCGCGCGATAATAACGGAAATTACAAGAAGGACCGCTACCGCAACAGAACCGATTATAAGCATCTGACGGAAAAGAAGGCGCAGATTGCCGTCGTCTATCGTGCCGTCTATCATGGCAACAACGGTTCTGTCGCCGTGCGTGGCAACACGGTAATAAATATTCCCCGAAGAGCCGCTCTCTTTTCCGCTTTTTACCGCGGCGGACGCAATTTCAAGAAGCGTATCTTCGCTCTGAACGGCGCTGTTGCCGTTGTTTATCTCCGCAACTTCCCCCGACTGCGTAAAAACAACGGAGTAGAAAGTTGAAAGTCTGAATCTCGGCTCGTTTTTCACGGGCTCTCTGTTATGCGGAATATCCGGAGGATCTGCCGGCTGGTTTTCACCGCTTGTTTCGGGCATTTCAGCGGGTTCAAAACCGCCGCGGCGGTCTTCGGAGCCGTAAAGTTCAAGATAAGTCCCGAGCATTTCATTGTTCTGGTTTCTTATCGCTATCCTGTTTGAAATATAAATAGTTGTAAGAGTAACAATCATCAGCGCAAGAAGAGAAAAAACAACAGTAAAAACTATTTTTATTTTCGTTTTACCGAACATCGCGGCACCTCAATTCGTATCCCAGTCCCCTAACCGCTTTGATCTCGCAGCGGGATTCGACAAACGCAAGTTTTTTTCTTGCAAACGACATATATACTTCAACGTTGTTGTATTCCGAATCGTTTTCGTATCCCCATATTTTCAGCGCAATCTGCTCGCGGTTAAGTATCTGTCCGCGGTTTGCAATAAGATATTCAAGAATGCGAAGCTCTTTTTCTCCGAGGCGTACGCTCTGTCCGTTTTCGCATTTAAGAACGGCGTTTTTAATGTCAAGAGTAAGATCCTCGTACTTAAGATTTCCGTCCGCAACGGGGATATTTCTTCTTGCAAGCGCGCGCAGACGCGCAAGAAGTTCTTTTGTCATAAACGGTTTTGTAAGATAGTCGTCGGCGCCGCTGTCAAGGCCTTCCACTTTATCGTCAAGTTCGCTTTTTGCGGTAAGCATCAGAATCGGCGTGCGTATCCCCGCCGCGCGTGTCTTTTTCGCAACGGCGTATCCGTTCATTCCCGGCATCATTACGTCAAGCACGATCAGATCGTATATTCCGCTTTCCGCCTCGTAAAGAGCGTCTTCTCCGTTATCAACGGCGGTAACGTCGTACCCCTCCTGGCGCATTATTTCGCAAAGCGCGCGGCTCATTCTTTTTTCGTCTTCGGCAAGCAATATTTTCATTTCATCGTCCTCCGCATAAAACATTATTGCATACGAACATTGAAACCGGATTGAAAATCCACGGTAAAATTATAACATACGGCAATTATTCTATCAATAGAAAAGAAAAAACGTCACAAAAAATTCGCCGACTCCGTTTTTGAAACTTTAACCGTTTTTTCTTTTTTTCTGTTGACTTTTCGTAAAAATATGGTATACTGAATTGAACAGATCGCAACGCAAAAGCTGCCGCAAACGGCACGAAAGGACAGACGTTATGCTGAGGATAAACGAAGAAAACTTTGAAATATGCGGATATAGCGCAAACTGCACGTTTTCGGACGGAGTAATACGCATAAAAGACGCGTATGCGGTAAAAAAGGAAACCGATATAGATAATTTTGAGCTCGAATTTTCAGCAAGGTCACCCGAAAATGAGCATAAAACCGAAATATGGGCGTCTTTTCGCAGATACAGCCGCGATTATTACTATACCGTCGCTCTTCGCGGAGACGGGCACAACCATCTGTATCTTTCCCGTCTCGGTTCGGCAGGATACGACAAAATGCTTGCGCTCTGCCCGCTCGACTTTTCCGTTATGCCGGCAACGTGGTACAGAATAAAAGTTGTGTGCGCGGAAAGCAAAATCGCGGTATATCTTAATGATGAAACGTCTCCGAGAATACTCTGCGAAGACACCGACGCGCCGTTTCACTCGGGAACGGTTGCTTTCGGCGGAGGATACGTTTATACTGAATACAAAGATATTACTTTGCAGCCATGTGAAGGCAATGCCCTTGACGGGGTTTCGGCGATGCCGGATTATCTGCAAACGGTAACTCTCTCAAAAGAAGAAAAGGAATCAAAACGCGCCCGCAACCGCGCGCTCTACCGTTCGTTCCCGATTCCCGTTCTTCCCGACGGAAGGGCGGAAATGTCGCTTGAAGGCGAATGGCTGTTTATACCCGCAAACGAGGCGAAAGGCAATCCCTCACTGCCGCTTTACGATGACAGCCGCGCGCATACAATGCACGTACCCGAATGCTGGATACCGCTTCAGGCATGGCTTGAAGGAGAAACTTTTTCAGGCGGCAAGATGAACAAGGGGCAGAGCGATTCATACTGGTTAGAAGCGTTTGCCCGCGCGATGAATTACACTTTTGACTATCAGAAAACGCAGTGCGCGTGGTACCGCCATTATCTTGATATGCCAGAAGGCATAGAAAAAAAGAACGTTACTCTCGATTTTGAAGGTATTGCACTCGTCAGCGAAATATATATTAACGGAGTAAAGATTCACGAAAATATCGGTATGTTTACGCCGATGCAGATTGACGTGAGCGAAAATATCCGTCCCGGCAGAAACGTACTGGCAATAAAAGTCAGCCGTGTTTTAACCGACGAAGAGATAAAAATTGCGGAAAGCAGCATCGACGATAATTACACGAAAGCAAGGTCTTCGGAAGAGGACGAATTTTACGCGAAGGACTGCGAACACCGTCCGTTTAACACAGACGATATACCGCACGGCTTTTATTCAAATCATCCGGGCGGAATATGGCGCTCGGTAAAGCTGATTGTCAGGGATAAACTGCATACGGAAAGCTGCTGGTTCAGACCGAAAACGGACGGAGCAACGATAGAAATAAACATTGCGAATACAGACGCGGTTTCACGCAAAGGCAAGCTTTCGTATTCGCTTGTGCATACCGTTACGGGCGAATATCTCTGCGGAGGAGAAATATGCGACGTTTCGCTCGATGCGGGAGAGAAAATAACAAAAACCGTTACCACGCCTGCGGTAAGTCCGAGACTATGGGAGCCCGGAAAACCGAATCTTTACAGACTTTCGGTAACTATATCCGAAAACGGAGTAATTACGGATAAACATATAGAAAAAGTGGGGTTTCGCACCGTAACGCTTTCGGGCAGCCGTCTGCTTTTTAACGGAAAACCGCTCTGGGTAAGAGGCGGAAACCATTTCCCCGCGCACGTTAAGCCGAACGATGCCCGTCTGGCGCACAGGTTTATCGAAGTTGCGCTTGAAAACAACGTTATAGCAACGCGGACTCACGCATCGCCCTGGACCGACGTGTGGCACGACGCTGCGGACGAACTCGGAATGCTCGTTTCGCTTGAAGGAACGTGGCCGTGGCTTATGCTTTCGCATATTCCGAGCGAACGGTCGTTTGAAATATGGAAAACCGAGCTTCGCGCGCTGTTTATGCGGCACAGAAACAGTCCCTCGCTCTTTCTTATAACGATGAACAATGAAATGAACTTTTACCTTACCCGAGGCAGCGACGAGACGATACGGGAAAAGGCATACCGCGTTCAGGGAGGGCTGAAAGTTGCCCGCGAAGTATTTCCCGATCTTCCGCTTGTATGCGATTCGGGATACAACAGGGCACCGACGCTTGCAAAAAGCCGCGATTTAAACTTCCCGTTTGCAAACGGACGCTATGAACGGATAATACGGAAATACGGCTTTGACGACGGCGACGTGGACGATCCGCATTTTTACTACGGCTGGTACGACAAAGACTTTTATCATTTTATGAACGGCGATTTCGGCTGGCGGGAAACTATTCCCGGACGTCCCTGCATTTTGCAGGAATTATCGGTAGGCTACACGCGAGACGAAGACGGCCACGCGGTCCGCTTCTATCTTTACTCGCATCAGACGCCGCAGACAACAACTGGCAAACGGGCATACGAGCATAACGATCCTGTTTATTTCCAGAAAAACCACGCTTTTCTTATTAAAGGACTGGCGGAAATGTTCCGCAGAGTTGAGCATGAGCGCGTAAGCGGAATTTTGCTTTTCGCATTTGAAACGTGGTTTTACTATCACAGCGATCCGCTTCGTATTCAGCCGATGCTTTCCGCAAAAAAGCTGAAAACGGCTTATCAGCCCGTGCTTGTATGCGCAGAGCTTTATTCTCATCACTTTTTTGCCGGAAAAGATATTAACGTTCCGGTTACGGTAATAAACGACGACCGCGACCGCGAAATACTCAAATCTCCCGAAGTTGAGGTTTCGATTGAAACGGATGAAGGCAGTATTGCCTCTGCACGCATTTCTTTTGACGATATCGGGTATTTTGAAACCGCAACCCGCGGCGTAACGCTGCGCCTGCCCGATACGCTGCCTTCCGGTGCCGAAAACGCTGTTTTGAAACTTACGGCGGTAAGCGGCGGTGAAACCGTTTCGGTTAACGGCTATGATATTTTCATTGCAACCGAAAGCTGGTCCAATCCCCTGAAAAAGGACGCCTGCGCAATCTGTCTTGAAGACGACGGCAAAGCGCTGTCTTTCTTAAAAGAGCACCGCATACGCGCCGTTGTTTCAAAAGACGTTCCTTCGCCGGACAGTTCTGTAAAGCGGCTTGTAATCGCAAAAAAAACCGATGCTGAGCGGGGACGCAAAGTATATGATTTTGCCTGCGCGGGCGGAACCGTTATTATGCTTGACCAGCGCGAGATTGACAAGGAACTTACGGGCGGAAAAGATATCAAATTCGTTGAAGACGCAACCGAAATAATCACGATGAACGCGCCTGAAAACATTATTTTCAACGGCATACCGGAAGACGGACTCAGATGGTTTGACAATGGTAAAAGCGTCCCCTACGCCGCATACGGCAGATATGTTCCCGACAGGTTTGACAAATCGCTATGCGCTCTGGGAGAAACTTTGCAGTGGCATAACTATATAGGCAAGCCGACCGATTATTCCATTCACGGCGGAACTCCTCTGTTTTATATCAAATGCGGCAAGGGCCGCATACTTATAAGTTCCGTCCGCACCGATGCGGACGACAGAGACCCTATTGCATGCCGTTTAACCGACAATATTCTTATCTGGAATTAACCGAACAGAATTTTATTATTTAAATAAAGGAAGTATACTTATGAATTTTCCGAAACAGTTTATCTGTGCGTCAGAAGAGTATTCAACGTATCATAATTTCGTTCCCGCGCCGTATTTCAGAAAAGTTTTTTTCGCAGACACCGAAGAGTGCAGTCTGAGAGTTACCGGACTCGGTTTTTACCGCGTATGGATTAACGGAAAAGAGATAACGAAAGGTCTGCTTGCGCCGTATATTTCAAATCCGGACCATATTGTATATTATGACGATTACGATCTTTCGCCGTATATCCGCAAAAACGAAAAGAACGCGCTCGGCTTTCAGCTCGGCAACGGTATGCAGAACGCGCCCGGCGGAGCTATCTGGGATTTTGACAAGGCAACGTTTCGCGGAGCGCCGAAGTTTGCGTTTACGCTGAAAATCGGCGATACCGAGACCGTTTCCGACTGCAGCGTAAAAACCGCTCCTTCTCCGCTTTATTTTGACGATTTGCGCGCGGGAGTCCGCTACGATGCGCGAAATGAAACAGACGGCTGGAATCTTCCTGAATTTGACGATAAAAGCTGGGAAAACGCGCGTAATTGCGATGCTCCGAAAGGCGAATTCCGCATTTGCGAGGCAACTCCCGTTCTTCCCACGGGTAAAGAGCTGAAAGCGACTGTGCGCGCGGGTAAAATGAAAAAATACACCCCCAGAGGCGACGTTGAGAAAATGACCGTGCCCGAAGACGCGGCAGACGGCAAAGAAGGCTATTTATACGACTTCGGACAGAACAACTCGGGTATAGTCCGCCTGAAAATCAACGGACGAGCGGGACAGCGCGTTGTAATGCAGTTCGGCGAGCTTCTTACGAACGGAGAGCTTGATTACGACAACATAAACTTTTATCCCGACGGTTTTTCGCAGCGTGACGTATATATCTGCAAGGGCGGAGATGAGACATTCGAGCCGCCGTTTACTTATCACGGCTTCCGCTACTGTCTTGTGACCGGAATAGACGAAACGCAGGCAACGCCCGAACTTCTTACTTTTATTGTCTGCACTTCCGCGCAGAAAGAAACGGGATCTTTTAACTGTTCGGACGAGACGGCATACACTCTTTATAAGATGTGCGACGTTTCGGACCGCTCGAATTTCTTCTATTTTCCCACGGACTGTCCGCATCGCGAGAAAAACGGCTGGACGGGAGACGCGGCGCTTTCGGCGGAACATATGATGATGACAATGGATATTTCTTCAAGCTACCGCGAATGGCTGCGTAATATTCGCGCCGCGCAGAAAGAAAACGGAATGCTGCCGGGCATTATACCGACGTTTGACTGGGGTTACGGCTGGGGTAACGGACCCGCATGGGACGCGGCGCTTATATTTATTCCGTATTTTTCATACCGTTATTCGGGAGACAGAGAGATACTTGCCGAAAACGCGGATGCGATTTCGCTGTATCTTCGCTATGCTGTCTCAAAACGTGACGAAAACGGACTTCTTGCCTACGGACTCGGAGACTGGTGCCCAATAGGCGGCAAAACAAAGCCCTCGCTCAAACTCACGGACAGCGTAACGATAATAGCGTGCGCAAAAATGGCCGCGTTTATTTTTGACGTACTCGGAAAAGCGGACGAAAAAGCGTATGCGATGCGGTTGCATGACGAATTGCGCGAAGCGGTCCGGACACACCTGATTGACAAAGACACGTGTATTGCCGATACGGGCTGTCAGACGAGCCAGGCAATGGCGCTTTACTACGGACTTTTTGACGAAAACGAAAAGGCAAAAGCTACGGAATATCTTATAAAAATCATTCATGAAAACGGCGATTTTCTCGATACGGGCATACTCGGCGCAAGGGTGATTTTCCACGTACTGACCGCCGCGGGCGAGAGCGAACTTGCATGGAAAATGATTACCCGCAAAGAATTCCCCTCATACGGCGCGTTTATCGAATTCGGAGAAACCACGCTGCCTGAATGTTTCGAACTTCCCGGACAGGGTAACTATTCTCACAACCACCATATGTTCGGCGATATCAAAAACTGGTTTATATCCTCCGTTGCGGGACTGCGCTACAACCCGAACGGCACAGATCACGGATTTGTTCTGATAAAACCCGCTTTTATCCGCGCTCTTTCGTTTGCCGAGGCAACATACGCGTCACCGAAAGGCGATATTTTCGTTCGCTGGGAGAGAAAGAACGGCAAAATCGAGCTGCGCGTCCGCACCGCAGAAAAAATATCCGCCGAGATAGTCCTGCCCGACGGCACTCATATAAAACATAAGGGCGACATGGTTTATCCCGTTCCCCAAAACTGAGAATTGAAGGTGCGACAATGATAAAACTTACGTCTCACGAAAGACTGATGCGCATATTCCGCGGCGAAGATATTGACAGACCCGCGTTAAAGCTCTGGGGCGCGGGATATACCGTGGGCAGTCAGCTTCACGAAAAATACAGACCTGTTTCCGAGCTCGCGGCGCAGACAACCGATATTTTCACGGGTTGCGGCGGATACGGCATAAATCTGCTTGCAGGCACGGAAATTGACAGGTTTACGGAAACGTGGGAGACGGAGACGGGCGATCCCAAATGGAGGGACATTCACAAGGTTCTTCACACGCCGAAAGGCGATCTTGAAACGGTATACCGGGCGTCGCAGGTCGGTGACCCAGGTTACGATATGCAGCATTATATAAAGGAAGAAGATGATATAGAAAAAATACTCTCTCTTCCGTATGTCGCTCCGACGGGACTTGAAAGCAGGCATTATGAAAACGCCGTTGCCGGGATAGGCGACAGAGGCGTTGCGATGATTGATATTCCTCATGCTGCGTTTCTTGTCTCGTGTCTTACGGGCTCGGCAACACTCGCATACCTGAGCGTTGATTCGAGAGAACTTATAGACGGACTTTGCGCGGTTTATTCGGAAAGGCTCTGCAATCACGTAAAAAAGATACTTGAAACGGGTATAAAAGAGCCGATTTTCTCCTGGGTTGGCCCCGAACTTATCCTGCCGCCGCTTATGAGTCCGAAAGACTTTGAAGATTTTGTGCATAAATACGACAAACCCGTATGCGATATTATTCATGAATACGGCGGACACGTATGGGTCCACTGTCACGGAAAGGTAAACAATTTTATTGACAGCTTCATTGATATGGGCGTAGACGTTTTAAATCCGCTTGAACCCGCGCCGAACGGCGACATTGATATGAATGAGCTTGTAAAAAAATACGGCGGCCGCATAGGTCTTGAAGGTAATATCGAAATACAGGAAATTCTGCTTTCCTCAAAGGAACGAATCGCTCGTCTCATAGACGAATGCGTTGAGGCTGGCGAAAAAAGCGGAAGATTTATTCTCTGTCCCTCGGCGGGATATATGGAATATGCGCGCCCGACCGACCATTATATAGAAAACCTTCTTTTCTATCTTAAATACGGGCTTGAAACCGTGGAAAAATACAGAAAATAAAACCGAACTGCCCGCAATGCTTCGCGCCGCGGCTCGGGGACTGGGATAAAAAGTTATTCTTCATAGAAACTCCTTCCTTTGCTCTTTGGGCATAAAAATTCCGCAGGGATTTCTCTCTGCGGATAGTGTACGGCTGTATGATCTCCTGCTGATGAGGGCAATCACTACAAATCCTCTACATATAGGTGCTTTTCACATGCCTGATGACGTGAAAAATGCTTTAGGTACTTGATTTTTGGGGTAATTGATGCTATAATAATGTCGAGAAATTATCCAATGTAGTTTTTGAAGAAAGGGGTTTGACAGGTATGCTGAAAGCGACATTATACGTCAGTCAGTCAAGGGTAGCCCTGCCTGGCTTGTTTGTCAATACCTTTTTTCAAAAAATCACTGAAAAATTAAACGGCTTTTTTGGCACGACATTCCCGCGATGCGTGGATTTGCCGCGCCTTTTTTTCGCCTGTTTCGGTGAAGCCAGAGCAATCCCTTCTCCCGGTTAGCAACTCGTTTTCATAATAACCATAACCAAATACCTTTAAGGAGGATTTTTATAATGAAAAAAATTATAATCATAGTGCTTGCACTTATTATGGTCATCAGTCTCGTTGCTTGCGGTACCACCACAAACAACCAAGGGAACAATCCCTCGAATCAGTCCGAAAACAACGCTCAGACAGGCAACAATTCCGGTGAAAACAGCCAGTCTGGAAACACAAATCCCGAAGCGGCGAAGCTCACCGGCAAACTCAATCTCATCGAGCTTGACGACAGGGATCCGTCCGTCCTTCACGGCGTGATTATCAAAGGCAATAGAGCCGGCTCAGCCGAAGGCTTCAACGGCAGAGAGTCTTCTCTTACCGATGTTCGCTGCATTTTCGAACTTGGCGAGTGGATCGAGTTTTACCCCGACACCGACGCAACCTACGGCATCAGAGTCTGGATACTCAAGCACCGCGACGATCAGGAGTATTACAATACAGCTAAATTCTCCGATCTCGATCCGAACTTTGCAAACTACTGCGATCTGCATTATCCCGAGGATGCGGAAAACCCGGACGAGTGGAGCTGGGGCAGCTTTTACCTGCATCAAGAAGAGTGCGAAACTGGCTATTACGATTTCGTTTTCACCTATGAAGGAAAAGCCATCGCTACCTTACTCACCCGTTTCTATAAAGCAGACGAAATCTCCGCCAAATCCGATGCAGAACTTGAAGCGCTGATGAAAAACTGACGTTCAACTTAATTTTAGCCCGTTTGCAGGTCCGGCCGTAACGCCGGACCTCTTTTCATTTTCTTGCCACCGCTCTCGCGAGATTTATCGCCATCGTAGTGTTGTGAACCGCGTTGGAAAAGTGCACTTTAACGCTGGTATCGAGCCCATAATGATGCGGACAGTTCGGTTTTTGTTTTATATATTTATCTGCGTCTGTCAGCTTCGGACCGCCTTTTCGGCGGAATAGTCAAGATAATACTTTATCCCCTCTCCCGGCACGTTCCACGGAATATGGTTGCCTATACACATCATATATCCGCCCGTGAGAGCCGCTGTTTCAAGCATTCCGTCAACCATTTTGTAAATAAGACTTCTGTCGTTTGTTGAAAGAATGCGGTTGTCGCCCTCGCCCGCAAGAAAACAGTCTTTGTGCTTTTTTGCTATTGCTTTATAATCGGTATACGGTTCGGAAATAATGCCGCTTGCGCCGCATGCAAAAATATCGTCGGCGTATCTGTCCACGTTGCCGTCCACCATAAATATCACACGCTTTCCCGCCGCTTTCACCATGGACCAGTATTCCTCATAACGCGGAAATACGTATTTATTCATCCATTCCGGAGAGCAGATCGGGCCCCGCGAATTAACGATATCGTCGTGGCAGACCACAAAATTGACGGGCAGTTTTGCAAAAACTCTGAAAACACGTCTGTTTATCTCCGCAAACTCGTCCATAATCCGTTCAAAGCGTTCGTCAAGACACGTCTGCAAAAACAGATCCCAGCCGAAGGTAAGAAGCGGCCACATAAAAGTGGTGTTGTAAAAACCGACCGACGCGACAGATCCCTCGGGGGCGGGTTTGCCGAAGTTTTCCTCTCCGAACCATTTTTTATAGCGCTCTTCCACTGCTTCATACGATGAAAAATCGTATGCTTCAACTACGGACGGAATTCCGGAGAAATCGCCGAATTCAAGGGGTGAAAACGCAAATACGTCGTCTTCGTCCTTAAACATATTTCCGTGTTCCCACGTTGCGGTCTGCCCCGAGCCCCAGCGGACGGTATGACTTCCGACGTCGTCCTTCGGTATTTCTATCGGATCGTCGCTTTCGGGTATGCCGAGTTCAAGCTGAGGATAGAGCTCCGCCAGTTTCTGACGGCAAAGACGCGGATGGGCAAAATAATCAATGCCCGTAAGATACGATTCCGCATCTGGGTCTGACCAGTGCTCCCAATGGGGAATTCTTTTGGGACCCATGCCCATAAACGCAAGATATTTATCGCTGTATGTCATAAAACCCCGTCCTTATAAAACCGATGAAATTTAATGTTTTATTCTTTTCCCTGCTGTTTGCACCACGTATTCATAACGAAATCCACGGGAAGGTGCTTTACCAGGCGGACCTGTCTTCTTACGGGCGCGCCGAGGATTGACACCTTTTTTTTCTTTTTCAGGTCCTTCATTGCCTGATCGATAACCTGTTTTGCGGTATACCATCTGTCATAATACTTTACGGTATCGTCGTGAACGGCGCGGTCCATAAACTCCGTTTTAATCCAGCCGGGACATACGCACATTACGTGTATTCCCCTGTTTTTAAGCTCTCTTCCGATTGCCCTGCTGAAACTCAGAACATAAGCCTTGCTTGCCGCGTAAACAGCCATATACGGCACGGGCTGCCAGCTTGAATTGGAGCCGATATTGATTATTGTGTCTCCCGATTTCATATAGGGCAGAGAGAGAAGACACATTGCGGTAAGCGCTCTGTCGTTAACTTCCGCTATGCCGAGCTGGTCGTGAAGGTCCATATCTTCAAAAGTTCCGAAAAGACCGTATCCCGCGGCGTTTACAAGCACGGAAATTTCGGGCTTTTCATTTTCAAGATGCGTTTTATACTCTTCAAGGCTGTTTTTATCGGAAAGATCCCACGCCAGAGCGCGTATTTTTGTGCGGCACTCCTTAGCAAGTTCGTTCAGTCTGTCAGCCCTTCTTGCTATAACCCATATTTCGTCTAAATTATATTCACGGTCAACGGCATAGACAAACTCTCTTCCCATGCCTGACGACGCGCCGGTAACAACCGCAATTTTCATAATAAATCCTCCGTTTAACGTTTTATTTATCCGCCGAAGCGAGAATAAGATCTCCGTTTTTCCGCAGCCATTTTTTCTGTTCGAAATAAGACGGGAAAACCCGCGTCACTTCAGAATAGAAGCGTTTTGAATGGTTCATTTCCTTTATATGACAAAGCTCGTGAACAACTACGCTGTCCGTAACTTCGGGCGGGGTGAGCATCAAAAGGCAGTTGAAATTCAGATTTCCTTTTGCGCTGCAGCTGCCCCACCGTGTTTTTTGCATACGCACCGTTATTTTACCGTATTTTACGCCTACAATCGGCGCGTAATATGCCACGCGTTCGGGAATGATTTTTTTCGCACGGTCGTAAAGATTTTTTATCTCTTCTTCTGAAAGTCTGCGTACGCTCTCTTTTTCCTTTTCGCGTTCATTTGCGGATGCGATATGCTTTTCAAACCATTTTCTGTTTTTTTGCAAAAACAGATTTATGTCTTTTTCGGTTGCGTATTTCGGGGCGCGGACGATGATTCTGCCGTTTTTTATCTGCGCTCCGAGAGTTTTTCTTGAGCTGCGTATAACTTCTATTTCCATACGTTTCACATTTTTACCGTTTTCAGGCGGCGTTTTTCTTTCATTTTTATTTTACCATATACGGACGGATATGTCAATTACTTTCAGATATAAACCGGTGAAAAGAATTACCGTTTTACTTTATATAATTCTTGACAAGGCGGTTATAATCTGCTATAATTTCGGTAACGGAAAACGGCGCACTGTGCGGCGCGGTCCGAAAAAACAGATACGGAGGAATAGATATGTTCCCGAAAAAACCGCCGATGGGTTTCAACACATGGAACACGTTCGGTTCTGACATCGATGACAAAACTATCCGCGAAACGGCGGACGCAATGGTTGACAGAGGTTTGCTTAAAGCAGGCTACGAATATCTCGTTATAGACGACTGCTGGAGCGAGAAAAAGCGCGATCCGAAAACAGATAAGATAATTCCGGATAAAATCAAATTTCCTGACGGAATGAAATCCGTATCGGACTACGTTCACTCAAAGGGGCTGAAATTCGGTATGTATTCGTGCGCCGGCGTTTTAACGTGCGCAGGCTATCCCGGATCTTTCGATCACGAATTTCTCGATGCGCAGACTTTTGCGGAATACGGCGCGGATTTTCTGAAATACGACTATTGTTTCAGACCTGCCGACGTTAACGGCATACTTCTTTACCGCCGCATAAGCATGGCGCTGCAAAACTGCGGAAGAGACATTCTCCTTTCCGCCTGCAACTGGGGCTGTGACAACGTTCACGACTGGATCCGTTCCACCGGTTCGGGCATGTACCGTTCAACGGGCGACATCAACGACAGCTTTGCATCTTTCCGCGATATCTTTCTCAGTCAGGTAAGCAATTTCAAGCATTCGGGCCCCGGATGCTTCAACGATATAGATATGCTTACCGTAGGTATGCACAATAAAGGCAACGTTGCCGCCTCCGGATGTACCGATACGGAATACCGCACGGAATTTGCGCTCTGGTGTATGGCGGGCGTGCCTCTAATGCTCGGATGCGATCTCAGAACGATAGACGACACAACGCTTAAACTCGTAACAAATCCGTATCTTCTCCGCATAAATCAGGACGAAGAATGCAGGCCGATATTCCAGGTTAAAGGCGAAGGCGGAAACATTTACGTCCGCATTCTTTCGGGCGGCGAACTCGCAATTATGCTCGTTAATTTTGCCGAACACAAATATCCGGTGTTCTTCCCGTTTGAACATATCGGACTTCCCAACTCCGTCAAAAAAGGTCTTGCGCTTAAAAATGCTTTTACGGGCGAAGACGAAGGTATTGAAAAAGAATACATCCGCACACCCGTTGATGCGCACGACTGCGCGGTATATATAGCAAAAGTGGTTGATTTATGAGTTTCTGCATGGTCTGTAAAAAAGAACTCACCTGCTACGACACCGGTTTTTACAAAAAAATGGTAAACCGCGGAGCAACGGAATTTGCGTGTATTAAATGCACCTGCAAACGGTTTGAAATAACCGAAAAACAGGCGTGGGAGATGATCCGCCGTTTTCAGAAAGACGGCTGCGCGCTCTTTCCCGCAGAAGAAGAAAACGAATAAAAAAATGCGTCGTGATTTTTTCACGGCGCATTTTTATTCTATACCGTCAATCGGCTTTTTTTACTGTTACGGTGTCGCCCGGTGCGGTTTTTATTTCGGTAATCTTTTCGGTAAGCGGTATCGTTTTTCCGTTTATTTTTGCGACATAGCCGTCTTCGGGCTTTTCTATCCGAAGATTTCTTCCCCTTTCGCTGATAATATCGGCAAAAATCTCGCCTTTCTCGATTTTTGCGCTTACAAGAAACGCACCGTAGGCGCGAAGCGAATTAAACGACGCATCTTCGTCCTTTTTCCAGCACGGGAAAAGTCTTATCACGTTCTCGTAGCTTTGCAGCAGCATTTCGTTTACCGTTGCGGGAACTGCTGCGCTGTTTTCGAGTCCGCCTCCGCCGAATTCAAACATGCCGTTCGGAAGTCCGTATTTTTCGATATTAGTATGTATGTGCGATATGATTTCTTCGGGGTTGATGCCAAGTCTTGCGGCAAGAGGATAGTATGAGCAGAATCTGTTGTGACTCTCCCAGATTGAAAGACGTTTATGCGTGTTTTTCGCAGCCTCGAAGAGTTCCGGCGCAGAATACCTTCCTACCGCGCCTGCCGGATAGGCGCATTCAAGGGCAAGCTCTCTGAGTTCCGTGCTGCCGTCTAAGCCTCTGAGTATTTTTTCGCCTTCGATCTCAAAAGTTTCGCCTTTACGGATATTATCCGCGATATGCTGCCATTGCGGAATTTTATCGGCGTTTATTCCGAGCTCCGAGGAAATATCTATAAGAAGATTCATCAGCATTTTAACAAGACCGCAGGAAACTATCGGGTTTTTATCGTCGTGTCCGTGCGGCATGCTGTCCGCCGAGGCATACCAGCCCACTTCGTTGAGCGCATCGTTGTATATCTGATATTCTCCGTTTTCAAAAACAAGGTAGTTTTCCCAGAATTCCGCAACGGATAAAAGATAGTCGTAATACTCCCGTTTTGCAAATTCCGTATCTCTCGTTGAATACCAGTGCATCATCGGAATTACCGCGCCGTATGCGCCGTTGCTTTTCTGACCGTGGAAAAGATGTCCGTGCTCTTTTGTATCCGGTCTGATATCCGTTTCAAGCCCGAGCGGACCGAGCCCTACGGGGAATATCGAGCCCTTTATGCCGAAAAACTCCTCCGAATACTTTTTCGCGGTTGGAAGATAATCGTTAAGCGGCGCCATATAGCAGTCTATTAGCTCCGTATGGTTTGCGGATGAGAGTGCGTAAAACGGCGCTTCGTAGTTGTAATTCAAATGATAGTCGCCAAACCATGCCGCACCGTCCGCCGTAGCGTAGCTGCCCCACAGACCGGGAGGGAATTTTTTGTTTTTTGCGCAGCATGCAACGGCATATATGCCCGCATACCAGTAAAGTTCGAGCTGTTTATCGCCGAGACAGACTCCGCTTTTTGACCAGAATTTCTGCCAGCTTTTTTCGTGTTCGTCAAGAAGTTTTAACACGTCTTCTTTGCAGATGACCGACGCTTTTTCCGCTGCCTGGCTCATATATGCCTCGGAATCGTGATTTGTCATTACGGAAATTGCCCACACAATGCGCTCTTTCCCGTTTGCAATCTCGCGCGACACCTGCTTTGCGGCGCATACGCCGTATGACGGAAAACGGCATTCGGGAGTGTCAAATCCGCGAAGAGAATATGTTAACCCGTCCTTTTTTCCCGTCTTTGCAACGGCTTCCGAACCGTTAAGAGGAATAAACGAGAAAGACGACGACACCGCGGGAAACGATTTTTCAAGCTCTATTATAACCGTGTTTTCCGTGGCGCAGACTGTAACGCGCATGTGCGCGGTCAGATTTCCGACGGAAGTATTAAGAGTAATATGCGCTCCGTCCATATCCTGACTTGCTTTGTAATCGCCGTATGCAAGCTGAGGAAGAAGTATTTCCGCAAGCGCAAGCGGCGCAATTCCGCCGGGTTTTTCGGTGTAAACTCTGCCGTCTGCTTTCCAGAAATCCGCCTTGCCTATATAAAGTCTTACTCTGTCCTCGCTTCCGGCAAGAACTGCGGTAACGTCTCCGTTACCGGTTATCAAACCGTCCGGAAGTACGGTTGAAGGAATTTTTTTCGCAGGTTTATAAGCCGTAAGAATATGTTCGCCCATTTTATTTCCCCCTGAATCTTTTTTCTTTATTCATCATACTATATTAATTTTACAAAAATATGAAAAAATTGTACCGGCAAAACCTGCCGGTACGCTTTTTATTCTGATTAAATCATTCAAAAATATCGTTATCGCGGAACTGAAGGGAATAAAGCGATTTATACGTTCCGCCGAGAGCCATAAGCTCTTCGTGAGTGCCTCTTTCGGTTATTTTTCCGTCCATTACAACCGCGATTTCGTCTGCGTTACGTATTGTGGAAAGACGGTGGGCGACAACAAGCGTCGTCCTTACTTTGCAAAGCTCGTCAAGCGCCTGCTGAATTAAAACTTCCGTTGTATTGTCAAGCGCGCTCGTCGCCTCGTCAAGAATAAGAATTGCGGGGTCTTTAAGGAAAACGCGCGCAATGCTCAGACGCTGTTTCTGTCCGCCCGAAAGCTTAACGCCGCGCTCGCCTATTTCGGTATCGTAACCGTTTGCAAGGGTCATAACGTAATTGTGTATATTTGCGCGTTTCGCCGCCTCGATTACCTCTTCTTCCGTTGCATCGGGTCTGCCGTAAAGAATGTTTTCGCGTATCGTTCCCACAAACAGGAAAACATCCTGCTGAACAATGCCTATATTTCTTCTTACCGAATCAAGCGTAAGCGAACGTATATCCTGCCCGTCGATCAGAATTGCTCCGTTTTCAGGACCGAGAGTGTAAAAATGGGGAAGAAGGTGGCAAAGCGTTGTTTTTCCGCCGCCGGAAGGACCGACAAGCGCAAGTTTTCTGCCTTTTTCTATTTTAAGATTGATATCGTGAAGAACTTCCTTTGTTTCATCGTATGAATACGATACGTTTCTGAATTCGATTTCGCCGTTTACATCAGTAAGCTCTTTTGCGTCGGGACTGTCCGTTTCGGGTTTTTCGTCCATTATTTCAAGAAAACGCTTGAAGCCCGTAACGCCGTTCTGGTACTGTTCCATAAAGTTGATAAGCGTGTTTACGGGGTTGATAAATAAGTTAACCGAAACGATAAACGTTGAATAATCGCCGAAAGTTATGCGTCCGCCGTAAAGGAAAAGGCCGCCCGCAATAAGAATAAAAACGTTGAAAACATCGGAAACGAAGGACGTTGACGAAAAGAATTTTGCCATTGCGTTATACGCTCTTTTTGAAGCGTCAACAAACTGATCGTCGCCTCTTTCAAACTTTTCTATCTCACATTCGGCGTTTGTATAAGCTTTCGTAACGCGTATGCCCGTAACGCTGCTTTCAACGGCGGCGTTTATCGTGGCGTTGCTTTTGCGTCTGTCTTCAAACGCCCTGTTCATGAGTTTGCGGTAATGAAGAGTAACAACAACAAGAATAGGCACGCACGCAAAAACAATAAGCGTAAGTATCCAGTCGATGCTTAAAAGATAGCAAAACGACAGAATTATCATTACCGAGCTTATAAGCAGGTTTTCGGGACCGTGGTGCGCAAGCTCGCAGACTTCGAAAAGATCGCTTGTAATACGCGTCATTATGCGGCCCGTTTCATTGTTGTCGTAAAACTCAAACGGCAGTTTCTGCAAATGTTTAAAAAGGTCTATGCGCATGCGCGACTGCATTTTAACGCCGATGACGTGTCCGTAATACTGCACGAAAAAGCGCAGGAACATGCGCACCGCGTAAAGGGCAAGCACAATAACGCCCGCGATTACTATTTTGTCGTACATCTTTTCGGGGATGTAGGTATTGAGCATTCTGTTTGTCATTATCGGGTAAACCATACCGATAACGGAGATAAGCAGAGACGCAGCCATATCGAGCACGAGCATTTTTTTGTGGGGTCCGTAGTAAGCAATAAATCTTTTAAGCATAATCAGTTGTTTTTCTCCCTGTCTTCGGGCGCAACATACGATTTGCACCTCAGATATTCGGATTCCGCACAGCCGTAAAACGGACCGTCGCACGGTTTGCGCTTTGTGTCGCGGATAGCGGAAAGCTCGTCTATAACCGCGGTAAGAGCTTTTTTGTCAAGCCCGTAATGAGTGTAATACCCTTTTTTTACGCCGTAAACAAGCCCGGCTTCACGCAATGCTTTCAGATGCTGCGATACGGCGGATTCGGAAAGAAAGCTTTTCAGCGCAAGCGCTCTGACGCAGTATGTTCTTTCCGCCATCAGCTTTATAAGCTCAAAACGCTTCGGTTCATAAAGGGCTTTAAGTATTTTGTCGTCCATTTCAGTCCCTCCCAACGGCTTCATATTATACTACACTTATTTAATTTCGTCAATACTAAATCAGATTTTGTTTCGAAACTTTTTTTGACAAAAAGGAAACTCGGATAAAAACCCGAGTTTCCGATTTTCATTTTTTTATTTTTCCATCAGTTTATTAAAAATCTTTCTTATACCGAATTTCCAGCAGATAATCATGCCCAAAACAGCGCCTACACCTGCCTGAAGAACCTGGAAGGGAAGTTTTGTCAGAGCGGTTGCAATGCTCGGTTCCGCTCCGGAACTTGCATAAAAGAACGCTCTGCCGAGGGAATATCCCACAATATTGATTATTGCGCCGACCGTAACGCCGATACCCGAAGCGACAGCGGGATGTTTTTTAAGCGTGTAATGGGAAAATACGGAAATTACTATTGCCTGAAGTCCGTGAGTGACAAGGGAAACGAACATGGGGGTCGGATAAAAGAAAAAGTCGCCCAGAAATGCTCCTACGCCGCCTACCATAAACGCGCCGAAAGGATCGAGCAGTATCGATGCTACGCAGATTACTATATCGTTAAGATAAAGATGTCCTCCCGGAACGGGTATGCTGAAAATACTCATGCTCATCACAACGTTCATTGCCATAAACAGCGCCGTGACGCAGAGCCATACGGTCGTTCGTTTTTTTGTTAAATTATTTTCCTGCATAATAAGGTTTCACCCCTTGACTTTTTCGTGAAACAAGTATACAATAAATATGATGAGATGAAAATAGCCAAAACAGGAGAATTTCATATAACCAGATGAAATATATCATAGACAGGAGCAAAAGCGCTCCCGCATATTTACAGCTTTACTCGCTGATCAGGGATGATATCGTTTCGGGGATTTACCGCCTTGGCGAAAAGCTGCCGTCAAAACGCTTTACCGCGCAGGAAACGGGAGTAAGCACCGTTACGGTGGAACACGCATACGGACTTTTATGCGACGAGGGCTATGCAGAGGCGCACGAAAGAAGCGGGTATATAGTTATTTTCAGGCGTGACGACGGATTTATGGCGTCTGCGGAGAGGCAGGAAACGGCGGTTGTTGCGGAATATCCGCCGCACGTTTCGGAATCGAGTTTTCCGTTTCCGCTTCTTGCAAAAACGATGCGCAAGGTGCAAAACGACTTCGGCGAAAGAATTCTGGAACGTTCGCCCAATTCGGGATGTATCGAGCTGCGAACGGAAATCAGCCGTTATCTCGAACGGAGCCGCGGCATAAAAGCAGCTCCCGAACAGATAATCATCGGGTCCGGATCGGAATATCTTTACGGATTTACGGTAGATCTCCTCGGAAGAGAAAGAAAATACGCAATCGAATCGCCGTCGTATAAAAAAATAGAGCAGGTTTACGAAACGTGCGGCGTAAAATTTGATAAACTCGCCCTCGGAAAAGACGGCATAATAAGCCGTTATCTCAAATCAACCGACGCTTCCGTGCTGCACATATCCCCTTACAGAAGTTTTCCGAGCGGAGTTACGGCGTCAGCTTCAAAAAGACACGAATACGTTCGATGGGCGGAAGAAAGAGACGGAATTATTATTGAGGACGATTTTGAATCGGAGTTTTCGGTATCAAGAAAGCCGGAAGAGACACTTTTTGCGCTTTCGGAAAACGGAAACGTCATTTATATGAACACTTTTTCAAAAACGCTTTCGCCGTCGCTCCGTGTGGGGTATCTGGTGCTTCCGAAACGTCTGACGGAAGAGTACGGTAAAAAAATCGGTTTCTATTCGTGCTCAGTTCCTACGTTTATACAGCTTGTTGTTGCCGAAATAATAGCGAGCGGAAACTTTGAAAGGCACATAAACAGGGAAAGACGCAAAAAACGAAAGGAGATGCTGCAATCGGACGGATAAAGGCGCTTTTGCCTTAACGGAACTTTTTATCGATAATACAGTCTAAATCGGCGTTAAAACAGTAAGACTATTTAAAGGAGAATATATCAATGAAAAAAGTCATTTCTTTAATCCTTGCAGGCATTATGCTTTTTGCTTTTGCCTCATGCTCTTCAAGTGAAGAAAACACACCGGATGATACTTCGGAAACTCCGATACTTCTCGGCGGATATCAGAGAGCCGAATCTCCCGAAATCACGGACGAAATAAAAACTCTCGTTGAAAAGGCGTCCGAAACGCTTCTCGGCGCGGAATATACTCCCGTTGCATATATTGCAAGTCAGGTAGTAGCCGGAAGAAATCACAGAATTCTCTGCCAGATCACACCGGTTGTTCCCGAGGCGGTTTCAACCTATGCGATAATTGTGATTTACGAAGATCTTCAGGGCAACGCAACAATAACCGATATCTTCAATTCCGAAGCGCAGGGCGAGGCAATATGGGACGAACCCGTACCCGGCGGCTGGACGGACGATATCTCCCCCATTGTTACGGAAGAGGTTAAAACAGCCGTTGAAACCGCTTCCAAGTCCGCAGACGGTGTTGAATATACTCCGGTTGCGCTTCTTGCTCAGCAGCTTGTTGCCGGAATGAACTATTCAGTACTCTGCGAAGCAAAAACTTCCGCAGATGCTCTTGAAACATACTGTATTCTTCACGTTTACGCCGCTCTTGACGGCAGCGCGGAAATAACAGACGTTTATACTTTCTCTGCCGCGGAATAAGGCAGAATTCAAAAAAACTGTGACAAATTAAACCCGGGTATTGACATTTTAAAATCACTGTGATATAATTGCCGCAATTTAAAACCTTAAACCGTTGAAGCGGAGATAACGGCAATGATGCCCGTACAGAGAGTCTGTGGCGGTGAGATGCAGACGGGAAACAAGTTGTCAAATGGACCGCTGAGGGCGCAGTCAAATGAGCGTATGCTCAGAGTATTCTGCGACGTGAGGCAGACGTTACATGCCGGGGATATGCAGGTATCCCGCAAGCGCACGGGTCATGCCGTGAATCAAGGTGGCACCGCGGATATTGATTTATTCGTCCTTGACAGTAGTATTATTCTGTCAAGGACTTTTTTGTTATGAAAAACTCCCTGACGAATAAGAGCAGTTTCGGAAAGGAGGATATAAAAACCGCAGCTCTTCGGTAAAGAGCGTGACAACTGTAAACTTAACAAACCGATTTGATTTTTTTATTGTGAAAGGAGAAGGCGATTTTTAAAACGCCGAAAAAAATTATGGAAAACAAAAATATCCCCTACAAAATATATCTTGAAGAACACGAGATGCCCAATTACTGGTATAACGTCCGCGCGGACATGAAAAAGAAACCCGCGCCGCTTATGAATCCGGGAACGCATCAGCCGATGACTGCGGAAGACCTTGCTCCGGTATTCTGCGAAGAACTTATCAAGCAGGAGCTTGACAACGACACGCGCTATTACCCCATTCCCCAGGAAATACGCGATTTTTACAAAATGTACCGTCCCTCGCCGCTCGTCCGCGCATACTGTCTTGAAAAGAAGCTCGGCACTCCGGCAAAGATCTACTATAAATTCGAGGGCAACAACACATCCGGCAGCCACAAATTAAACTCCGCAATAGCGCAGGCATATTACGCAAAGAAGCAGGGACTGAAAGGCGTAACGACCGAAACGGGCGCAGGTCAGTGGGGCACCGCTCTTTCAATGGCATGTTCGTATTTCGATCTTGACTGCAAGGTATACATGGTAAAAATCAGTTATGAGCAAAAGCCGTTCCGCCGCGAAGTTATGCGCACATACGGCGCGTCGGTAACTCCGTCTCCGTCCAACACTACCGAAGTAGGCAAGAAGATCCTTGCGGAACATCCCGGCACAAACGGAAGTCTCGGCTGCGCGATAAGCGAAGCAGTGGAGGTTGCCGTTTCAAATCCCGGTTACCGCTACGTTTTGGGCAGCGTGCTCAATCAGGTACTGCTTCATCAGAGCGTTATCGGCGTTGAAACGAAGATCGCTCTTGACAAATACGGCATTACGCCCGACATTATCATCGGCTGCGCAGGAGGCGGATCAAACCTCGGCGGACTTATTTCACCGTTTATGGGCGAAAAACTGCGCGGAGAAAAAGATTACCGCATAATCGCCGTTGAACCCGCTTCATGTCCGAGCTTTACCCGCGGCGTTTACGCATACGATTTCTGCGATACCGGCATGGTATGCCCCCTTGCAAAGATGTATACGCTCGGCAGCGATTTCATTCCCGCTCCCAACCACGCGGGCGGTCTTCGCTACCACGGCATGAGCCCCGTTCTTTCCGAGCTTTACGACGAAGGAATGATGGAAGCCGTAAGCGTAACTCAGACAAGCGTATTCGAAGCGGCCGAGCAGTTCGCACGCGTTGAAGGCATCCTCCCCGCTCCCGAAAGCAGCCACGCCATTCGCGTTGCGATCGACGAAGCGCTTAAATGCAAAGAAACCGGCGAAGAAAAAACTATTGTTTTCGGCCTTACCGGCACAGGATATTTCGATCTCGTTGCATACGAAAAATTCAACAACGGTGAGATGAGCGACTATATTCCGACCGATGAAGAACTTGCAAAATACAGAGCAAATCTTCCCAAAATAGACTGATAAAAAAACGAAAGGCGTTTTGACATGAATAAAAAAACGGTTACGGCAATTGTTTTTCTTTTTCTTTTTATTGCTTTAACGGCAACGCTTCACTTCGTTGACGTTCAACCGATAGGTCCTCTCGATTCTTCCGTTGGTTTCGCTTCTCTCAACGGAGCGTTTCACGCGGTTACGGGCGAGAATATGTTTCTTTACGAACTGACGGATATTCTTGAAATACTTCCGTTTGCGGCAGTTTTCTGTTTCGCCGTTCTGGGGCTTTTACAGCTGATAAAAAGAAGAAGTCTGCTGAAAGTTGACCCGGATATTCTTCTTCTGGGCTGTCTTTTCATCGCCGTAGGTATCGTTTACGTTTTCTTTGAACTTTATGAAGTAAATTACAGACCCGTTCTTATCGAGGGCATGCTTGAAACGTCATATCCGTCGTCTACAACGATGCTTGTTATAACCGTTATGTCAGCAACTGCGATACAGCTGAAAAAGCGTATTGAAAACAGGGCGTTAATGATCTGCTCGGTAACGTTCTGCATCGTTTACACCGTATTTATGGTTGTTTGCAGACTGATTTCGGGCGTTCACTGGCTTACGGATATTACGGGCGGAATACTTGTAAGCGCGGGTCTTGTGTTCCTTTATGCGGGGCTTTGCGACAGATTCGGTAAAAGGAATACGGAAAATGAATAATTCATCTTATGAATACTCATTAAACAGAAAAAACCTCGAAACGTATGAGTGGGATAACGTATGGATAGAACACGCCGAAAAAGATGATATCACGCGCGTGCTTTATATAGGAGATTCCATCTCGTGCGGCACCCGCGGCGTTGCAACAAGGCAAAGCGCAGGAAAAGCGTATTTTGACGGTTTCGGTACATCCAAAGCCGTTGACAACCCGTATTTTTGCGAATCCGTCCGTATTTTTGCAAAGCAGGAAGGATACAGAAGCGCCGTGCTGTTCAATAACGGACTTCACGGCTGGCATCTTGACGATGAAAAGGAATATCCCGGATATTACGAAAAAACGGTTGTATTTTTTCTTGACTTATTTAAACCCACACCGCTTTTTCTTGTTTTAACAACATCAGTTGCCGATAAAAAGCAGGATTTACGGGTGCAAAAGCGAAATGAAGCGGTAAAAATCATTGCCGGAAAATACGGACTTGAAACAATTGATTTTTATTTTCCCGCCGCATCCGATCCGTCACTTCTTTCCGGAGACGGCGTGCATTTTACGGGTAACGGATACGAAATACTCGCAAAAACCGCGATTGACGCGCTGAAAAACATAATTATGTAATTATTTTTCCTCCTGAAACACGTCTTGTCACTTTGCGGAAAAGCCGCAAAATACAACTTTTTGCACCGATATGCAGAAAAATACCGACTGAATTTCTTCATTCAGCCGGTATTTTTATCTGTTCTTAAAGCATTTCTGCGTTAACGAATTTTACTGTCGCGTTATACAGGTTTTCTTCCGTGTTTTCCATAGCTTCTTTCAGCGATACGCCTTCGGGATTGATGCTTACGGCTTTTATTCCGTCCGGCAAATCGTCCGTTTCCGTTTCGCCTGCAAAAACCGCGACGGGAACTTTGTTGCGG